>PMZA01000508.1 GCA_003170595.1 Armatimonadota bacterium
AGTTATTTTATGAATGACCATAAGGGTGCGACTACGGTCGGGGCAGGCAATCCGCAGAAGGATAGGGCATCCATGATCGAAGGGCATCGGTGAGCGCCAGTCGCAGGCTTCAGCTAAGCGGACCAAAGGCCCGCATGGCTGTGGGCGGTGGTGGGCCTTTGGTTGTCACGTCCGCGCAGGCGCCGCCTTTTCCCCTTGCACAAACCCGGCAAAACGTCTACCGTAAAATCCCGTGTGCTGGAGAGCACCCGGGCGTGACGGACGCCTCACGCACGCGCGCTTATGTCGCGCGGTCCGCAGGACCCTGGCCTTAGGTACCCCAACACCTTGTCGGCAACTGGAGGGTTCCGAAATGCGTGTGCGTTCACTCGAGCTAGTGCTTGTGCTTGCCGTATTGGTCGTGGCTGTTCTGCTCAGTGGCTGTCCCCCCAAGACCCCGGAGGGTGGCACTCCCGGCCCGTCCCCCGCCTCAACATCCGCCCCGGCCAAGACCGGCGCGGCGCCCGCTGGCGAGCCGATCAAGATCGGCGCGATCCTCTCCGTCACCGGGCCCTCAGCTCCCCTCGGCGTGCCGGAACAAGCCTGCGCCCAGATGCTCGAAAAGCAGATCAACGACTCGGGCGGCGTCAGCGGCCGTCCCATCAAGATCATCATTGAGGACGACGCCAGCGAGGAAGCCAAGGCCGTCCTGGCCGCCAAGAAGCTCATCGACCAGGACAAGGTCTGCGCGATCATCGGCCCCACGGTCAGCGGCACCACCCTGGCCATCGCGGATAGCTGCGATAAGGCCGGCATCCCGCTCATCTCCTGCGCCGCCTCCGTGAAGATCACCCAGCCGGTGAAGAAGTTTGTCTTCTCGACGGCTCAGACCGACGTCCTCGCGGTCGGGCGGATCGTCCCCTTCCTCAAGGATAAGAAGTTCACCAAGGTCGCCCTCATCTGCGACAGCAACGCCTTCGGCCAGAGCGGCGCCGAGCAGCTCAAGAGGCAGCTCCCCGCGGCCGGCGTGACCATCGTTGATGAAGAGAAGTTCGGCACTAAGGACACGCAGATGACGGCCCAGCTCACCAAGATCAAGGCCGCCAACCCGCAGGCCATCATCTGCTGGGGCACCAACCCCGGCCCCGCCGTCGTCACCAAGAACGCCAAGACGCTCGGCATCAAGGCCCAGCTCATCATGAGCCACGGCTCGGCCAACCCGGACTACATCAAGCTCGCCGGCGCCGACGCCGAGGGCATCGTCCTCCCCTGCGGAAAGATCATCGTCGCCGATGAACTGGCCGCGTCCGATCCGCAGAAGACGGTCCTCGAGAAGTTCAAGGCCGACTTCGAGAAGTCTGCCGGCAAGCCGCCGACGACCTTCGCGGGCCACGTCTACGACGCGGTCGAGATCCTCCTGCCTGTGCTGAAGACCGCGGGCGAGGACAAGGCCAAGATCCGCGACGGCATCGAAACCACCAAGGACTTCGCCGGTATCGGCGGCCTCTTCAACCTCTCTCCCACCGACCACAACGGCCTCAAGCCCGACGCCTTCACGCTGGTCACGGTGAAGGGCGGCAAGTTCACGACGGCCAAGTAGCCGCGTGGTCCGACACGTAGTTCCTGCCGCGAGGGCCGATCGTCCTTGGCCCTCGCGGCCTTCCCTTTCGGAGACCCACATGGGCGCGTCCGAGTTACTCCAACTGCTCGCGGCGGGCGTCACGGTAGGCAGCGTGTACGCCCTCGTGGCTTTGGGGTTCAACATCATCTACAACGCGACGGGGATCATCAACTTCGCCCAGGGCGAATTCGTGGTCCTCGGCGGCCTCATCTTCTACTCGCTCTTGGTCGTGTTCCACATCCCCCTCGGCGTCGCCCTCGTCCTCGCCGTGGCTGCGGTTGCGATCGTCGGCTGGCTCATGGAACGCCTCGCCATCCGACCCCTTCGTGGCGCACCGACCGTCACGCTCATCATCGCCACCGTTGGCGTGTCGGTCATCCTCCGAGGCATCGCCAAGCTCGTCTGGGGCCCCGACGCCCTGCCCGTGCCGGCCTTCTCGGGTGAGCGCTCGCTCATGCTTGGCGGCGCGGCGGTCAACGTTCAGTACCTCTGGGTCCTCGGCCTCACCGCGCTCGCGGTGCTCGCGATCTGGCTGTTCTTCGAGCACACCCTCGCCGGGAAGGCCATGCAGGCCTGCGCCATCAACCCCGAGGCCGCGCGGCTGGTGGGCATCAATGTCAGCGCCACGGTCCGCCTCGCCTTCGCCCTGAGTGCCGCGCTGTCCGCCCTCGCCGGCGTTGTCATCTCACCCATCACCTTCGCCAGCTACGACGGCGGGGTGCTCCTCGGCCTCAAGGGCTTTTGCGGCGCCATCATCGGCGGCCTCGGCAGTGGCGCCGGCGCAGTCGTCGGGGGGCTGCTCATCGGCCTCCTCGAGAACGTCACCGTCGGCCTCGCGCCGCAGGGCTACTCGGGGTATCAGAATGCCTTCAGCTTCGTCATCCTCCTGCTCGTGCTATTCCTGCGCCCCGGCGGCCTCTTCGGCCGCCAGCGCACGGAGGGGCTATGAGCATGACGCCCGCCCGCAAGCGTGAGGTACTGGGGTTCGGGGCCGCGATCGTCCTCGTGGCGGCCGTGCCGATCCTTTCGCATAGCGGCTACATCCTCAGCACCGGCGTCTTCATCGGCCTCCACTCGATGCCCGCCCTCGGCCTGGGCCTCCTCCTCGGTTACGCGGGCCAGGTCTCCCTCGGCCACGCGGCCTTCTACGGCCTCGGCGCGTATGGCTCGGCAATCCTCACCCTCCGCTTCGGCCTCAACCCCTGGCTGGCGATGGTCCTTGCGGCGGCCGCGACGGGGCTCATCGCCTACATCGTCGGGCGCCCGACCCTCAAGCTCCACGGCCACTACCTCGCCATGGCCACCCTGGGCTTCGGCATCATCGTCGGCATCCTCTTCAACGAGGGCGGCGACCTCACCGGAGGCCCGTCCGGCCTGCCTGGCGTTCCCAAGCTCGGCCTCGGCAGCTTCTCCTTCGACAGCGACCTGCGCATGTACTGCCTCGTCTGGCCGATCGTGCTGCTCCAGGTCCTCCTCGTGAGCAACCTCCTGCGCTCACGCCTGGGGCGTGCCATCCGCGCCCTTCGCGACAGCGAGGTCGCCGCGCGAAGCTGTGCCATCGACACCGGCAGCACGAAGCTCCTCGTCTTCGTGCTCAGCGCCGTCTTCGCCTCGGTGGCGGGCAGCCTCTACGCCCACACGGTCAACTTCGTGAACCCGGCGCCCTTCGGCTTCGCCTTCTCCATCGAACTGATGCTGATGGTGGTGGTCGGCGGCGCGGCGACGCTGTGGGGACCGGTCCTCGGGGCGGCAGCGCTGACGATCATCGCCCAGCTTCTCGTCAACCTCGGCGGCATCTTCCCGCCCGTGAAGGACCTCGACGCACCGGCCTTCGGCGTCATCCTCGTCATGATCCTGCTCTTCCGTCCGCAGGGCCTCGCCAGCCTCTTCGCGCGCAAGGAGCGAGCCGCCGATGCCGACTGACGCCGCTCCTCTCCTCCGCCTGGAGGGCTTGCGTAAGGCCTTCGGCGGCGTCCTCGCCCTCGACGGTGTCACGCTCGACGTCCCCGCCGGCGAGATCTTCGGCCTCATCGGCCCCAACGGCGCGGGGAAGACGACGCTCTTCAACGTCGTCTCGGGCATCTTCCGCCCGACTGGCGGCACGGTTCACCTCGGCACCCGCCGCCTCGACGGCCTCCCGCAGGATCGCATCGCCCGCCTCGGTGTGGCCCGTACCTTCCAGAACCTCCAGGTCTTCGGCAGCATGACGGTGCTCGACAACGTCCTCACGGGTTGCCATCGCCACGGCCACAGCGGCGCCGTGGCGTCGATGCTCCGCCTGCCCAGATCCCTCCGCGAAGAGCATCGCCTCCTCGACCGGGCCCGCGCGGCGCTCGAGACCGTCGGCCTCGGCGAGTTCGCCTACGCCCAGGCTGCCAGCCTTCCGCCCGGCCGCCAGCGCACCGTCGAAATCGCCCGCGCCCTCGCCACCGAGCCGAAGCTCCTTCTCCTCGATGAACCCGCGGCGGGCCTCACCACGCGCGAGACCGAGACCCTCGGCGAACTCATCCAGTGCATCGCCGCGACGGGCCTCACGACGATGCTCATAGAGCACGACATGAGCCTCGTGATGGGCCTCTGCCGCCGCGTGGCCGTCCTCGATCAGGGCAAGCTTCTCACCGTCGGCGAGCCCACTGAGGTCCAGTCCGACCCGCGCGTCATCGGCGCCTACCTCGGCGAAGAGGACCCCGCATGAGCGACGGCAGCCTCCTGACCCTCGCGGGCGTCAACGCCTACTACGGCCGCCTCCACATCCTCAAGGGCGTGTCGATGCACGTGAACTCGGGCGAGATCGTCGCCCTCCTCGGCGCCAACGGGGCGGGCAAGTCCACCGCCCTCCGCGTCATCTCCGGCCTCCTCCGCCCCTCGAGCGGCAAGATCGGCTTCGACGGGAGCGACATCGCCGGTCGCCCGGCCGAAGCTCTCGTCCGCCTCGGCATAACCCACGTTCCCGAGGGGCGGCAGATCTTCGGCCCGCTCTCGGTGCAGGACAATCTGACCCTCGGCGCCTATACCCGCCTGCGCGCTCGCTGCCGCCCCGAGGTGGAGAAGAACCTCGAGCGTGTCTACGCCATGTTCCCCATCCTCGCCGAGCGCCGTCGCCAACGCGGGGGCAGCCTCTCCGGCGGCGAACAGCAGATGCTCGCCATCGGCCGCGCGATCATGTCCGAGCCGCGCCTGCTCCTCCTCGATGAGCCGTGCCTGGGCCTCGCCCCTCGCATCGCCCAGCAGATCATGCAGACCATTGCGACCCTCCGCGATCAGGGCACGACGGTCCTGCTCGTCGAGCAGAATGTCCGCGCCGCCCTCCGCATCGCCGATCGCGGCTACGTCATGGAGACCGGCAAAGTCGTCCTCGAGGGCACGGCCGACGAGCTTTTGCGCAACCGCGAAGTTCGCCGCGCCTACCTCGGCAGGGATTACAAGGAGGTCTGAGCAGATGGGGGACTCGCCCATCTACAACCCGCGTTACGAGACCATGCCGCGCCCGGAACTCGAGCAGCTTCAGCTCGAACGCCTCCAGGCGACGGTCAACCGCGCGTACAAGAACGTCCCGCTCTACCGGGGCGTCCTCGACAACCTCGGCCTCCAGCCCGAGGACTTCCAGAGCCGCGACGATCTGCGCAAGCTCCCCTTCACGACCAAGGACGACCTCCGCCGCGCCTACCCTTACGGCCTCCTCGCCGTGCCTCTGCGCGAGGTCGTGCGCTTCCACATGTCGTCAGGGACCACTGGCTCGCCGACGGTCGTGGCCTATACCGCCAACGACCTCCAGCATTGGACCGACCTCGTCGCCCGCAACCTCGTCGCCGCGGGCATCACCCGCGAGGATGTCGTCCAGGTCTTCTTCGGCTACGGCCTCTTCTCAGGCGGCTTCGGCCTGCACCAGGGCGCCGAGGCCATCGGCGCCTCGGTCCTCCCGGTGTCGAGCGCCGAGCTTATCCAGCAGGTCAAGATGATGCAGGACTTCCGCACGACCGCCCTCGTCGGCATGCCTTCCTACGCGCTCGACATCGCCGCCGCCGTCGAGGAAGAGGGCATCGACCCGCACTCGCTCTCCCTCCGGCTGGGTTGCTTCGGCGCCGAGCCGTGGAGCGAGCGCACGCGTGAGGAGATCGAGCGCCGCCTGGGCCTTCTGGCCTACGACAACTACGGCTTGAGCGAGATGGGCGGTCCCGGCGTCTCTGGCGAGTGCGTCCAGCGTCACGGCATGCACCTGGCCGAGGATCACTATCTCGTCGAGGTCATCGACCCCGCCACGGGCGAACTCGTCCCCGACGGCGACGAGGGCGAACTCGTCTTCACGACGCTGACCAAGGAGGCCACGCCCCTCCTGCGTTATCGCTCGGGCGACCTCTCGAGCATCGACACGGCGCCCTGCGAGTGCGGGCGGACGAGCGCACGGATGGCTCGCGTCTGGCATCGCAGCGACGACATGCTCATCCTCCACGGCATCAACGTCTTCCCGGCCGACGTGGGCGAGGCGCTGGCGGAGTTCCCCGAGGCGGGCGAGAGGTTCCAGCTAGTGGTCGAGCGCGTCGGTGGGCGCGATCAGCTTGAGGTTCGCATCGAACTCTCCGGCTTTGTCCCGGACACGAACCAGGAGCTGCTGCGCGTCTACGAAAAGCTGACGCGACGGCTGGAGCAGGTGCTCAGCTTCGAGCCGAAGATGTCGCTGCTTGGCCCACGGGGCTTGCTGGAGAACGGCCTCCCCGCCCCCCGCGTCGTCGACAAACGCGAAGCGTAGACGACGCCCACGACACGATACACAGAAGGGTGACGTTTCGACAGCCGCCGACTATAGTTGAACAGTAGTCGCAGGCTTCAGCCTGCGGCTGTGGGCGCGCGGTGGGCCTTTGCTCTTCGCCTTTCGCTTGCTGTAGGGCGGGCATCTATGCCCGCCGCGCCGTGCTTAAGGAGAGGTGAGCGAGGTGTTCAACCCATTCCAGAACGACCTTGATGGCCTTACCGAAAAGGACCTCAATGACACGCTGCCCAAACTGACAGAGACCTGGTGGGTGGAGTACAAGGGGCCCAAGGGCATTACCGACAGCGACGCCATCGCAAAGGCAGTAGCCTCCTTCGCCAACACTCATGGCGGATGGCTCTTCATCGGAGTCAATGCCGACACGGCTACCAACAAGCCCCTCCCGGGCGGCATCGTCGGCCTTCCGGCGGCCGAGGCGGACACCGAGCGCATCTACCAGGTCTGCAGCTCGCGGCTATCGCCCGCGCCATACTTCGTCTGCAACCCGGTGCCCCTCGCGGACGGCAACCAAGTCTTGGCAGTGCACGTACCGGAGAGTCCGGATCCGCCGCACATTGACATTCCGTCAGGGCGGGTCTACGTTCGCACGGGGGACACCTCGCACCCCATCAAGCAGCTTGATGGGCGCGGAGACCTCGATCGGCTCTACGACAAAGCTCTGAGGAACGAAGAGAAGGCGGCGCAGGTACTCTCCCGTCTGGAGGGGGGCGCAGCCCTTGTACGATACAGTCAGGAGATGAGGGACCAGTTTGCGGTGCTGGCGCCTGGCGCACTTCATGGCAGCGACGCCTGGCTGACCTGGGTCTTCTCGCCGGCGACCTACTCACCGGCGCTCTTCCCGTGGGCGCTGGACTCGGGCTTCCCGGACACGGGCTGGCCAGGGAAGCAGGAATTCAGGAAAGCGGGCTACTCGGTCCAGCTCGACGGGCGGCGTCTCACGCAGCAGGGAGTCTTTGCCTTCGGCGCTGTAGGCGGCTACTACGTCGACGCCTTTGGTCTCGCGTGCTTCGCCGTGCTTCTGAGCTCGGTGCAGCAGGTGCCCTCGATGGTAGAGCAGACCGGCCTACCGGCCGCCTTAGCCGCCTCCGTCGCCTACAAGGCCGCAGGCTACTATGGGCGAGTAAGGGTCAACTTGCACTTCGGTGACCCCGCCAGGACCTACGGCCCGGTCGAAAGACCGCTCTTAGTTGCGAAACCGCAGGTGCTGGAGGTCGGCACCATCGAGCACGAGGTCAGGCGGGTTCTTGGGCAGTACGACAAGTGAGAGCGAGTGACTGGGACAGGTGTTGCCAAACAGATGCCACAGACCGACCCCGCCCCGCGCGTCTTCGATAACCGCGAACGCTAGGCGAGCTTCCGCCAGTCGAACACCGCCGCTAGCCGCTCGTACTTCCCCGCCAGCAACTTCCCGTATACCGCCTGACAATCCCTCGGCGACTCCAGCCCACACAGCCCCTCGACGCGGAAGCGCCCCTCGGCGATCCATCGCACCGCCCCCGCCATCTGCTCGACCAGACTCCCTTGCACGAAGTCCGTCCGGTGGCGCGGCACCTCCCACTCCCACCCGCTCCGCACGACCGCGTACTTGTGGAAGATCGCGTGCGTGATCGCATGCGCCGTCAGGTCCGTCTTCTTCTCCCACGGCACGCCGACGAGCACGACCTCGCCGCGCTTGGCCACCGCGTTGATGCCGTCGAGCGCCGCCTGCTCATGGCCCGAACACTCGAGCACGAGCGCCACCTTCCCCGCCACCTCGGGGTCGTCGAGCGGCACGGCTTCCCGCACATCGCGCAGCCCATACCCGCGCGCGATCTTGCGCCTTCCCTCGACCGGATCGACCGCGACGACGTCATACCCGCACAGGTCGAAGACCCGCGCTCCCAGATGCCCCACCGGCCCGAGCCCGGTCACGAGAACCTTCGCCGGTGGCCGCGCGGTGGTGGTCGTCAGCGTGCTCATGGTGACATTCATTAGCCGCGCGAAGACCGCCTGCTCGGGCGGGAGACCCGGCGGCACGACGACCGCATCGGCGACGTGGCAGCGCTGCGACGACCGGTGTCCGCCCATCGCGAACACGATGTCGCCGGGCTTGACCGTCTCGACGCGCTCGCCCACCGCGGTCACTTCGAACACCGCCGCGTAGCCGACGAAGCCCGGCTCACCGCCGCCGTGCCGCGCGTAGTAGAACAGCTCCGTTCCGGCGCTGACGAGCGTGACGAGCGTCCGCCCCACGATTTCCTCAGGCCCGGGCGGAGCATCGTTCGGCTCGACCGGAAGTAGCTCGGCCTGCGCCGGGCCGACGAAGGCGACCGCAAAGCCTTTCGCCGCGCTCACCTGATCTGCACCCCGACCTCATCGGCGATCGACCGGATGTACTCGGCCGACAGCCGGTAGTCCTCCTCCTCGGTGAGGTGCTCGATCATCAGCGGCACGGTCGGGTCGAGCTTATCCAGCTCGCGCAGGAACGTCCGATAGTCGAGCACGCCCAGCCCTGGCCGCGTCTCGTCGAGGTGGACCGTGAGGCGCCCGGCGAGGTTGATGTCCTTCGCGTGGCAGCTCTTGATGTACGGCCCGAGCTTCTCGAAATCGTCGCGGATCATCGCGCCAGTGTCACCCCACCTCTGCGGGCTGCATACGAGGTTCACCGGATCGTAGTGCACCGCGAACCGCTCGCGGTCGATGGCCTTAAGGAGCCGCACGTAGGAGTCCGCTGAGTCGGGGTAGGCCCACGGCATCGTCTCGAGGGTGTAGTACGTCCGCGTCGGCTTGACGGCGTCGATGATCGTCCGCACGCCCTCGACGATCATGTCGAAGGTCTCCTGCGTGAGGTTCTTCAGGTCGGGCCCGTCCCACTGCTCGCCCCGCGAGCCGGAGATGTTGACGCAGCATCGCGCGCCCACCCGGTCGGCCAGGAAGAGTTGCTGCTGGCAGTTCGCGATGGCCTTCGCGGCCTCGTCGCTGTTGGGGCTGAGAGGATTGCTCCAGGCGCCGACCTCGGCGATGACGATCCCCGCAACCTCCGCGGCCTTCACGTACGCGTGCACGACATCCTCCGACGCCGACGCATCGACCGGGCACCACAACGCGCCGTACCCTGCCTTCCTCGCCGCCGCGACCCAGAGCTCGGGGCTTGATGCATCGCCAAAGAGTGGTCCGCCAAGTTTCATGGTAAGCCTCCCTGCGGACCCTTGGTCCGCTTGGGACCCTTGGTCCGCTTGGGACCCTTGGTCCGCTTGGGACCCTTGGTCCGCTTGGGACCTGCGGTCCGCCTTGCTGTCGATCGCCCGGACCTTTCGCGCGCCGGGCGGGGGGACCTTTATCCCCCGCGTCGAATCCGTGCTTTGCAGGCATCACCAAAACAGGACGGAGGGGATGGGAATGCCGAGACCGGTGCATTTCCAGTTGCCCGCGAAGGACCCGGAGCGGGCAGGGAAGTTCTACTCGGAGGTCTTCGGGTGGAAGGTCAGCAAGTGGGCCGAGGCGGAGATGCCCTACTGGCTCGTCAAGACTGGCGAAGCCCCCGAGATGGGCATCGACGGCGGGATCACCCAGCGCTGTGACGAGAACCCTATGCCCCAGCACAACGTCATCGCTGTGGAGAACCTCGACGAGTTCCTGGCCAAGGTCGAGGCAGCCGGTGGGAAGATCGTTGCGCCGAAGATGCCCATCCCGAAAATCGGCGACCTTGCCTTCTGCGAGGACACCGAGGGCAACGTCTTCGCGATCCTTCAGCCCGACCCGTCGATGATGCCGCCGAAGTAATGGAAGCACGCGGGCGGGGCTGCCACCTTAGCCCCGCCCGCCGCCTTTCTCCGAGGTAAACGCCCTCCCGCATGGAATTGCCCAGCGTGATGAACCACTCGCCTCGACTCCTGCCGACCCTTGCCGCGATCGCCGCCTTAACCGCCGCCATCCTCGCCCACGCCGCCGTGCCCCAGGTCGATCTTCTCTGGGACCAGACCCTCCGCGACGTCAACGCAGGCAAGCTCGACGACGCCCTCGGCCACGCCCACACCGCGACCGAGATCGCGCCCACGAGCGTCGACGCCTGGCGCCTGCTCGGCTGGGTCTACGAGCGTCGCGGCGAGGCCGCCAAAGCCGAGGCCGCCTATCGCCAGGCCATCGCCTTCGCCCCGAGGCGAGCGCTCCTGCAGACCGACCTCGCCTCGGCCCTCGCGCGTGAGGAGAAGTACGAGAAGGCCGCCATCGTCTACCGCCGCGCCATCGCCCTCGACCCCGACTTCACCCCCGCCCGCATCGGGCTCGCCCTTCTCCTCGCCGAGCATTTCGGCAAGGCCCGCGAAGCCGTCGCCGAGGTCCGCCGCGCGGTGAGGCTCCGGCCCGAGGAGGGCAGCTACCACAACCTCCTCGGCACCCTCCTCGCTGACTACGGCCAGCCCGAGGCCGCCATCGAGGAGTACCGCGCCGCCATCCAGCTTGGCCGCGACGACCTCGCCGCCTCCTTCTCCAACCTCGGCTACGCGCTGCAGGATCAGGGCGAAATGCCCGAGGCCGTGAGCATGGGCCAGGAGGCCGTCGTTGTGGGCGCCGACCCGCAGGTCGTCGGCGGCGCGCACAACAATCTCGCCTACGCCTTCGCCTATCAGGGCAAGTGGGTCCAGGCCGCCCAGGAAGCCAAGGCCGCGCAGGACCTGCTGCCCGACGACTCGCACGTGGCCGACACGGTGGGCGTCGTCGCGCTGATGTCGGGCAAGCTGGATGATGCCGAGACATCCCTCCGTCGCGCGCTCAGCCTTCCGGACCCGTCCGCATCGTCACGCACGGCCCTGGCCTGGTGTCTGGCGAAGCAGGGCAAGCCCGACGAAGCCCGTCGCGAACTGGGCAACGCGGCCCGCGAAATCCGCGATGAGCACGCCCCGATCGAGGTCCTCTTCTTCGCTGGTAAGGCCTACGCCGAACTCGGTCAGGAGGGCAAGGCGCTCATCATCTTTCAGCGCGCGATGAAGCTCTACCCGAAGCATCCGTGGTCGGCGGAGATGCGCAAGTTTGACACCGACCAACCGCCCGACTACTAGCCCGAGGTGGTAGCCAGTGACTGCGCTCATCCTTGCACTCCTCGCCGCAGCGCCGGGGCCGCAGACGTTCTATGTCGCGCCCAACGGCAACGACCGCGGGACCGGACAGGTGTCGTCGCCCTTCGCCACGATCACCCGCGCCCGCGACGCAATCCGCGCCCTCAAGGCCCCCGCCCACGTCCTCCTTCGCGGCGGCACGTACTACCTCCCCGACACGATCGCCTTCACGCCCGAAGACTCCGGCACGAAGGACGCCCCGGTGGTGTATTCGGCCTATCCCGGCGAGAAGCCAATCCTCAGCGCCGGCCGCCGCGTCACCGGTTTCAAGCCCTGGCGCGGCAAAGTCCTGGTCGCAGACCTCCCCGACGTTCGCGCCGGCAAGTGGTACTTCCGCTCGCTCTTCGTCGACGACGAGCGGCAGATCCGCGCCCGCTATCCCAACTTCGACCCGGCCGATCCCTACCGCGGCGGCTTCCTCTACGTCGCGCGCGGCTCCGGCGGCTTCGGTCGCGCGGTCGGCAACATCCACAACCCCGGCGACGGGATGGAGTACAAGGTCTCCGTACCCTCGGACGGTAAGTACTCCTTCTGGATGTACTACGGCGCCGACAACGCCCCCTTCGGCACCACCGACATGGGCGGCCACACGATCCTCACCGTCGATGGGGGCGCGCCCGTCGGCCTCCTCAACCTGCCCAACACCGACGGCTGGGCGACCCTCAAGTGGAGCCGCTGCGCCGACATCAGCCTCACGAAGGGCGACCACCTCCTCCGCTGGCAGAACGTTCAGGGCGGCGGCCTCAACCTCGTCGCCTACGCCCTCTGCGACGTGCCAGAGTGGAAGCCCGCCGACGGCCCGAACCTCCCCGCCCCACCCGCCGCCAGGCACATGATCCTGATCCAGGCCGAGGACTTCGTGGCCTCGCACGGCAAGCAACTCTCCCTCGGCGGAGGCAGCGGCAGCACGACCGCCTTCCGCTACAACGCCGGCGAGTTCAAGCCCTCCTGGGCCACGCATCCCGACGCCGAGGTCCACATCTGGCCCTCCGACGCCTGCCGTGCCTTCAAGGAAATCCTCGAGCTGCAGAAGATCGACGACGCCCATCAGACCGCCACCGTCGGCGGGCCGGAGGTCGGCGCGAATCTCTACATCGGCGACCGCTACTTCGTCGAGAACGTGCCCGAAGAACTCGACAGCCCCGGCGAGTGGTACCTCGATCGCGAGGCCGGCAAGCTCTATCTCTGGCCGAAGCATCCCCTCACCGAGAAGTCCGTCGTCGTCGCGCCGGCCGTGGGGCGAGTCTTCGATTTCCAGGGCACGGACAAGGGCCCGGTCTTCCACATCACCCTCTCCGGCCTCACGATCTCCCACAACGACTGGGGCCCGGAGGACAAGTGCGCCGGCTTCAGCATGGGCCTCAACGGCACGGTCTACATGAACAACTGCGAGGGCTGCACTCTCGACGATTGCACCTTCCGCAACATCGGCAAGCACGCGGTCCTCATCAACGGCGGCCGCGGCAACACGGTCTCCCGCTGCGAGATCGCCTACTCCGCCGAGGGCGGCGTCGCGATCTACAACTCCGCCCGCGACACGGTCACCGACTGCCACATCCACCACTGCGGCCTCGTCTATAAGCACAACGCCGGCGTGCTCATGCAGGACGGCGCGTCCGACTGCCTCGTTGCCCACAACCGCATCCACGACATGTCGCGCTACGGCATCAGTTTCAAGTACGCCGGCCAGCGCAACGTCGTCGAGTACAACGACATCCGCAACGTTGACCTCGAGACCTTCGACACCGGCGGCATTGAGGTCACGCAGGGCGACCCCAACGGCCTCAGCGGCAGCGTCATCCGGCACAACCTCGTGCGCGACGTGATCGGCTATTCGTCCTCCGGCCGCACGCCCGTGTACCTGTCGTGGAGCATCTACCTCGACTCCTTCGCGGGCGGGTACACGGTCACCGACAACGTCTGCATCGGCAGCAACAACGGCGGGATCATGCTCCAGGGCGGGAAGGGCAATCGCATCGAGAACAACGTCTTCGCCGAGGGCAGGCAGAGCCAGCTCTTCCTCGCCGACTTCAACAACAATTGCGCCGACGAGGTCATCGCGCACAACATCGTCTACTACACGGACCCCACGGCCCTGCTCATCACCGGCGGCGGCTGGACGAAGGACATCCTCACCTGCGACCACAATCTCTACTGGCACGCCGGGGGCGACGGGTCGCTGGGCGTAGGGGCCGCGGGGGTGGGGACGTATGCGGACTGGCAGAAGAAGGGCTTCGACGCGAACTCGGTCGTGGCGGACCCGTTGTTCGTCGACCCGGCGAAGGGCGACTATTCCTTGCGGCCGGAGTCACCGGCGTTCAAGCTCGGCTTCAAGCCCATCGACCTCACGCAGGTCGGTCCGCGCAAACGCTAGGCAAGGCCCACCACCGGCCCACAGCCGCACCCTAAAGGGTGCGACTACGCCCACGACGCGATCCGCAGAAGGGCAGAGCATCGATGAACGAAGGGCATCGTTGAACCGTAGTCGCACCTTTCAAGGTGCGGCTGTGGGTGCGTGGTGGGCCTTGGCCTTTCGCCTTTGCTTTCCCGACCAATCCGGAGGGATTACGACATGCCGCAACCGACCCTTTTCCCGACCAACCTTCCCGCCTCGGAATGGCTGACTTTTCCCTCCCACGGCTTCAGCTCACCCGTCTCCGGCGTCGTCTACCGCCTTGCCTCCACCGTCACCAACGGCATGCCCCTCGGCGGTTTCACCTCCGGGTGCATCGACCTTGAGACCTCCGGCCTCCTCGGCTTCTCGACGATCTTCAACTCCCACGTCCCTCGCCGCGGGCCGCTCAACACTCCGCTCCTCGGCCTCAGCGTCGGCGGCGAGACGTGGGTCCTCTGCGACCCGTCGCAGCCCAAGCCTTACACTACCGGCGCGCCCCACGAGGAGTCGCCGACCCCGCCTCCGCCCCTCGACCTCCTGCGGACCTTCGATCCGCTCCGCGGCGTCAAGACCGCACGCGAGATCCATTACTTCGGCCACTTCCCGGTCGCCGATCTCGAGTTCGAGACGGACGCGCCGGTGAGCGTCGGCCTGCGCGCGTGGGCGCCGTTCCTGCCCGGCGATGTCGAGGCGTCGCTGCTTCCGGCCATCGTCTTCGAGGTGCATGTGCGCAACACGAGCGCCCACCCTCAGCATGGCGTCGTCGCCCTCAGCTTCCCCGGCCCGTCCTTCGAGGAAGCCGGCGCGGACACTCTCGCCCGTCGCATGATCGCCGAGCCCGGTTTCTCCGGCATCCTCGTCGAGGCCCCTCGGTCCACCTACGCCCTCGTCCTCCTCGGCGACGCCACCCCTCTCACCGGCGGCGACCTCGCTGCCGACGGCCCCGCCTGGGCATCCATCGCCACCGAGCTTCCCCACGCAGGCCCCTCCGACCCCGGCGCATCCATCGCCATCGACTTCTCCCTCGCCCCGGGCGAGGAGGCCGTCCTCCGCTTCGCCCTCACCTGGCACAGCCCGCAGTGGATCGGCGGCGGCCATCCCGGCGCGACCGAGGGCAACACCTTCACCCACATGTACGCCGCCCACTACCCCGACGCCCTCGCCGCCGCACGCACGATCGCCCGCGATCACCAGGGCCTCCTCCGCCGCGTCCTCGCCTGGCAGGAGGTCATCTACGCCGAGGCCGCCCTCCCGATCTGGCTGCGCGACAGCCTGGTCAACATCCTCCACCTCGTCACGGAGACGGCGATGTGGGCGCAGGCCGCACCGCCCCTCCCCGACTGGGTCCGCCCGGCCGACGGCCTCTTCGGCCTCAACGAATGTCCCCGCGCCTGCCCGCAGATCGAGTGCATCCCCTGCTCGTTCTACGGCAACCTCCCGGTCGTGTACTTCTTCCCCGAGGCCGCGCTGTCGACGCTCCGCGGGTACCTCGGCTACCAGGATGACGAGGGCGCGCCGCCGTGGATCTTCGGTGGCATCACCTGCCAGACTCCGCCCGTCGAATTCGCGATGCCCTGCCGCGGCTACCAGGTCACGATGAACGGCCCGTGCTACGTCGAGATGGTCCGCCGCTATCTCCTCTGCCACGGCGACGAGGCGATCCTCCGCGAGTTCTGGCCGTCGCTGAAGAGGGCCGTGGGCTTCACGATGGACCTCAACCGCGGGCCCGACGGCGTGATCAGCATGCCCGACCGCCGTGTCAGCGTCGTCGGCATGGAGTGGGAGAGCGAGTGGTTCGAGTTCTACGAGTGGCACGGCATGGCCACCCACGCCGGCGGCGTCCACCTGGCGATGCTGCGGATGGCCGAGGCGATGGCTGTGGACCTCGGCGACGACGACTTCCTCGCCCGGGTCCGCGCGTGGCTCGACGCGGGCACGACGTCCATGGAGACGAAGATGTGGAACGGCGCCTCGTACCTGAACTTCTGGGATGAGGCCACCGGGAAGAAGTCGGACCACATCTTCGGCTACCAGCTCGACGGGGACTGGATGGCGAAGTCGCACGGCCTGGCGCCGGTCTTCCGNNCCCGACCGCTCGGCGATCGTGCTCGACACCGTGAGGCGGCTGAACGTGGCCCTCACGCGCTTCGGCGCGATCGACTACGTCCACGCCGACGGCACGCCGCTGGCGACGGGGGAGTGGCCGATCAAGGGGTTCTACGAGGCGGACAACATCTTCGTCGCCGAGTTGTTCATGCTGGCGATGACGTACATGTACGCGGGCGAGGTCGACTTCGGCGTGGAGCTTGCGCGGCGGCTGATGCACAACATCGTGTGCGAGCGGGGCGAGACGTGGGACGCGCCGAACATGGTGCGGGGGACGAGTGGGGACCGGTTGTACGGGAGCGATTATTACCAGAACCTGATGCTGTGGGCGCTCCCGGCGGCGATGAAGGGTGAGGACCTGGGTGGCCCCTGCCGCGAAGGCGGCCTTGCCGACCGCATCATCCAAGCCGCCCGCGGTTGAGGCCCACCACCTTGCCACAGCC
>PMZA01000481.1:0-173 GCA_003170595.1 Armatimonadota bacterium
GCCCGAGCTTCTCCGCGCCGTCGTGGATCGTGTGCCGCCCCCCAAGGGCGATGAGAAGGCCCCTCTCCGCGCCCTCATCTTCGACGCCAAGTTCGACCAGCACCGCGGCGTGGTCACCTCCGTCCGCGTAATCGAGGGCTCCGTCCGCCCCGGCGATCGCGTGCGGATGATGG
>PMZA01000481.1:265-14899 GCA_003170595.1 Armatimonadota bacterium
GCCCATGGTCTTCTGCGGCCTCTACCCGGCCATCAACGATCATCACCAGGCCCTCGGCGACGCCCTCGACAAGCTCTCCCTCAACGACGCCGCCCTCCACTACGAGCGCGAATCTTCGGCGGCTCTGGGCTTCGGCTTCCGCTGCGGNNCAGGAGCGCCTCGAGCGCGAGTACGGCCTCGACCTCGTTGCCACGGCCCCCAGCGTCATCTACCACGTCCACCTGAAGACCGGCGACATGGTGGAGATCGACAACCCTGCCAACTTCCCCGACTCCGGCCGCACCATGACCATCGAGGAGCCCATCGTCCGCGCCTCGATCATCTGCCCGCACACCTACGTCGGCCCGTGCATGGAGATCTCCAACCAGCGCCGCGGCCAGTTCGTCGGCATGGACTATCTCCACGGCGACCGCGTCAGCCTCAACTATCGCCTGCCCCTGGCCGAAATAATCGTTGACTATTTCGATCAACTAAAGACCATCAGCCGCGGCTATGCTACACTTGAGTACGACCTCGCTGGCTATCAGGAGGCCGACGTCGTCAAGATCGACGTCATGGTCAACGGCGATCCCGTCGACGCCCTGGCGGTCATCGCCCACAAGGCCGGCGCCCCTTACCGCGCCCGCATGATCGTCAATCGCCTGCGAGAGGCCATCCCTCGCCAGATGTTTCGCGTGCGCCTGCAGGCTGCCATCGGCGGCCGCATCATCGCCTCCAGCGACATCCGCGAGCTTCGCAAGGACGTTCTGGAGAAATGCTACGGAGGTGATATCACCCGTAAGCGCAAGCTTCTCGAAAAGCAGAAGGAAGGCAAGAAGCGGATGCGCCAAGTCGGCAAGGTCGAGATACCCCAGGAGGCCTTCATGGCCGTCCTGCGTTCCGACTAACCGTCCCTGCCGCGAAGTCTATCGCGCATCCGTCCTGGACTGTAGGGGTTAGTGTGCCATCATCCGTATTCTCAGGGAGAGGACCCTTCTTCATGGACCTGGGTGATACGCAACATCCGAAGGCCAAGGCCGGGCTTTACCTGCACTTCCCGTATTGCCTGCACAAGTGCGCTTATTGCGATTTCAATTCCAAGGTCGCCTCGAGTCAGGAGCGCGACCGCTACCTCGACGCTCTCCGCCGCGAGATGGACGCCGTGGCCCCGCTGCATGGCGATGTCGTCTTCGACTCGGTCTACTTCGGCGGTGGCACGCCCACCCTCTTCTCGCCCCAGTATCTCGTTCAGGTCCTCGAGATGGCCCGCCGGCACTTCCTCTTCGCCGACCGTCCGGAGGTCACTGTCGAGGCCAATCCCAACACTGTCGATGTCACCGGCCTGGAGTATCTGCGCAGCGGCGGCTTCAACCGCCTGAGCCTCGGGATCCAGTCTCTCGACGACGTGGACCTCCGCTTCCTCGGCCGCGTCCACTCCGCCCGCGAAGGCATCTCGGCCTTCACCGGCGCCCGCGCCGCCAGATTTCGCAACCTCACCGTCGACCTCATCCGCGGCCTTCCGCACCATACCCCCGAGTCGTGGCGCCGCATCGTCGATCAGATCGTCGACCTCGGTCCCGAGCACATCTCCTGCTACGGCCTCACGATCGAGGAGGGCACCAAGCTCCACCGCCTCCAGAGTCAGGGCGCCTTCGTCCTGCCCGATGAGGACACGGCTCTCGCCCTCATCGACGTGACCGACGAGGTGTTCTCCGCCGCCGGCTTCGTCCACTACGAGGTCAGCAACTGGGCCCGGCCCAATCGTGAGTGCGGCCACAACCTCAAGTATTGGCAGGGCGGCAGCTACCTCGGTATCGGCGCCGGCGCGTGGAGCTATCTCGGCGGTCGCCGCTACGGCAACGTCCGCGATCCGCGCGAGTATGCCCGCCGCGTTTTCGCTGGCGAACCCCTCGTCGATGAGGCTGAAGAGCTTGGCGGCTGGGACCTCGTTGCCGAGAGGGCGATGCTCGGTCTGCGTCTCGTGGGCGGCGTGGAGTTCGAGGGTTTGGTCCGCGGAACGAGCCCCGAGGAAGGCGCGCGTCTTCGCTCCGTATTGACGGAACTTGCAGGTGAAGGTCTAGTCTGGTTGAATAATGGTACCGTTGGGCCTACGCCGCGCGGTCTGGTGCTCCTGAACCAGGTCGGCGTGCGTCTGCTCAGCGCGCAGTAGGGAAATGGCGCTCGCTGTCCGGCTCCCGTCGGCAGCGGCATGGTAGGGCCACCTGGAGGCGACAGTCTATGAGGCGCACCTTCTTCGTCGCGGCGGCGCTGGTAGCTTTGCTCCTGGCCGCTGCTGCAAGCCTGGCGGATCAGAAGGTCATCATTTACGACGGCTCGTCCAGCTATTGTCGACTCGGGCCGTGGGGCAACGGCGTCGCCAAGCCCGCCGACCGAGGGGTCCAGTTCCTCTCCAAGACTGCCGCTCAGATCACCACCCGCGGCTACTACGAGGGCGCCCGCTTCGACATGGTCAAGACCTTCGAACTTGGCCCCTTCCTCGAGAACCCCTCCAACAGCTACCTCGTGCTCATCGTTCAGGCGGAAGCCCCTAACAGTGGCGGCGGCCGGCGTGGTGGCGGCGGACCCGGCGGAGGCGGACCTGGCGGCGGTGGCATGGGTCCTGGAGGCGGCATGGGTGGTCCCGGCGGAATGCCCGGCGGTATGCCTGGCGGTATGCCCGGTGGCGGAATGCCTGGTGGTATGCCCGGCGGCGGAATGCCCGGTGGTATGCCCGGTGGTATGCCCGGTGGCGGAATGCCCGGTGGCATGCCCGGTGGCGGAATGCCTGGCGGTATGCCTGGCGGTATGCCTGGCGGAATGCCTGGCGGAATGCCTGGCGGAATGCCCGGCGGTATGCCTGGCGGAATGCCCGGCGGTATGCCCGGTCCCGGTGGCATGGGTGGCCCCGGTGGCATGGGCGGTCCCGGTGGCATGGGCGGTCCGGGCGGCATGGGCGGCCCCGGCGGACCTGGCGGCGGTTTCGGTGGGGGCTCACTGGTCACTCCCACCATCTCTAAGGTTCGCGTCGTCGTCGTCACCGATAAGGGGCTCATCGACTGCGGCGCCTCCGACATCGACCCCGACGCCATCGAGGCCGAGGGCTGGTCTCGCATCGTCATCCCGGCCGACCGCTTCCGCGGTCCCGGCAAAGCCGCCGACGCCCACGTGCTCAAGATCGCCGTCTTCGGCGACACCAACGGCACCTTCTATGTCGGCCGCGCCTGGATGGCCCAGGAAGATGTGTCCCTGGTCGCCGATCCCGGCCCGACCCGCCGCCGCGTTCGTGTCGGCGAGGACGTCAGCTTCGAGGCTGCTGAGCAGCCCGAGGGTGTCAAGTCGCGCTACGCCTGGGACTTCGACGACGCCGACGGCGTCGCCGAGGACGCCATCGGCCCCACCGCTTCCTGGCGCTTCGATGAGGAAGGCCTCTACGTCGTCACCCTAACCGTGACCGACCCCGCTGGCGCCAAGACCGCCAAGGTCGCCCACGTCTTCGTCCTCGCGGAGAGGTGAGCGCTCGTCCCGAGCACAGAGATGATCGCCTGTTCTGACGCAATCCGAGAACGCCCCCGCCGTCGTCGGGGGCGTTCCATTTTCCGGGCCCAATCCTCAGCCCTGGGAGGTCTTACTCTTGGCCGCTGATCTCGTCCTACGGGGCGCCCGAGTTATCGATCCGGCCTCGGCTTTCGATCGCGTCGCCGACATCTACGTCCGGGGCGGCGTCATCCTCGATATCGCCCCCACCGACGAGCCCTTGCCCGCCACCCACGCGATCGATGTCAGTGGCCTCGTTCTCTGCCCCGGCCTGATCGACATCCACGTCCACCTTCGCGAGCCCGGCGGCGAGCAGAAGGAGACCGTCGCCACCGGCACCCGCGCCGCCCTCGCCGGCGGCTTCACGGCCGTCTGCTCGATGCCCAACACCGACCCGCCGACTGACCGTCCCGACCGCCTCCGCGAGGTCGCTGCCATCCTCTCCCGCGACGCCGCGTGCATCGTCCACCCTCTCGCTGCCGCGATCCTCGATCGCGACCCGGCGCGCCTCAGCGACTTCGCTGCCCTCCGCGAAGCCGGCGCCCTCGCCGTGACCGACGACGCCATGCCGATCCAGGACGAGGACATCATGGCCCGCGCCCTGATGGCCGCCGGCGATGCGGGCATGACCTTCGTCGCCCATCCCGAACTCGACGTTGCCGGCGACGCGGGCGTCGTCTCCGATCCGCCCCTGGCCGCCGAGCTTGGCGTCCCGTATGTCGGCCCCGAGCGCGAGGCCGAGGGCATCGCCGCCTGGCATCGCGCGGCTCAGGTGGTTACCGGTCGCACGCCCGCGCGTCTTCACCTCGCCCACCTCAGCTCGGCCGAGGCGGTCGCGGCCTACCGCGTCTTCCTCGCCGACGCCGTCCTCGCCGGCCTCACCGCCGAGACCTGTCCGCACTACTTCTCGCTCACCGCCGCCGCTGTTCGTGAGTTCGCCGCCGACGCTAAGATGAACCCACCCCTCCGCGGTCCCGACGACGTCGCCGCCGTCACCGCCGCGCTGGTCGACGGCACGATCGGCGTCATCTCCACGGACCACGCCCCGCACGCTCCCGCCGAGAAAGCCGCCGGCCTCGCCTCAGCGCCCTTCGGCATCGTCGGCCTCGAGACCGCCCTCGGCGTCGTGATCGAATACCTCGTCCGTCCCGGCGCGCTCTCGTTGATGGACGCCCTTGCGAAGATGACGATCGGTCCGGCCCGCGCGTTAGGCCTGCCTGGCGGACGACTGCTCGTGGGCGAGCCCGCCAACCTAACGCTGATCGACACCGCCGCCGCCTGGACCGTCGCCCCCGACCGCTTCCTGTCCCTCTCGCGCAACACGCCCTTCCGGGGCATGATGCTCCATGGCCGCGCGGTCATGACCGTGCTCAACGGCCGCGTCGTCATGGAAGACGGCGAGGTCCTCATCTAGTCGCAGGAGGTCCCACACCTTGCGCCAGTTCATCGCCTTTGCTCTCCTCATTACAGCCGCCCTCTGCCACGCCTCGGCCCGCCCGGTAGTGATCCGCCCCGGCCAGCCTTCCGAGAAGCCCTATCTCGTCGACGACCATTCCGCCCTCCGCGAGATCGGCTACGATCCGCTCTGCCCCTTCACCCGCATCGCCGACGGCGCGACGATGAACTACACCTACCGCTTCGCGCCCGGCCGCGGGCACATGGCCTATCTTCTGCTCGGCGTGGCGACGCAGTTTTTCGTATCAGCCTCGTCCGACGCAGGCACGACCTGGGCGCCGGTCGCAGAGATGAAGGTTCACGAGACCGTCGGCACGCGCACGCTCGTCGACCTCACGCCCTTCCTCCGTACGGCCGACGCCGTCCTCGTCCGCTTCCAGGACCGCTATCCGGAAGACGGGTGGGGCGCCCTGCTCAGCGAGATCCTCTACTACGACGAGGGGCCGGGCGACGCCTCGCGCTTCCCGCTCGACGACTGGCTCCTCGGCCGCCTCGCCTGTCAGCCGGGCAAGTCCATCTCTGCGACCGCCGAGACGACCTTCTCGGCCGACCTCCAGGCTCCCGCTGCCTGGACTGGGCACGACCTCGCCGTCTACTTCCCGGCTGTCCTCGGCACGCCCACGCGCCTTACGGTGAACGGTCGTTCACTCACCCTCCGCCGCGCCTGGGACCTGGGCTTCTGGGCCGACGTATCCGCCGCTCTTCTCCCGGGCAAGCCCAACCGCCTCGAGCTATCGGTCAAGCCCGACCACGGCCGCGTCGGCCTCTGGTCACCGGTTCGCATCGGCTTGCGTATGCCCGCTTGCGCCGTCCCGGTCGAGAAGACGATGGACGCCCAGCGCTGGCGCCCCAATCGCGCCTTCGAACCCTACGAGCCGGAGAAGATGAACTTCCTCGCCGGCAACTTCCTCCAGTGCCTCTACGACGATCGCTACGACCTCGTCGCCTTCGTCCCCGGCGAGCGCATGCCCATCCACTTCGTCCACGACTCGCTTCGCAGCCTCATCGCCCTCGCCGAGGAGGACCGCTTCACTCCCGTCGTCCGCCTCGACCTCGCCCGCCGCCTCTATCACGGCTGCCGCGCGTCCATCCTTCCTGGCGGCGAGTACCTCTTCCCGGCCAAGCAGGACTCGCGTCCGATCGACATCCGCCCCATACCCAACTCGCCTGCCCTCACCTTGGTCTACAAGTTCGACAACCCGCGCTTCGTCGCCGACGTCAGCGTGTCGATCAGGTCCGCCGCCGGCGACTGGCAGGCGCTCACCACCTTCACCGACTCGCCCCTCGTCCGCTGGAGACCGCAAGCGGTCTCAGCGAAGGGCTGGTCCTTCACCCGCACCTGGACCGGCTTCGGCCGCACCCTTTCCGCCCTCTGCTCCTACGCTCCGGGCGACGCCGACACCGCCCCCTCCTTCGCCTTCAATCTTGACGGCAAGGGCCCTGTCCGCGTTCAGATCGGCGGCCTCAACAAGGAGAACAATTGGTTTGTCCCGGGTTCCTGGGGGCCCGAAGCCGCGATGCTTCCCGACGGCTCCGAGGTCTGGGCCAGTGAGCACGCCCTCTCCTACGCCGAACCCGCCTTCCGCTATCTCCTCATCCGCGGCGGCAACTCCGGCGCCTACACCTTCTGCCGCGCCCTGCTCCTGCTCTGGGATAGCACTCCCGACTTGCTCTCCGCTCCGACCATCGCCGGCGGCCCCAAGGGCAAGCTCTTCACCGACGTGACGCTCGACTATCACAATGATCGCCCGTCCACCGTCAAGCTCTCCGTCCTCCCCTTCGACGGCTATCCGCCCACGCTCAAGACTCCCCGTGCCCTTGCCGATAACCTCCTCCGCACCGGGCACCTGGGCGTCGGCGTCTTCGACCCCGTGACGACCGCCACATCCAGCGGCCTCGGCCCGGGCGAAATGGCCGCCGCCGCCTGGCTCTTCCGCAAGTACCACGCGCCCGAAGCCGCCGAGGCGGAGGACCTCGCCGTCAAGTCCATGCGCGTCATGACCGACCTTGACGCGGCCGGCACCACCAACATCCAGCTCTTCTATCTCATCAACGGCTGCGAGTACCTGCACCTTCTCGGCCACACCGAGTTCGACAAGTGGGCGCGGACCTGGGCCGATCGCATCGTCTCCTGGCAGGTCACCGACGGCTCGTGGAGTTGGCTCAACTTCCAGCTCCGCAACATGATCGCCATGCTCCGCGCTTACGATCTCCTCGGCGACCGCCGCTACCTCGACGCCTACGACCGCGCGGCCGCGACGCTGCAGTACCGCGACGGCAATCTCTACTGGAAGGGGAAGCTCGATCAGGGGGACGACTTCTACGGGGCCACGCCCTTCGCATGCTTCGGCCATACCGGCAGCCTCGACCGCGTCCGCGCGGCTCTCGATGCGCGGCAGAACTACATCGACGATCGCGGCTTCTTCGCCTGCTCCGACCTCAACCCGTACATGCTCGGCTTTTCAGCCAAGGGGCTGGGACTGAGGCCGGGGCCCAAGCTCATCCTCGGCCTCACGGACTTCGCGCGCTACGACACGAGCGTGGTCGAGAAGCTCGCCTTCCCGACTGCCTACGTGATCAACCCGCACCACCCGATGGCGCGGGCTATCGATTTCCCGCTCGACCCCGCCGACTAGCCCTGTCCGGGGTCGCTCCTTTCCTGCTGCTCAAGCGAGCGTCGCCTGATCCCGTCGGCCGTCGGCGCACGCCTGGAGCCTTCCCACGTCTTGCGCTGCACGATGATTGCCTTCTCCGGGTCCACCGGGCACCGGTTCTCACACTGCCCGCAGCCGACGCACTTCTCCTCGTTGACGGCCGGCCGCTTCTGCCCCTCGACGTTGAACAGCTCGATCGCGCCATAGGGGCAGTGCTCATAGCAGACCAGGCATTCCTTGAACAGGTCGCCGCGCCGCCACGCCAGACACCTGCTCTGGTTGACCCACGCCCGCCCGATCTGGATCACATACTTCTCGTCCTCGGTGAAGGGCGACAGCGCCCCGGTCGGGCAGACCTCGCCGCACGCCGTGCAGCTTTGCTCGCACCATCCCACCCGCGGCACCATCGTCGGCGTGTAGAAGCCGTCGAAGCCCGCCTCGATCACCGCCGGTTGGATGACGCCCGTCGGGCACGTCTTCATGCAGTTCCCGCAGCGCACGCACGTCGCCCGCAGGTCGTCCTCGCTCATGCGCAGGAAGCTGCCGTCGCGCAGGCGAGTGATCGCCCCTGGCGGGCGGATGAGCTTGTCGCTCAGTGGCTTGCGCGACATTCCCGTCGACGCGACCGCGCCGTATGCGAGCCCGACCCCGGCCGCCGCGAGGAACTTGCGCCGCGACGTTCCAAGCTCGGTGAGATGCCCTTCCTTCTCGCTGCCCAGGCCGATGTGTACGATGTCCAGAGGTCGCTCGCGACCTCCCTTGGGACAGGAGATGCAGTTGTAGCAGAGGATGCACTCCGCCGCCTTGGTGCGGCTCGGCTGGTCCTGGGGGATGGCGCCCATCTTGCACTCGGTCACGCAGCGGTGACACGTCAGGCATCCGGTCACCCACCTGCGCCACAGGCCCCATCGCCCGACCATCCCCAGCAGCGCCCCCAGCGGGCAGACCGTGCGGCACCAGAATCGCCGGCTGATGTAGCTCAGCCCGATCGCCACACCCAGCATGGCCGCGACCAGGAGGTTGAGCGAGAACGTGTGCACCTCGCCCGGATACGCCCGCACATGGATCGCGCGGAGGAGTGGTTCGCCCGCGGTGACTGCCCAGTTGTACCCGACCTGCAGCACCGGCGTCGCCGCCTGAGCCGTCGCCCGCGTGATCAGTGGGATGGGGTCGAGGATCCACGCGATCTGCGTGCCGAACACCGCCGCCAGCACGACGACCGCCAGGACGTAGAACTTCAGCGCCGGCCGGTTGGCATGCTCGACAACGCGCTTGCGCCTCCGCCAGAACAGCCTGTCCGAAACGTCTATCGTCGTCCCCAGAGGGCATATCCATCCGCAGAAGAATCGCCCGAAGGCCGCCGTCAGCGCCAGCAGCACTATCGCCGGCACGAAGTAATGGAGGAAGTGGTGCATCGGCGCGACCGCCGCCGACAGCGCCACCAGCGGGTCCATCCGCAGGAACCACGGCTCGACCGGAGGCCGTCCGCCCGGGTCCCATTTCGTCAGGACCACGAGCAGAACGAATACCGCGAACACAACGATCTGCACTACGCGCCTGGCCAACCGCATCCGCATCGCAATCCTTACCCCTTGCTCTTCCCGGCGTCGGCGAGCAGCGCCTGAACTTCCTGCTCGAGCTCTTCGTGGGTCCCGTCGGGTCCCCAGCTCTTGGCGAGTTTTCCGCTCTGATCGATGACCCGCGTCTGCGGGATCGCCACGGTCTCTTCGCCCTTGAAGAACACCTTCTGCATCTCGTCGGTATACTCGGCGATCGGCAGGCCCATCTTGTGCGCCTTGGCCCAGCCCGTCGCGGTCCCCAGGTCCGGGTCGGTCGTCACCGCGATCACCACGACGCCCGGCCCCCATTTCTTCTCGGCGGCCTCAAGCTTCGGCAGCTTCTCGATGCATGGCTTGCAGTACGTCGCCCAGAAGTCGAGCACCACGACCTTGCCGGCATAGTCGCTGATCTTCTTCTTCTCGCCGCCGGCGAGATTGATGGCGACCGCGCTCACATCCGCCGCGTCTGACGGTTGCGCCGTGGCTTTCGTCGGCGCCTTCGGAGTCGACGCCCGCGCCTTGTTCTCATCCGCCGGTTGCGGCGTGCATCCCGCTACAAGGATCGCCGCCGCCACGATTGCCATCACCATTGTCTTCGTCATCCTGAGGTCCCCCTCACACGCCGGTATGTCCGAACCCGCCCTCACCGCGGCAGGTCTCCGGCAGTTCATCGACCTTCTCAAGCTCCGCCCGCACCACCGGCGCGACGACAAGCTGGGCGATCCGGTCGCCGTCTCGCACGGTAAAGGGCTCGGTGCCGAGGTTGATGATAGCCACCTTCACCTCGCCGCGATAGTCGCAGTCGATCGTTCCCGGCGGGTTAGCCAGGGTCACGCCATGCTTGATCGCCAGGCCCGACCGCGGCCGGATCTGCCCCTCATGGCCCGCCGGAATGGCCACGCGCAAGCCGGTCGGCACTAGCGCCCGATCGCCGGGCTGGACGACCACCGACCCGGTCAGATGCGCCCGCAGGTCCATGCCGGCCGCCCCCTCAGTCTCATACTGCGGCAGCTCAACGCCATCCTCAGCCTTGACCAGTACCTTTACCTTTTCGCTCATGTCCTTTGCCTTTGCCTCATGCTTTCTGTAGGGCGGGGCTTTACGCCCCGCCGCGTACGTCGCTTTCCTGCCTTTGGGTGTCATCCTGAGCGAGGCGTCGTCTGCCGAGCGAAGGATCCCCGCACCACGCCCCACTTCCTTCCCTTCCTCTAGAAGTAGCTCAGCAAATCCCTCACGAACAATTCATGCCCCGGGTTATCAGGATGGTTGATACCGTTCCACAGCCACGTCATGTACGGCAAGCCTTCCTGGCACGCATGCTCCCATCGCCTCGCCGTATCGGCCAGGCCCAGCCCGTTCTCTCGCGCGATCTGACGCATGGCCGCGACGGACGTCCGGTCGTCGGTGAACCACAGGTCGTCGTAGGTCTTGCCCATCCACGGCGGCATCATCAGGTGCGGCGTGATCACGATGATCTCCGCCCCGATGCCCTTCATCAGATCGACGGCCTTCTGCCAGTCCGGCTTCAGCTTCTCCGGCGAAAACCCGGTGTCATTGACGAACTCGATGGTCACCAGGTCCGGCTCGTACGCCAGGACCTGGGCCTGGATGTCCGGGAGGCGCCCCGGCAGATTCGTCCCGCCGATGCCCGCGTTGACGAAGTTGATCCGTGCCTTCGGATATCGCGCCCGTAGCTCATTCACGAAGGCCCACGGGAACGCATACTTCGCTATCGGCTGAGCGTCGCCGCCCTCGGTGACGCTATCGCCCCAGGTCACGATCGTGACATCCTCGCCCGCCCGCAGCTTGGCCAGCGTATGCGCAACAGCCTTCTGCCGCTCAGCCCGCTCGGCATCGGTCGGCTCAGGCAGCGGCGGCCCGCACGGGAAGATGAGCCCCGGCTTGATCTCCGCCGTGTCGAACCACACGAAGATGTTGCATAGCCTCTCCGCCGTATCGTCAAGCTCGGGCTGCTTCGCGCAAGTTCTCCGCCCGGCCCCGCGCACGAGTCTTATCTTCCCATCGCGATACAGCACGATGCTGTCGATGCGCCACAGCCGGTACTCGTAGTCGAGGTAGACCTCCTGCCCCTTGGCGATCTTGCCGCCATCCACGCGACCGACCTTGTTCCACATGACGTCGGTCAGATAATCCTTACCCTCTTCGTAGGCGATCGACCGCCCCGGCCCCATCTTCACTCTCAGCGATCCCGGCCTCATGCACATCGGCAGGGGCGTTCCCGCGCCGTTCCCGAAGCACGTGCATTCGCGCAGGCTCGTCCCATGGTTCCAGCTTTCCGGCTTCTCATCCGACAGCGTGGTTTTCTCATCCACGACCGCCACGATCTCGGGCGCCTCAACGTCGAAGGTCCCGCCCTGGAAGGCCACCTTCATCCCACCGAAGTCAGCCGTTCCCTCGCCGACCTTCACCTTCATCCCGCCCGCGGGCTCGACCCTCAGCCCCTGCACAACCCACGTCGGGTATACCGGATCCTGATGTGCGCCTACGACTCCACCGGACAAGACCATCACCTCCAGCATCAACAGCGCGTGCATGCTCCGTCCCCCCGAACCCTTCTCGTCAACGCCTCGGCTTCACCCGGCGTTCCCTGTTAGTAGACCGTGCCGCCGCCGGCGCTGGGCAGATACGCGCCATTGCCGCCTATGCCGAGCGCCCGTTCAAGACCCGGGAACGCCTTGATCCCGATGGAGATGTTGAAGTTCCGTGGGTAGGTGCTGTAGCTGATCTGCCCGAGCATGCAGTGCAAGTCGCGCGTCAGCCGCACATCCGCCTGGTCGATCTGATGCGTGAAGCCGCTGTAGCTGCCCACGAACTCCAGCCGCCACCACGGCCCGAACCGGAAGTCCGTGTCCGCCGAAACCGTCGTGAGTTGCTGCTGGGCCAGGTCATAGTTGATGGTGAAGTCCGCGTAGCTATGCGCACTCGCCTGCGTCACCTTCAGCACCAGCGGATACCATTGCCCCAGTTGGATGCTGTACGACGTCTGCATCCGCAGGTACAAATGCTCCGACGTCCTCAATTCCCCCAGCGCCCGTATGTCGAAAAACTGCCCGCTGATGAGGTCGTAGCCGCTGTCGATCGTAAACCGCGACCGGTCGGGCACCACCCTTGCGAAGGACACCCGCGTCTCATTGGACTGCCCGCCATAGTCCAGTCGCAGCGGCGACACACCCCGCGTCGCGGTGTAATCATACGTTAGCTGCTCCGTCCAGGTCTTGGTGATCTGGTGCCGCAGTTGCCCGTCGAAGTACCCGCTGTACTGGGCGTCGCCGTCGTCGTAGAAGCTCTGCCTCAACCGCACCGTCGTCCGCGCCTTCGTCGTCGGCCCGAGCGAGTATTCCGACCCGCCGAAGTCGCCTGTCCACGACAACCGCGACACTTGTGTGCCGTCCGGCTCCTCAGTGTAGCGCCCCATCTCCAGCGTCATTTTTGTGTACGCCCGCCCGAAGGCCTTCCATCCGCCCAGCTTCCTGCTATCGGTTGTCAGCGACAGGAAGGGCAGCCGGTTCAGCGCATAGAACCCGCCCGCCGAGGTCTGCGACAGGTCCTGCTGGTTGCTCATCGCGAAGTCCAGGTCGAAGGCATTGGCCTGGTGGCGAAGCTCGAACTCTTCGGACAACTCCTCATCCTGGTTCGCTTCCGATCCGCTGAAGGTCGCCCGCGTGTAGGTCGACCGCAGGTTCCACGTCGTCCGCGAGCCCAGTCGCTGGCTGTGGCTGAAGGTCGATCCGAAGCGCCCCGACGACCCCGAGTCCGAGTCCGTCATCGATTGTGTGAACCCCAGCGTCGTATCCGACGATGCCTCGGCGCTGCGGAAGGTCAGGTCGTTGCTCATGGTGCTCGACGACGCTGAGTAGCCGCTGTTGGCCTGATAGCTGTTCGAGAACTCCGACGTCAGCGACTGGCTCATGCGCCAGGTATCGTTGACCCTCGTCGACAGCGCGCCTTGCGACGGCTCGTCGAACACCGAGAACCCCAGCGTGTGGTGCGGCGTCTCGAGGGCGTGGTCGAAGCCCAGCCCCAGCCCGCGCAGTTGAGTCTCTTGCAGGCGGAGCACCCCGGTGCTGTTCGGCGCGAGCATGTACAGCAGCGCCAGCTTGAGGTAATACCCGTCGACGTCGTCCCGGCCGAACTCGGGAAGGATGCTCTGCTGGCGCTCCTTCAGCGACATCGTCAGGTTGAAGGGATAGCGGAAGATCCGGTGGCCCAGCAGGTATAGCGAGGGCTTCTCGAAAGTCACGTAGTCCCCCGGGTGCACGGTGATCTGCTTGCTCTGGAGGTCATAGTGTGGGTTCGGCAGGTCGCAGCTTGTGCCCTCGCCGTCGAGGACCTTCAGGATGTCGGTGGCGGGATCGTAGTCGCCCTCCCGCCCGCCCAGGTAGAGGGGCTCCTCGACGCCCTCGGTGAAGAACTGCGGCTCCACCTTGGTCGCCTGGCGCTCGATCTTCCACGCCTGGGTGTCGAGGTTGATCCACAGCGAGTCGCCCTCGGTCCGCTGGTTGTTGCCCTCGATGACCACGTGCCCGCGGAGTTGCGCCACGTTGTTGTCGAGGTCGACCTCGGCGGTGTCGGCGTGGAGCGTGTACTCGTCGGTCTTGATGATCACATGACCCTCGGCGGCAAGGGCCTTCTCGGTCATGAAAGTCTTATCGGCCTCGACGTGGAATTTATCGGGCCCGAGCTTCTCCTCGGCGGGAGGAGCCGCCGCACCCGTCGCACCAGGAGCCCCGGGCTTCCCGGTTTCTCCCGGAGGTGCGATCGGCGCCGGCTTTTCAGGCAGCGGTTCTCCACCCGGACCCACGACGGCAGGCCCTTCGCCGGATGAGGTCGCGGGTGGGGGAGTGGTCTGATCCGCGGGTGGCTGAGGAGCGGGCGCAGGCGGGGTCGGAGTCGGCTGATCCGTGGCGACGGGCTGCTGTGAGGAGGGCTGCCCAGAGGCGGCCTGCGTACCAACCTGTGTGCCAGCCTGCGCCACGACAAACGGCGCAGCCGGCGTCGCCGCCTGCTGCGTCCCCCCACTGCCCGATGAAAGTGCCGCGACTAGTATCAACGCAATCGGTAGATGAGCCATCCGGTAAGCACCAGCAGCGCGCCATTCTCGCCCCACGCTGCTGCCACCGGCGGCAAGACCCCTCGGTCGCCCGCCAGCCGCAGCCACAACATTCCCAGGTAGTATAGAAAGACTATCCCCAGGCTCAGCGCCACGCCCGAAAGGCTGTGACCCTTGCCCACCGCTACCGTCAGCGGCCCCGCCAGTAGCGCCATCACCAGCGCCGCCGCCGCCATCGCCAGCCGCGCGTGAAACTCAAGCTCCCACCGCGCCGCCTCTTGCGGGAAGCGCGCCATCTCGTCATGCCAGTTCTTCCAGAGCATCCCCAGGCTCGCCCCGCGCATTTCCCCGACGTCGCCGGGGACGTATAGACCCTCGGATC
>PMZA01000057.1 GCA_003170595.1 Armatimonadota bacterium
CTTCATGAATAGACCGGGCTAGTAGAGGTCAAAGTCGATGTCGTCGATGTCAGGTGGCCTCTCGTGCTGGCGCACATGGGTGTACCACACAAAGACGAGGCACCCGAGGAACAAGAGCGGGATGGCAAGCAGCCCACCGCCGGTCGCCCAACGGGGTAGCAGCGCCTCCCTTCGACCGAGGGACAGAACGAAATCGGCGGCTTCCGCCCCTACCCACACGAGGACATACAACTCAGAGAGTGCGAGGTTCAGCTTGCCCATCGGCTCGAGCTTCTCGAGCTTCCACACCTCTTGGACAAGCGGTGTGATCTCCGCGCCAGGCCGCCACCCCTTTAGCCGTTCAAGGAGGGATCTGGGAGACTTCATCTGCGCGCCGCTCGCATGACCCCATCGTAGAGCGCGAAGGTCGCCGTCACCAGCAAGGCGACGGAACTCATCGTCGCCGCGAGGGCGATCGTCTTGCCGATATCCGGAACGGATGGGAGTGCAAGCGCCACGCATAAGCCGACAAGGCTCGCAACGGCGACTCCGGTGAGCCAGATAGTCCACCGCAGCGCCCGAAGGATATTCGCCCCACGCGGACGCGCAGGACCCGCTGCGCCGGTCTTCCCCCAACCGTCCTCCAACGCGACCCACGCCCCCCCTGGCTGGCCGTCCGGCGGGAGAGCAGGCGGAAGCGGCAGGGTAGCGTCAGTTGAGGCCAGGTCGGACGACAGGCAGTCCCCACCGGCGGGCGGCGAGACAGGCTTCGCAGCTTGGACGGGTTCGGCCCCCGCCGGGCCGAGGCTCCATTCAGTCACCTGATACCGCCCCCTGGCCGAGTATTCGGGCCACCGCCGATATCCGCTCGCGCACCTGCCCCCTCAGGGCCGCAAGCTCATGCTGCATGTCGGCCCCCTTCGGCGCAGTCCACACGTCGATGTCGGCGAAACAGCCGCATTCCGCGGTCACCGCCTCGGGGAAGCTCAAGAGGCCCGCGTGCTTGTCGGTGAATTCGCTGCGCCTTATCGGGGCGACCCTAATCCGAGCGCCGTAGTCCACTCCCGGGTCGGCGTATTCGAGCACAAACAGCATGTCGTGGGGAGGATCGAGATCCCCACGCCACGAGGCGGAACAGAAGCTGGACTGAACTAGGCTGAGCGCTTCGTCGAACGTCGTGGTGGGCCACAGCACCATGGCGCGGTAGGCCACCCTGGTGGCCTTCTCAAGTTTGAGGTATTCCCGCAGAGTTCTCCAGAGGTCGACGAATTGGCCCCCGAACGCCGCTTCGTCAACGGACCCTTCCCACGCAACCCACCCGACATGGGGCTCGAAGGTGCAGACATGGCGGCCCGCAACATCGCGCATACTCCACTTGGCCAGCGTCGCGGAGGCCTCGCTGAACCTGTCCTTAATCCTCTCGGCGATCTCCCCGGCCCTGGAGTAGAAGAGAGGGGCCCACGGGTAGTTCACCTGGCCGATCAGCTTCAGTAAAGCATGCTCCTGCACGGCAGAACCTCCAGCGCACACCGAACAACGACAGACCGTGAGAAAGCTATTCCCCGCGTGACCATGCTCCACCTTCCCATCGCGCGGATGATACCGCGGCACCGCCGGCAGGTCAATCGCGGGCCGCCGCGCCGCCGGAACCGTCAGGTGGACTGCACAAACGCTCGCGACGGTTGTCGCGATTGCAGCCCTACGACGGCGTACCGCAACGCGTCCGCCGCATGGTCGTGGGCCTTCTTCACTTGCCCCGTCGTCCGCCCTTGCCCATCTTGCCTCGCGGCCCTCGTCCGCCTACAATATGCGTGGAGGTGGGGAAATGAGTACAGATAAGCCTGCGAAGAAGAAGTCCGCTGCCCAGCCGAAGGCGAAGAAGGGGTCCGGATGGGGAACGGAGATTGAGATCAGTGCTGGGATCACTCTGACGCGCGGCACTGCGGCGAAGAAGCCGGCCAGCGCCGAGCAGAGCGAGGAGCCGGAGCCGGAGCCGGAGACGGCCCCCGCATTACCGGCGGCTAAGAAGCCCGCGGCGAAGAAGCCTGCGGCTAAGAAGCCAGCAGCGAAGAAGCCTGCAGCGAAGAAGCCCGCCAGCAAGCCTTAGAGCGGCAACCTACCGGCCGCGGATGTCCCTCAGGCCGATAGCCCTGGCTTCCGAACTGGGGCCTTAGACCGCCTGCACAAACGCCCGCGACGGTTGGCGCGATTGCAGACCCACGACCGCGTACCTCAACGCGTCCGCAGCGTGGTCGTGGGTCTTTTTCACTTGCCCCGTCGTCCGCCCATCGCGGTCGGTCTCGTAGGCGTAGCGGCCGAGTTCCTCGATCAGGTTCTTGCACCCCGGCGCGATGAACAACCGTTCACTCGCAAGCAATCCGGACACCCGCGCGATGCCCGGCTCGATCGCGTTGTCAGCCCTCTTCGCACGCAATCCCGCGCGCACGAAAGCGTCAATGTTGCCCGGCTGAGATGGGTCGCAGAAGAACGCGCCTATCCCCCACCGCTGCTTGAGCCGCGCCGCGATGGATACCCAGCACTCGCCCGTGCCATCCGGTGCGATGTTGCGCTCGTAGACTTCGTCGAGGACGCAGAACTCCGCCTCGCCGGCCGCCGCCTTCTCGTTGTGCCCCACGACGACGATGGCGCCGGGACTGGTGAAGCCCCAGTCCACGCCNNCACGCCCGCGACGATGGAAGTGAACGCTCGTTCATCCGGCGCGCAGCGCACGTGCCGCCCCAGCGCGAAGCACGGGTACACGAGGCCCTCGAAGCTGACGAACTCGCCGTCGATCTCCTGCCGCGCGAAGGGGGTATCGCCGTACTGCTCCTCGAGCATGGCGAGGAAGCCGGGGTCGAGATGGAAGTTGTCGCGGGTGGAGGCCTGGATGACCTCGACGGAGAGGTCGGCGCGCGGCCTACCGAAAACGTCGTAGGCCCAGTTGCGGCCCTTCGGTGTGAAGGTGAAGGCGGCCTGGTGCATGAAGCCGGGCTGGCGCAGGCGCGAGATCGAGTACTTGAAGGCAGCCTCATCCCAGAGGGCGACCTCGTCGCCATAGATCCAGGCGAGGTCGGCGCCGAGGAGGCTATCGGGCCGGTCGGCCGATCGCAGCCAGAAGCGCGAGCCGTTGGGCAGACGCACTTCCATGTCCTGACGGTTGAATTGCCAGACCTCATCGAGGCGGCTATCGCGCCCCCAGCGTTCGAGTTCGACGAGCATGGACTGCTTGAGCTGGGGATAGGAGCGGGCGATCATCATCCCACGAGAGCCGGGCCACGATGCGGCGTGTTGTAGGGTCCAGATCACTCCGGCGGTCGTCTTACCCGAGCCCGCGCCGCCGACGAAGGCTACCAGACGCGCGCGGCTGCGAAGAAAGCGAAGCTGCTTGCCGTGAGCGCGAAAAACAACTTGACCAACAGAGGATATTGGCATGACATCGGAGTGACCTCACAGGTAGGGGTATGGCGCGTGCAGCGGGTTACTTCTCCTCGCGCTTGCGCAGCGATTTGGCGGCGACCATCGGCGCCTGGACGCCCTGCCTCGGCAGGTCCAGCACCAGCCGCTCATGCATCACCGGGGCGTCCCTATCATCCAGCGGGCGCACGTAGCACCGGTACGCTTGCGGCCTCTTCGGCTCAGGGTCGAGAGCCAGCTCATCGACCTCATCGGCCTCCGCCCGCACCGTCTTCTCCGCCGCCGCATCTTCGATCACGAAGGTGATCGTCGTCGGCCGATCCTCAGCCTGGTCGCCCGCATCGAGCGCAATCTTCACCATCGACGCGGCGGTCGCATCGCCACCCGCCTGCAGGAGGCGGTACTGCGTGGCCCTCGCGAGCTTCACCATCGCCTCGCGCGGCAGCATCGCATCCATCCGCGCTTCTGCGGCGCAGTACTGTTCCGTCCGGCGGCTGCGATGGGCGATCACCTCATCGAGGCTGATGCCCGCAACTTCCTCGGCGGCCTCCACGGTGCGGTTCTCCACGTGGCGGTTCCAGAGGAAGGTAAAGAGCCTGTCCGTCAACTTGCTGGGCTTTCCGAGCATTGGTCCTCCCAAGGTTCGCGAAAGACTTCAGAGGACGGGCCGCGCGCCGACGGTGAGGGCGCGTCACCGAGCGGGCAGCGCGGGCCGTCCATATACATCCGGCGCTGTCCGGGAGGAATCGAGCCTTCGGGGGCGGAAATGTGGTAAAACCCGACACTAGTCGCCGGCTAGGGGATGCGCCCATGGATACTCACAAGCTGGCTGAGAAGCTCAGGATCGCCAGGGCCCAGGCGGGTCTCACGCAGAAAGATCTTGCCCGCGCCGCCGGCTGCAGCCGCAGCTCGATCGCCGAGTACGAGACCGGCCGCTACGAGCCCGATCCCGGCCGCCTCGCCGATCTCGCCCGCGCGTTGGGCGTTCAGCTCAGCTTCTTCTTCCCCACTCCGGCGCTCCTGGGACGGCGCGATCTTCAGGTCCTCAAGCCCGCGCGAGCGGTCGCCCTGGCCAGCGGCAAACGTGGCCGTCCCACCCGCGGCGGTCGCCACATCGCAGGCCCGGAGGAGTGGTCCGACCGCCTGGGCGGGCTGCTATGGGTTGAGGTCACGGCCGCCAGTGCGCTGGCCGCGAACGTGCCGGTGGGGTCGGTGCTGGGCATCCTCTACGGCCAACTCCTTCCCGGCTCACGGGCGGCGATCATCGACGGCGCCGACCTCGTCCTCGCCGAAGTGGTGGGCAGCGGTCGCGAGATGACCATCGTCGGGCCCGACGGATCGGAGCATCCCCTGCGATCGGTGAAGACCCTCGGCAGCGTGGCGGTCCTTCTCGAACCGGCGACGGTGGGGTTGCTGGAGGGCGCGTGAGCGACGCCAAGAAGCACGGCGAAGATGCCGATTCCTCCGCCCAGCACCTGAGTGGGCAGTCCGTCCGCTGCCCGCACTGCGGCGAGAACAACGTGGCCGCGGAGGTGAGGTGCTGGGCGTGCGACGCCGAGCTTCACCAGAAGCACGAACCCGCCCCCGTGCCGCGGCCGGACCCGGAGCAGGCCGCCGCGCAGGAGGCCCAGCGGCTCGCCGGGCTTGAGGCCGACCAGCAAGCCGAACTCGAGAACCGCCGGGGGCCCTCGTGGCAGGAACTCTACACGCCCGGTTGCGTGATCCCCGGCATCGTGGCTGCGGTCATCATGCTGGTGCTGAGCGGCCTGCTATTCGCGGATGTGGTGAGCGGGCACTGGTGGTTCGGCCGACGAGAGCTGGCCATGGCCGTGATCCTCGTCGTGGGC
>PMZA01000126.1 GCA_003170595.1 Armatimonadota bacterium
GGAGTGGGGCTGACGGCGTTCTCCTTGGGGGTGGCGCAACCGCTGAGGATCAACACGAAGGCAACAACGACAAGCATGGACACCAGCAACAACGGACGGACACGCATATTGATGCCCTCCCGAGAACACAGATGGAGTGGGGCCTTGCGGATGAAGGCCAGTGAAGCGCGCGGCACAACCGCGCAGGCGTGAAACGCCCATCACGCCACTGTGCTCTCCGGCACGGGGACCTAAATGATAAACGTATTGCGGACTTTGTGCAAGGGGTATGACCCACGATTTGGCCGCAAATGGGCGATGAAAAAGTGAAGAAACGTTGGAGGAGTCCTCTCCCGCAAAACGAACCCACGGCGCGAAGTATTCCTCACCGCAATAATGGAGATGATCCTGATGAAGCTCGACTCGCCCGCGCCTTATGCTGTCTTCCAGCGCGATGCTCAGAACAAGGCCACCCTTCCCATCAGCGGCTCGGCCGATGCCCCCGAGGGCACGCCCGTCGAAGTCCGCCTCGCGAAGGGTAAGGCCGATAAGTGGCACCAGATCGCCCGGCTGCGGGCAGGCTCCTTCGGCGGCACCTTCGGCCCCGTGCCAACTGGTGGGCCCTACGACCTCGAAGTGCGCGTCGGCAGCCTCAAGACGGTCGTGCGCGATCTGCTGGTGGGCGACATCTACATCATCGCGGGCCAGTCGAATGCCGACGGCTGCGGCAAGCTTGTCGACTGCGACGCGCCGTCGAAGATGGTGCACTGCTTCTACTTCGACGACCGGTGGGACGTCGCCGAGGACCCGCTGTGCTGGTACAACGAGGCGACCGACCCGATCCACTGGAATGCGGCCGAGGAAGATCACGAGCGGATGGCCGCGTGGGACCGCGACTTCCGCACCTTCGGCGCGGGCTTCGGCGTGCGCTTCGGCAAGGATATCTGGCGGCGGCATCGCGTGCCGGTGGGCCTCCTCGCCTGCTCGCATGGCGGCACCAGCCTCGATCAGTGGGCGCCTCACCGGCTGGCCGATGGTGGACGCTCGCTGTATGGCTCGATGATCCGTCGCGTGAAGGCCGCCGGCGGCAAGGCCGTCGCGTGCCTGTGGTACCAGGGCGAGTCCGATGCGGCGACTGACGACGGCCCCAAGTACCGCGCCAACATGCGCGCTTTCATCGAGGCCACGCGGCGCGATCTGGGCCTGCCGAACCTGCCCTTCCTGCAAGTGCAGCTCGCACCGTTTTATGGCGACGCGGCGGCTTTCCCGCACTGGAACAAGGTGCAGACCGACCAGATCGACCTCGAAGGTGACCTGGCGGGCGTCGCCACGGCGCCGGCGATCGACCTCGAACTCTCCGACGCGATCCATGTGGGCACGGCCGGCATGAAGACCCTCGCCGTGCGGCTGGCGCATCTCGCCGACCGCGTGGTGTACGGGAAGAAGAGCGTGCAGACCGGGCCGCGGCTCAAGGACGTGAAGGTCTCCAAGGATCGGATGTCGATCGAGCTTAAGTTCACGGGCGTCAATGGCAGCCTCGCGCCGACCAAGGGCATCGTGGGCTTCAGCCTCTTCGCCGGCGACACCCAGCTTGCGGTGCCGACGCGCAAGACGAAAGACTCGTCGACGGTGGTGCTGGGGCTGCGCGATCCTCTGCCGGAGGGCGCGGTGCTCTGGTATGGGCTCGGGCTGAACCCGGCCGTCGGCCTGCGCGACAAGCTCGGCCTGCCCTGCCCGGTCTTCGGGCCGGTGGAGCTGTAGGAGGGCAGAAGGGGTTGCCGGCGGTGCGGCAAACTCGAGGCGATGACAGGCGAGAAGTAATCCCACCCGCGGGGGCATACCAGATGCTGACGAACAGGGCGCTGCTTGGAATGATCGGGCTTTGCGTTCTCCTGGTGTGCCTGTGCCTGCCGTCGTGGGCGCAGAGCGCGCTGGACAAGCCGGGGACAAAGGCGGGTGACACCGCGACCGGCCCGGATGGTGGGGTGTACGTCTGGGTGCCGGCGGGCGAGTTCGACATGGGGTCGATAGACGGTGACAAGGATGAGCAGCCCCCCCATCATGTGCGGATCACCAAAGGCTTCTGGCTGGGGAAGTGCACGGTGACGAACGCGCAGTACCAGCGCTACTGCCAGGAGACGGGTAAGGAGTTCCCCAAGGATAGCGATCAGGGCGACAATCACCCGGTTGTATTAGTGAGCTGGGACGACGCCGCTGCGTACTGCAAACACTACGGTTTGGCCTTGCCCACGGAGGCGCAGTGGGAATATGCGGCGCGAGGGCATGAGAGCCGCAGGTACCCGTGGGGCAATGACTGGGACCCGAAAAAGTGCTGCAACCGCGACAACCAAGGCCCCGGCGGCAAGACGTTCCCGGTGGGCAGCTTCCCGGAGGGCGCGTCGTGGTGTGGGGCGCTGGACATGGCGGGGAACGTGTGGCAGTGGTGCAAGGATTACTATGGCTCGAAGTACTACGCGAGCTCGCCGGTCGATGACCCTCCGGGCCCGGATACAGGGGAGTCTTTCCCGGGGCGCGGGTTGTATTGGATCTTGCGGGGCGGGTCGTGGGATAGCGGGGCTTCGATCTGCCGTTGCTCGGTCCGCGGCTACAGCGGTCCGTCGGATATCAGCTACGGCGACATCCGCGGTTTCCGTTGTTCCAGGACTCCTTAAGCTTTGTACTTTTGCCCTCTTACACTTTGCCGCTTTTCGCGGCGCGAACAAACTCCGCGCCCACGTATGGCGAGATCGAGTGGCGGGCAATGACAACGAGGGATGGTCTTCTGTAGGGCGGGCATTTATGCCCGGAGCCTTTGTTTTTCATGCGACCGCGGCGGGCATAAATGCCCGCCCTACAGCAGGCGACAATCGGTCCATGCACCTGGCAGTGAACGAGCGTTCATTCCGTAGGGAGGGGCTCCTGACATGAAGCGCTTCGTAGCGATTTCCTTGTGCCTGCTCGCAGTCGGCGTTGCCCTCGCGCAGCCTCAGGTCCAGGGCGGCGTCTGCACGATCGGCTCCGCGCGGATATCCTTCCTCACGCCCGAACTCGTGCGCCTCGAATGGTCCGAGGCCCGCAAGTTCGCCGACTGGCCGAGCGCCAGCGTGATCAAGCGCGACTGGCCCACCGTCCAGGTCAAAGTCGACACCGGCACCGACGGCATGGTCACCTTGAGCACCGACAAGCTGACTGTCCGCTACCTCCCGCCCGCTCGCTTCAGCAAGGACAACCTCACGATCACCTCTCCCCTCTTCGGGAGACTCGAAGAGTCTCAGGGAGCGTGGCATCCCGGCGACGACGATCCCGGCAACCTTCGCGGCACGACTCATTCCCTCGATGGCGCTAGCGAGACCAACCTGCCCCAGCCGGGCCTCGGCCTCCTCAGCCGCTCGGGATGGTTTGCCTACGACGACGGCGGCCGGCCCCTCGTCAGCCCGACGACCAACTGGCTCGTGCCGCGCGACGACCGCGCCGCGAGCGACCTTTACTTCTGCGCCTACGGAAAGGACTTCCGCCACGCCCTCGCCCTCGGCAGCGACCTCTTCGGCCACGTCTTCATGCCCCCGAAGTGGGCCTTCGGCGAGTGGTACTCGCGCTACTGGCCGTACAAGGACCAGGAGGAGCGCGATATCATCAAGAAGTTCCGCGCCTCCGGCATACCCCTCGACGTCCTGGTCATCGATGTCGACTGGCACCCCTACGGTTGGGAGAGCTACGACTGGAACAAGCAGCTTTTCCCCGACCCCGATGGCTTCCTCACCTGGGTCCACGAGCAGGGCTGCAAGGTCACCGTCAACACCCACCCCGGCGAGCTTCCCAAGGAGGACAGCCACTTCGCCGAGATCTGCAAGCTCATCGGCGTCGACCCGGCCGGCAAGGACAATGTCAGCCTCAACATGGCCGACCAGGTCCAGGCCCAGGCCTCCTTCGAGGTCCTGCGCAAGCCGATGATGAAACAGGGCATCGACTTCTGGTGGATCGACGGCGACTCGGCCGGGATGGACGGCCTCGACAGTCAGCAGTGGACCTCCAAGCAGTACTTCGACTACACCGAGAAGTTTACCGATAAGCGCGGCCTCCTCTTCGCCCGCTACGGAGGCTTCGGCGATCGCTACCCGGTCGGCTTCAGCGGCGACACGTGGTCGCAGTGGGGCGTCCTCAACCACGAGGTCGGCTACACGGCTCGCGCGGGCAACGCCCTCTTCCCCTACTGGTCGCATGACATCGGCGGCTTCCTCGGCGACCGCATCCCCGACGACCTGTACGTGCGCTGGGTCGAGTTCGGCGCCCTCAGCCCCATCCTCCGCCTCCACAGCAATCACGGGGTCCGCGAGCCGTGGAACTACGGCGCCGAGGGCATGGCCGTGGCGAAGACCTACTTCCGCCTCCGCCAATCGCTGGTCCCGTACATCTACTCCAACGCCCGCCGCACCTTCGAGAGCGGCGAGCCCCTCTGCAAGCCGCTCTACCTCGACTGGCCCGACGAGGAGGAGGCCTATCGCCACGACGATGAGTACCTCTTCGGCGACGGCATCCTCGTCGCGCCGGTGACCGAGGCCGCGCCCGTGGGCCAGGCCTCGCGTCGCACGCTGTGGCTGCCGCCCGCCGAAGGTCCCGAGTCTGGTCGAGGGGGCGACTGGGTGGACTTCTGGACCGGCGAGGCTCACCCCGGTGGCACCATCACCGTCGAGGCCGACCTGCAGCGCCTGCCCATGTTCCTCCGCCGCGACAGCATCCTCGTCGAGGGGCCGGTCGGCGACTACATCGGCCAGAAGCCCGACGACGACCTCCGCGCGATCCTCACCGTCGGCGGCAAGGAGACCGCCTTCAAGCTCTACGAGGACGACGGCCAGAGCAAGGACTATCAGGGCGACGCCTTCGCGACGACGCCCCTGTCTCTCAAGCCCGGCGCCAACGCCGACACCTCGCAGACCCTCACCATCGGCGCCGCCTCGGGCAAGTTCGCCGGCCAGGTCGCCCAGCGCAAGTGGACGGTCGAGGTGCGCGGCAGATTCGCCCCCGCCACGGTCCTCCTCGACGGCAAGCCCATCCCGCGCGGCTCCGATGGCGGCGACGTCGCCCTTTCTCCCCGCCCGCGATGGCGCTTCGATCCGGCGACCGTGCGCACCTACGTCTTCCTCCCCGAGCGTCCGGTCGGCTCCACGTATGAGGTGACCTTCCAGGGCGGCGGAGGGTGGCGCGACTATGCCTCCTACGGCCAGATCCGCCACCTGGCCGAGCTTCTCCGGGCTGCCCCGAAGAAGGTCGCGGCCCTGCCCGGCACCTGGGGTCCCTTCGATAAGGCCTGCGCCGATTCAGCCGGCCGGGCCGAAGCCCTGGCTGCCTCGCTCGTGGGCGGAAAGATCACGCCCATGGCCGCACGCCCGGCCTTCGTCAAGCTCACCGACCAGGACCTGCCCGCCATCGCCGACGCCGCGGCCCAGGGCGCCTCCGATCCCGCCGGCCGCTTCCAGGCCCTCGCCTCGGTCCTCGATGTCAACGCAACCGCCCGCCTGACCGTCCTCCCGGGAGGCAAGTCCGCGCGCCTCACTCCCAACCTCGGCTCGGCGCCCTTCGCCGCGAGCCAACGCCTCCTCGATTCCCTCCTCGGCCCGACCGGTGAGAAGGCCTCCGACGCCGCCGTCACCGTGACGTTCGACAACTTCTTCCCCGCCGGCCTCATCGACCTTGGCATCCCGGTCACCGGCGCGTGGGGCGGCCTCCCCGTGTCGACGAAGGTCTCCTGCGCGGTCGACGCAAGCTGGCTCCAGCTCTTGCACCTCGTCGGCAGTTGGGACAACGCCAACCGCGTCGGCGTGACGACCGATTACGCGCCCGAGAAGGCCTTCAAGCTCGATGAGCCCTGGCAGGGCAAGACCGGCCCGGTCAAGTGGCTCACCACCGACTGGCGCTGGCCCGCCGGCCCCAAACCCGAGGCCGTCTTCATCGACCTCGTCCCGCTCTTCGACCCCCACGACCTCGTCGTCGCCTACGCGGCGGCCTACGTCTGGTCGCCGAAGGACCTGGACGCGATGGCCCTTATGGGCACCGATGACGAGGGCATGCTGTGGGTTAACGGCGAGCACGTCTTCACCTATCCCGACCCGCGCCCGCCGCTGCCCGACCAGGATCACATCAAGATCAAGCTGCGCAGCGGCTGGAACACGCTGCTGGTGAAGGTCTGCCAGGAGGGCGGTCAGTGGGGGCTATACCTGCGCCTCGCCGACCCCGACGGCAAGCCCCTCCGCGGCCTCTGGACCTCACTGAAACCCGAAGGCACGCCCCCGGCTCAATAGGGCCTTTGGCAGTTACGCTTTCTGTAGGGCGGGGATTTATTCCCNNCCCCGCCCTACAGCAGGCCAGTTCAGAAGAATCGCACCGGAGGCTTTTCGCATGATCGGTCTAGCGCTCTGTCTGGCTGTATACACCGCCCCGCCAACCGCGTGGGTCCTCGACGCCCGCAAGATCTCCCACGACGAGCGCATCCTCGCCGCCGCCGCGCAGGGCATCGCCAACCGCGCCGGCCCGACCGTCTTCCTCCGCATCCTCCCCACCGATGACGAGTGGATGAAGTGGTACACCGAGCGCTTCGGCATCCAGTTCCGCCCCGTGGCCGATGTCTACGACCTCGTCGCCCACCTGAAGCCCTCGCTCAAGGGCTACATCCTCTACGATGAGCGCGAGCCCGACACCCTCAACCTCGCCTCGACGATCGCCGGCCTCAGGGACGCGGTCATCGCCACCTCCGCCGTCTCGCCGGGCCTCGACCGCCTCGGCCTCAAGTGCCTCGACGACCTCCGCGGCCGCTTCAACGGCTGGTCCCGCGTGCGCATCTATCAGTGGCTCTACGACAATCACTTCGCAGGCTCGGGACCCGCTGCCGCCGCAGGTCCCGAGCCCGGTCGAGGGGCAGCCCACGATTGCATCGCCAACAACCACGGCGGCGGCCTCGTCCGCGTCGATCTCACCAAGTACGTCGGCCGCGGCGGCAAGCTCTTCGTCCGCTTCGAGGACTCGACCAAGTACGACGGCATGGGCGCCAAGTTCTCGTCCCTAACGCTGCTCGCCGACAATCGCGACGCCGTCTCCTTCACCGCCGGCAGTCCCGCCGAAGGCAAGTATCTCGTCGACGGCGACGGCTCCTGGTTCGATCCCGAAGGCGATCGCATCGCCGATAACACTCAGCATTTCACCTACGCCTTCGACCTCCCGCGCGACGCCAAATCCCTCGCCCTCATCGTCCGCGTCGGCAATGGCTACGAGATCCGCCTCGCCGACACCGAGGCCGGCCCCTACGAGACCGTCGCCAAGGCCGAGGGCGTCGTTGCCCCCTTCGGCATCAATTTCCTCGACTACTGCATCTACCGCAAGGCCGTCAGCCTCGAGCTGTCGAGCATCCCGGCCGACCGCGAGGAGTACGCCCTCAAGACCCGCTTCTACCAGGGTCTCAAGCCCTTCTCCCAGGTCTTCTCGTGGACCGCCGATGAGGGCATCGAGGTCTCCCACACGAGCCGCAACGCCCTGCTCATGATCTGCTGCGACGCGACGAACTTCTCCTTCCACGCCTCGGTGAAGACGGACTACAAGTTCCACCAGCCGCCTCCCCTGCACCGCGCCACCCTCGATCGCTCCAAGGTCTACCTGACCTTCAACCTCTCCGACGGCGACGCCCTCCACTGGCTCGCGCGCTTCCACGACAGCCAGTGGTTCCTGCCCGAGCGGGGTCAGGTGCCCTTCGGCTGGGAGATGCAGCCGCTCATGGCGACCATGGCCCCCGCGGCCGCGCAGTATTTCTACGAGCACGCGACGCCCAACGATTACATGGTCGCCGCCGCCTCGGGCGTGGGCTATGTCCATCCCGAGGACCTCCCGCCAGGCAAGCTTGCCGACTACGTCCGCCTCACGCGCGACTACGTCACGAAGATGGATGAGCGCGTGATCGTCGTCCTCAGCGCCCAGAACGTCGGCCCGGATGTCGTCTCAACCTACGCCCGCGAACTAGGCGACAGCGTGATCGGCTGCCAGGAGGGTTACGCGTGGCGGGAACCCGGCGGCTGGTTCCTCGACCACGGTCTCGCGTGGGCGCGCAGCCTCGTATTCACCTTCCCGAATAAGTCGCGCGAGGCCGCCTTGCAGGAACTCAAGGACCTCGCCGCGACCCATCCCGAGCGCCCGCTCTTCATCCCCTACCACCTCTTCTGCTACGCCCAGACGATCGCCGACGCGAAGTGGTGGGCCGATCATCTGCCCCCCGATTTCGAAGTCCTCCGCCCCGACGAGTTCTTCCGCCTCCAGCGCGAGGCGATGGAGGGCACGGTGAAGCTCTCGGATGTCCCGACCTCCATCCTCGCGCCTGAGAACGCCCCGGTCGAGCTTGTGGCGCCCGTCCGCAACAACGACTCCCGTGCCCGCCGCGCGACGGTCACGGTCCTCGATGCGCAGGGCAAGGAGCGTGCCTCCGCCGAGGTCAATGCCCAGCCGTGGACGACCGCGCCGGCTCGCCTCAAGCTCACGGGTCTCACCTCTGCCGATGCCGGGAAGTGGACCGTGCGCCTCGACGCAGCGCCCGCGAGGGACGAGCAGATGATCGGGGTACGAGTAGCCCCCCTGCCGCCCGAATATGCGGGGCGTCCGGTCGAGCCGGTCTTCGTGAAGCCGGGCACCGACATGCCCGGCCTCGCCGGTAAGCCCGAGGCCGATCCCGCCTCCACCACCGGCCTGGCCCGGCATGTGGCGATGGCGGATCTCACGGCTCCGACCCATCCGATCTTCGGGCCCTACATGCCTCTGCCGCCCGGGGACTATGTGGCGGTTTTCCTCCTGCGTGCGACTGGGACGGCCGCACCAGATACACAGGTCGCGCTCGTGGATGTGGTCGGATCGCCGCAGGGGGCTGTGCACTACGGGTCGAAAGAATTCACTTTCGCCGATCTATCGGGGGACCAGTATCGCCCCATCGTGATCCCCTTCAGCATCGCGAAGGGCGAGGCCGCCCTGGAGACTCGCGTCTACGACCCGGGCAAGGCCGATCTGTGGATCGACCAGGTCGCCATCTTCCGCTTCCCGAAAAGATAGGGATTAGGCCTGGCACTTCTAAGTCACAAACCGGGGGCCCACACCCTCCGCCTTCGTCCGTCCTGTGAACGGACGGGTCTGCCTTTGTGGCGATTGACTCCCGCCCCCGGCTGGTGGTTAACTTCCTTCTGGACTGCCCCCGCAGCCGCGGGAGCAGGACGGTCGGAACCCTCGTCCGTCGTTGCGGCCTCCCACTCACAGCTATAACCGAAGCCACACAGGGGACCACAGCATGGATAACATGCCGCAGATGTCCAACGACCAGGTGGTCGAGATTCTCATCGCCTCCCTGGTCGCTCTGGGAGCCGTCTTCATCTACTTCAACGCGGTCCTGCAGTCCTTGGTCAACGACGACCGCCACGGGAACGCCCGCCTGGCCGCCGCCGCCATCGCCTGCCTCTCCCTCGCCGTCATCGCCTTCCAGGCCGACCGGCTCCGATTCCTGCTCTTCAGCGTTCCAATTCTGGCCACCCACAAGGCGGTCGTGCCCGCCGCCTACGTCCTCTCGGTCCCCAACCTGTTCTGGGCCGGCATACCGCTCCTGACTCACGGCCTCGTGATGCTTTTCCGCAACGAACTCCAGGAGTACCGCTTCCACAAGTCCAGCTACGCGGCCTGGCACCCCGACATAAGCGACTGGTTCATCGGCATCGTCCTCGCCCTGGGCGGCGGGGCCTTGCTGTGGCAATGGCACCCGACCTACCTGCCGGCGGCGGTAGGCTGGGCCATCGCCGCGGCCCTCTGCACGGTGGTCAGCATCGTCCTCTGGCGCTGGTCATCCAAGGACTAGCCGCGGTTTCTCCTGTGCGGACGCTCGCGTCCGCCGGGCGGACACTATGCCCGCCGCGCCTTTGCCCTTCCGCCCTATGCTTTCTGTAGGGCGGGGCTTTATGCCC
>PMZA01000551.1 GCA_003170595.1 Armatimonadota bacterium
GTGGGGTCAGGGGCCAGGGCCCCTGCGGGGAGTGGGGCAGAGCCCCACGGTTTCACCTTTGCCTTTGCCTTGGCTTTACAGCTCTACGTCCGTCGCCCCGATGCCGCCCTCGCTCGATGGCGCCAACTCGAAGCTGCGCACCGACGGATGCTTCTTCAGCCACTGGTGCACCGCCGCCCGTAGCACTCCCGTCCCCTTGCCGTGGATGATGCGCACGCGCTTGTGCCCGGCGAGGAGCGCGTCGTCCATGAACTTGTCGAGGACGTGCAGCGCCTCCTCGACGGTCGTCCCGCGCACTTCAATCTCAGTCGGCGCGGTCAGCGCCTTCAGGGTCCGCATCTGCGCCGCCAGCGCCGCGGCTTCCTCGGACACCTGCACCTCCGGCGCATGGCTCAGCTCGCCGACGGGCACTTCCATGTTCAGCTTGCCGATGAGCACCACCGCCACACCCTCGCCCGCCCGCTCGACGGTCCCTTCAGTCCCTGCCGATCGCACGTACACCCGGTCGCCGGCGCGAAAGGGCACGATCGCGGCGTACACATCGTTCGCCTCCGGGCCGGGAGGCGGCGGCCGCTTGACCGGCGCCTCAGCCTCGAAGCTCTCCGCCGCCGCCTCTACCTGTCCCTTCAGTTGGGCGATCTGCTCGCGCAGAGTCTGCGTGGTCTTCGACTGTTTCGGCTGACGCTGGAGTTCGGCGATGATGCGCCGCGCCTCTTCCTCGGCCCGCGCGACGATCTCCCGTGCCCGTTCGTGGCCGGCCTGCGAGACGCGCCGCCGCTCCTCCTCCAGCCGCTCGATCTCCTTCTCGTGACGCTTCCGCGCGCGCTCAAGCTCGACGGTCTGCTCGCGGGCTTCCCGCCGCTCATCGTCAAGCTTCCGCCGGCTCTGATCCATCCGCCGCAGCGCCTGGTCCACCTCGCGCCCCTGCTCGCCGAGCATCTCCCGCGCCCGTGACACGATGCGCTTGGCCAGCCCCAGCCGCTGCGCGATCTCCAGGGCATTGCTCGCCCCGGCATGCCCAATGAGCACCCGGTACGTCGGCCTCAGCGTCCGCACGTCGAACTCCACCGACGCGTTCTCCATCCCCGCCTGCTCGTAGGCGAAGGTCTTCAGTTCATTGTAGTGCGTGGTCGCCATGGTCCGGCAGCCGGCCTCGTGCAGCTCGCTGAGGACCGCCCGTGCCAGCGCGGCCCCCTCCGTCGGATCGGTCCCGGCGCCGAGTTCATCGAGCAGCACTAGCGCCCAGCCCGCCTCCGGTGCCTCTTCCTCGGGACGTTGCGACCTCGCCGCCACGCGGTTGAGCACGCGCACGATCTGGGTCATGTGGCTGGAGAAGGTCGACAGGCTCTGCTCGATGCTCTGCTCATCGCCGATGTCGGCGAAGATGTGCTCGAAGACGTTGACCTGGCTCGTCGGCCCGGCGGGGATGTGCAGGCCGGCCTGCGCCATGAGCGTGAGCAGGCCCAGCGTCTTGAGGACCACCGTCTTCCCGCCGGTGTTCGGGCCGGTGATGACGAGGGTGCTGAAGTCGCGCCCGATCCATAGGTCGTTCGCCACCACGTCGCCCTTCAGGACCGGATGCCGCGCCCGCCTCAGCTCGACGTACCCATCCGTCCGCAGGGCGGGCTGGTTCGCGTTCATGACCGCCGCGAGGTGAGCCTTCGCCGTCACCAGGTCGAGCATCGTCGACGTGCCCAGGTCCCGCTTCAGTTGACTGCCACGCCCGGCTACCATCGCCGTGAGCATCGCCAGCAGCCGAGCGATCTCCTGCCGGATGCCGATCTCGATCTCGCGCAGCCGGTTGCCCAGCTCGACGGTTTCGGACGGCTCCATGAACACGGTGACGCCGCTATCCGAGCGGTCGTGGAGGATGCCCTGCACGCGGCTCTGCGCGGCCGATTGCACCGACAGGCACCATCGCCCGGCCCGCTGCACGATCACCGGATCCTGCAGCGTCCCGCGTTGAAGCTCGCGGCGCATGATGACCTCGAGCTTCTGCCGCAGGTTCTCCTCGGAGCGTCGGAGGTCGCGGTAAAGCTGCTCAAGCTGGGGCGATGCATCCTGGCGCACCTGCGCCTGATCGTCGATGACCTCGCGGATGGCCTCCACGAGGTCGCTATAATCGGCGATCCTCTCGGCCAGTCCCCACAGCCGGGGAGCCTTCTCCTCGCCGCTGGCGTAGTAGCTGCGCAGCCGGGTCATGGCCGCCGCCGCATCCGCCACCTGCAGCAGCTCGGTCTCGGTCAGCCCCGACGCCGTCCGCGCCCGTTCCAGCAGATTCCGTATGTCCGTCAGCCCGCCGAAGGGAGGCGAGCCGACCGCGCCGGCCAGGATCCGCGCCTGCTCAGTCTCATCCAGCCGCCGCTGCACCCAGGCCGCATCATCCCGCGGCCTCAGGGTGCGACAACGCTCCGCCCCCAGGCCTGTCGCGGCTTCGGCGGCCAGCATCTCCACCACTTTGGGGAACTCGAGCACCCTCAGCGTTCGCGCATCCATCGGTCATTACCTTGCCACAGCAAAGGCCCACTGCGCACCCACCGCCGCACCCTGAAGGGTGCGACTACTCCTGCGACGCGTAGCGCCTTCGGTGTTCGCCGCCGCGTCGACTTGTAGAACGGAAACCATACAGCAGGCGAAGGCTATCGTTGAACAGTAGTCGCAGCCTTCAGGCAGGCGGACCGAAGGTCCTCACGGCTGTGGCCATGTGGTGGGCCTTTC
>PMZA01000225.1 GCA_003170595.1 Armatimonadota bacterium
GAGGGGTACGAGTTCGAGGCGGCAGAGGCGTCCTTTGAGCTGATGGCACGGCGGCTGATGGGCGAGGTGCATGAGCCCTTCCAGCTGCTGGGCTATCGCATCCTGGTCGACCGCCGGCCCGACGAAGATCCCTATGCCGAGGCGACGATCAAGGTGCAGGTGGGCGAGACTGAGATCCATACGGCGGCCGATGGGACCGGGCCTGTGCATGCGCTCGACCGCGCGCTGAGGAAGGCGCTAGGGCAGGTCTTCCCGAAGCTCGAGAGCATCAAGCTCGTCGACTACAAGGTGCGCGTGCTTGAGGCGGCGACCGGGACGTCGACGAAGGTGCGGGCGCTGGTGACGAGCAGCGATGGGCAGGAGGAGTGGGGGACCGTCGGCGCGCACGACAACATCATTGAGGCGTCGTGGCAGGCGCTCGTGGACAGCATGATTTACGGGCTCATCAAGAGCGCGAAGTAGAGCGTCGAGGTTGGGGAAAGATAGGGCCGGATTCGTGAGGACGCCCCTTAGGGGTNNAAGGCCCACCACCGAGCCACAGCCGCAGGCTAAAGCCTGCGACTACTCCTGCGACGCGATGCCTTTACCGGCTTCGATGAGCTGACGAATTGTAGAGGGGTAACGCCGGGTGATTGCAGGGCATCGTTGAGCGGTAGTCGCACCCTTCAGGGTGCGGCTGTGGGTGCGCGGTGGGCCTTTTCCTAGAAGGCAAGGATCGTCATGCTGAGGGACGGGAGGGTGAGGTGGATGCCTGCGGGCGATAGCGTCACGTCGCCAACTGGCTGAAGGCAGGGGGCGCTTTTCGAGTCATCGGGCGCACCCTCGAAGGCGCCGTCGTTCGGTGTCCCCGGCTTGCGTCCGATGAACTTCGCCACGCGGTCCGCCGAGAATAGGTAGCGCTTGCCCTTCCGCTCAGCACCTGCGCTCAGGCCGCGGACGTCGGCCTCGACGGTCTGCGCCTCTTGTGATCGGTTGATAACAATGAGGCTCATGCCGCGTGCCGTCTTCACCGCATAGGCGCCGACCCAGGGATTGTCCGCGCCGTCAACGAGGTGCGTCGCACCCGCATCGTTCGGGCCGTCGACATACGTCGCGAGCATCTTCGCCCCCGGCACCAGCCCGCCCGCGTCGCGCAGGAGCTTCCACGCGAACCATACCGGCAGGCGGAAGAAGTCCTTGTCCTTCCCGTTCTCGATGAGGCCGTAATAGTCGCGCGCGTTGAACTTGAACATCGCGTCGGCGCAGCCGCTCGCCGCCACGTCGCAGAGCACGTAGGCCGACCATACGCCGCCGAAGTAGTTGGTGTTGATGTAGCAGTCGGCGTCGGCGCGATAGTTGGGCCAATCGGGGTTGATCGGATTGCGCTCGTAGGGCGAAGTCGCAAGGGCGTCGAACTCCGTGAAGCAAAGGCCGATGTGCTTGCCCTTCGGGTTGAGCGTCGGGTCGTCGAGGAGCTTGCGCAGGCTGCGGCACCACACCGAATACTTCGGCGCGGTCTCCATGAGATAGTCGAGCATCGTGTGGTTGGCCATCGTGACGATGCCCTGCGTCTCCTTCCAGCCGGGCAAATCCCAGAACTTGTGCTCGTTGTCGGCATACCAATGCGCGGAGACGAGGTCGAGGAGATCGGCGCCGTACTTCGTCAGATACGGCTTCACGAAACGCTCCTGGACGCTCCAGCCGGGCCAGGTCGCAGGGCCGACGATCTTGCAGGTCGGGTCGCCGGCGCGGAGGCCGAGGGCGACGACGTGGTGGATGTCCTCGAGCGGCATCTCGATGCCAAGCTCGTAGATCGTCTCGTAGTAGAGGCCCTTCATCCCGCGCGAGGCCATGCCCGCGGCGAGGTCATGGGCGATCTGGGTCATCTGATCGGACTGGGGGGCGATGGAGAGCCAGGTCGGGCCCTTGGATGCGTCGCGGAATTCGCCGTGCATCCACGTCGGCAGGGCGTGGCTCGTCGAGATCGAGAGGAGGGGCGTCCAGCCGTTGGCGACAAGCTGCTTCACGCGATCGACGAAGCCGACGCCGAGGTCGGGCGGGGTCGTGTAGTCCCAGCGATAGTCGCCGGGCTTGTCGCCGCAGAGGTGGGCGAGGTTCACTTCGATGCGGCAGAACTTGACGCCGAGGGCTTGCAGGTGGGCGACGGCCTGCGGGGCGGAGGTGTCCCCCCAACCGCAGTAGCCGACGGAGTAGATGCCGGGCGGGACGGTGGCGATGGTCGATCCGGCGCGGACGGTGACGTGGGTGACGGGGGCGTCGGCGGAGCAAGTCGCGAGCAGCGCAAAGACGGCTAGGATAGTCATTGGTGGTGCTATCATAGCGTGTGGGGTGGGGGAGGCAAGTGGGGGGCGCGATACCCGCAGTGGAAGGCAATGCCAAAAGGAGATCCTTCGCGCGACAAAGAACGTCGCACTCAGGATGACAGCGTGGGGGCACTCCGCGGTTTTCGGAGGGGCCGCATCCGTCCTGAGCGCGTGCGACGTATGGAGTCGCCGCGCCGAAGGACGAATCCGGCCCTGGTTGTCGGTGTGCGTCGTCGGAAAAACGGGCCGGATTACAGCACGCGCTAGACGCGCGTGCTGAGATTCGGCCCCTCCGAAAACCAATCAAGTGCGAAAAGCAAAGGCGCGGCGGGGAGTAAATCTGGGTTCGCTGCGCGACCCCCAAGCCCTACAGCATGCAAGAGCAAAGCTCAGAAGATCCAGAAGCGGTAGACCGGGACGTGCCAGATCGCCGCGATGATTGTGTAGAGACTCGCCAGCAGGAATTCGCCCAGAATCAAGCCGAAGGCCGCCGGTAGCATCTCACGGTACAACTTGTGCCCGCCATACCGCATCCCCATCGTCTTCCACGTCCACCCGATCAGGATCGGCATCCACACCGTGTTCATCGCCCAGTTCGCCGCGATCGAATAGCCGATCGGGTGAAACGGGAACCACATGAACCGGAAGCGCAAGAGCTGCAGCATGCACGCGAAGGCCGCGCCCACAAGCATCCCGCACACCGCGCCCCAGTGGAAGTCCCACGGGTTGACCACCCACGCTTCCATCCGCTGCCAGCCCTGCTTGCTCAGGCGCTTCACCTCGCCCATCTGCTCGATGCCGACCGAGTAGCCGTAGTGGAGGAAGGCCCACTCGGAGGCGAGGACGCCGAGGATCGTCGCCGCGATGAGGGCCCCGATCATCGTCGGCATCGGCCCGCGCAGAAGCTCGGTGACCTTCAGCGCCTCAAGCTGGTTGGGCATCGGGAGGCCGCGATAGGCGCGGTTGTAGCCGAAAAGGAAGCTGAGGCCGATCATGTCGCCGTTGCTGAAGTTGCGGCTGCCCAGGAGCGCGAGGAGAACGCGGTCGGGTCCGGCGAAGTGGAGATCGTGCACCGGCGGGCCAAGCTCGGCGCGGATCTTCGTGATCGCCGTCGCGAGGACGAGGTACATGGCGAAGAAGGCCGCGGCCAGGAGGGCGTTCATGCCGAGCTGGGAGGCGAAAAGGATGAGGACGATGTGGCCGAGGATGAGCGTCCAGATAGCGACGCGGTACTGGGCGACCTCGCCGACTCCGAAGGCGCGGCTCTCGGCCGACGAGGGCACGCCGTGCTCATGAAAGACCGCCCGCCATACCGCGCGAAGATGGCCGCGGGCCGACCATAGCGCGAAGCCGACGATGGCGAAGTAGCCGCCGATGCCCTGCTCGACGACGTAGGGGAGGCTGCCAGTTGAGACGTCCCAGCCCATGCCGCCCTGCCAACCGAAGAGCGCGCCGATCACAAGCTGGGCCTTGAAGGCAAGGTAGAAGAACCAACACGAGAAGCTGAGGTCGGTGGGGAGGAGGTAGGCGAGGCCGATGACGAAGGGGTAGCCGCTGGCCGGCGTGAAGCTCATCACGCCCCAGGGATAGGATGGGAGGAAGGGCGTGAGGTCGTGGACCTTAAGGTTGATGGTCGGGAGGATGGGATGCCAGACGTGGAGGCCGTTGAGGATGTTGAGGCCCGCCGCGAGGGCGAAGGCTACCCAGAAGGCGCGGCTGCGGAAGATCTCGCCGGCGGGGTCGGTCATGGCGAGGGGAAGTTGGATGATGGGGAAGCTGAGCTTCTCGTGATCGGTCCACTGGCGGCGGAGGATGAGGTTGGCGGCGAGGCAGAGAAGCTGGGTGGTGATGAGGAAGCCGGCCCAGAGGAGGAGAGGCTTGATCCACGGGACGATGTGCGCCCAGTGATAGATGGACGAGTGGCCCTCGTAGAATAGGCGGACGGCTTCGGGATCGCTGACCCCGGCCCAGGCGGGGATGTAGGGCTGGATGATCTGATCCCAATTGTTCGCCGGGATGGCGTAGCGGTAGGGGGCGGTGAGGTGGCCGATGAAGACGCCCATGAAATCGTAGCCGGCAAGGCCGGCGGATGAGGCGATCATCGCATAGACGGCCAGAAGTTCCAGGCGAGAGAGGGCCAGGCGTGGGGCGACGGACGTGAGGAGGCGGTTGAGTAGGCCGAGGACGAGCAGGATGAAGACCGCGTGGAAGAAAATGGAGATGGTCGTCGGATCGCCGGAGCCATAGACCTGCTCGGCGCCGACGGTCCAGAGGCAGCCGAGGGGAACGGCGATCAGGCCCAGGACGAGCGCCCTGGGCCGGAAGAGGGAAGGCGGTGGTGGGCCGACTTTCTCCATCGGGGGCTCTTTCCACGGTAAGGGCGTCGGACCTGCGGAGGGGAAAGCGAGGGCCGGATTACAGCCCGCGCTAGACGCGCGTGCTGAGATTTGGCTCCTCCACAAACCAAGCAAAGGCCGGCGGGGAGTAAATCCCCGCCCTACAGCATGCGCGACCACGGGGCGGCGGATGCTTTTCGGAGGGGCCGAATCAGCGAGCGTGAGCGGAGCGAACGTGCGCGAATCCGGCCCTGTTTTCCGATGGTGGAAAAGCGGGCCGGATTCGACAGGGCACGCTGCGGCGTGCCCTGTCTGATGCGGCCCCTCCTCAAG
>PMZA01000040.1 GCA_003170595.1 Armatimonadota bacterium
CGGTGGGTAATGCAGCGACAGTTCGCCGGCATCGAGCGCGTGGCGCAGGCCGTTTTCGAGGCGTAGCGCTTCGGTCATGCGCGCCGACATGTCGGCGGAGGACCACGCCAAGGTATTGGCCGCCGCCGATGCGATGACGCGGCAACTCAGCGGAAGCCGGGGCCGAATCTGGGCCAGCATTGGCGTCGACTTCACACCCTGCACGAGGAATTGCAAGTTCTGCTCCCTGGGGGAGGAATGGGGCGTACATCCGAAGCCCTATGAACTCAGCACCGGGGAAGTCTGCGATGTGGCTCGCGAGTACGTCGAGGGCGGTGCGGCCTGGATCGTGTTACGAACGACGCAGGACTTCCCGATCCCGCGCCTGGTCGAGCTGGCGCGGGAGGTACGCCGGCGTATTCCTGAGCACGTGGAACTGGTGGTCAACACCGGTGAGTACGGCATGGAGGGCGCCAGGCAACTGCGCGATGCCGGTTACTCTTCGGTCTACCATGTGGTTCGCCTCCGTGAGGGGGTCGATACGGTCTTTCACCCGGCCGACCGGGAGAGCACGATCAAGGCCGCCCGACAAGCCGGCCTGGGCCTGACGTACCTGGTGGAACCGTTGGGACCGGAACACACCGACGAGGAGATCGCTCGAGAGGCCGTTCGGGCCAGACAGCTTGGCGCCGCCCAAGTCGGTGCGATGGCTCGCGTGCCCGTTCGTGGCACGCCGCTGGGCGGCTGTTGCCAGGTATCCACGGAGCGGCTCTGTCGAACAGTTGCCGTCTCGCGCCTGGCGGCGGGCAAGCGGGCCAAGTGGGTCTGCGTGCATCCGCCAACACCCGAGGCACTGCGAGCCGGGGCCAACATCCTGGTCGTAGAGGCCGGGGCCGTGCCGCGCGACACCGGCTCGGGCCAGGGCAAGTGGCGGGGCTTTGGCATGGCCGAAGCCGTCGACATGCTCCGCAGCGCTGGCTACGAGATCGCTGAGTTGTCGAAGCCTACGGGGACAGGTGAACCCGCTGCAGTTGGCCAGATGTCGCCGCAGAGACAGCCAACTGAACGCCCAGCGTCAACTGCGTGCTGCGGCCGCTCTTCCCCCAAGAAAGCCCGAGGAGGCACCACATGACCAAGTTGACCCGCCGTGATGCGATGAAGTTGGCTGGCGCTGGCGCTTGCGCGGCCGCCGCCATGTTTGCGTCAAGGGGGCTTCTTCGGACGGCATCGTCCCAGGAGAAGCCATCGCCTGCTTCCGCTCCTGCCAGCCGTCCGACGACGTCAACCGCGCCAGTCGCCGGTCCCAACGCCAAGGCGGCGGAGGCCATGTTCAAGGAAGGCTTCAACTGCGCCCAGTCGGTGCTCGCGTGCTGCGGCAAGACGTACGGGCTGTCCCGCGAGATGGGTTGCCGGATGGGCTCGGCCTTCGTTGGCGGCATGGGCATGATGGGATTGACGTGCGGAGCGGTGACCGGCGCATTCATGGTGATCGGCCTCAAACACGCGATGACCGACGCCAAGGACAGTGTGCCTTCAGGCGAGGCCAATCGGCTGGTGCTTGAGTTCACCAAGCGGTTCAAGGAACTCCACGGTTCGATCTGCTGCAAGGAGCTCTTGGGGCACGACATCAGTACGCCGGAAGGGCTTGAGGCGATCATGAAAGACAGCCTGTTCACCAAGAAGTGCCCGGTTGTCGTGCGGGATGCTGCTGCCCTGGTCGAGGACCTGTTGGTCTCAACGAAGGCCTCCGCTGTAGGAGGCTCTTGACCGACATGAACGATAACCATGCCACTGCGATTCCTGGGAGAGACAACGTGATGGTGAGCACGCAAGTCCGAGAGACCCTGGAACGCGCCTGGGCCGGAAAGGCGCCGTCGCGGCAGGAGTGCGTTGCCCTGTTGTCATGCCCGTTGAGTTCCCTGGAGGCGTCCATGACCCGGGCCGTCGCCGACACCGTGTCACGGAGGCGATTCGGCAACGCCGGCTACCTGGCGGGCCAGGTCGGTGTGGAGGTCGCTCCCTGTGCAGCCAACTGCGGCTTCTGCGCCTTCGGCGCGAAGTTCACCCAGTTCACCCCTCAGCAGCTCACGGATGACCAGATCCTCGAACGGGTGCATGGGTTCGTGGATCGGGGGGACTTGAATACCCTCTTCCTGATGACGATGCACCGGTTCGACTCCGAGAGGCTGCTGCACGTCGTCCGCCTGGCCAGGCAGATCGCGCCTCCGGCGACGGAGATCGTCGTCAACGTCGGGGATTTCGACGCGGTCCAGGCCAGGGAGCTGAAGTCCGCCGGGGCGGACGGCGCCTACCACGTGTGCAGGTTGCGCGAAGGAGTGGACACAAGACTGGACCCCATCCGCCGCAAACAGACCCTGCGGACCATCCGGGAGGCCGGACTGAACCTGCACTACTGCTGTGAGCCGATCGGGCCGGAGCACACGCCCCAGGAGCTGGTGGAGCAGATGTTCATCGGCATCGAGCACGGCTGCCACTGCCACGCGGCCATGCGGCGCGTGGCAGTGCCGGGCACACCCCTGTATCACCTGGGACAGANNGGCCCAGGTCGTGGCGGTGGTTGCCTTGGCAACGCTGGAGTGCAAGGAGATGATCGGCATCGGCGTTCACGAGCCGAATCTCCTGGGCGTCACATCCGGCGCGACCAGCGCCTGTGCGGAGACGGGGGCCAATCCCCGCGACACGGCAGCGGACACAGCCAAGAATCGCGGATGGTCGGTGAACGACTGCCGTCGCCTGCTGCTGGAGGCCGGCTTCAAATCGGTGATTGGATACGACGGTTCAAGGATTCCCCTGGTACTCGACGAGACGATCGAAATAGGCAAGGAGACGGGCATGAAAGCACGTGGTAGCGCGGCTATTGACGGCGAGAAGATGGTTGCGGCGGCGGACAAGTACTTCATGGTGGATGACCGGTGCTGCGGCGAGGCAATCCTCAAAACCGGGTGCGAAGCGCTAGGGATCGAAAGCGATTTGCTGCCGGACATCGCCCTGGGATTGGGGGGCGGCATCGGTC
>PMZA01000116.1 GCA_003170595.1 Armatimonadota bacterium
TTGTGGACCATCTTCACGAAGTGACCCGCGCCGTTGGGGCCGACGTGCCCCCAGCCGTGATCGGGCGCGGGAGCGAGGGCCTCGAAGATCGGGCGGAGCCGCTCGACGACGTTGGCATCGCCGCCGATCATCATGCAGTAGCCCTCGGTGAGGCCCCAGATTCCGCCGCTGGTGCCGACGTCGAGGAAGTCGAAGCCCTGCTCGCGAAGCTCGGCGGCGTGGCGCATCGAGTCGGTGTAGTGGCTGTTGCCGCCGTCGATGATGGTGTCGCCGGGATCGCACTCGCCGACGAGGCCCTTGATCGTCGTCTCGGTCGCTTCGCCGGAGGGGACCATGACCCAGACCGCGCGTGGCTTCGAAAGCTTGGATGCGACCTCGTCGAAGGTCGCAGCCGGGTCGCAGCCCTCGGCTTTGGCCTTGGCGCGAGCCTCCTCTTTGCGATCGAAAGCGACGACACGATGACCTGCGCGAACTAGGCGCGCGGCCATGTTGGCGCCCATCTTCCCCATCCCAATAATCGCCAGTTCCATCAACCCACCCCCCCGGTCTCAATCCCCGCACCTACGGGAGATGCGGGGCGCCAAGCTCGTCACACAGAGCATTGAACAAATCCCTGCAATGCGGGCAGCGGCTCCGCACCTTGGACGGGTCAGTCCGTTCCAGCAGATCCGGGCAGTGGCGAATCTTGTGGTACTCTCCCTTCTTCGTGCCCTTGGTCGCCGCTTTCAGTGAGGGCTCGAGGCCATCCTTCGGCTCTTCCTCGAGGTTCCGCCTGCTCGAGATTGGGTTCTCGTTGAAGCCTTGCCCGTAGTACGACTTAAGGCCCTCCGGGGCCGCCATCACCCAGGCCTCGACCGCCTCCACCATGAGGTGTATCTGGCAGTCCTTCGCCAACGCAAGGGCCCAGCCGTCCCTTGTCTTGAGATGCTCGCGGGGCGAGGCGGCCTGGAGTGGCCCCTCCGAGTCAACGAGCAGGACGTTGAAGGCTTCTGCATGGTCTCGTTCCGCCGAGATGAACGAGTCGAACGCCTGGGTCCGGCCCCCGCAGGCTATCACGTTCCAGCGGATCCGCTTCTGCCGGGCGATCCCTACAAGCTCATGCATGAACTCGTGGAACCCGCGACGGACCCTGGCCTTTCCGTCCGCAGTGTCGCCCCCACCCTCCACGTAGATGCGGACCTCGGTCGTCACGGGTTTCCTCCGATTTCGCCCATGCTCCACAACTCACCGAGGCTGTACCGCTCGAGCCACTCCTTGAGCCGGTCGGGCTCCAGACGCCGAAGCTCGGTGCCCTCGTCGGTTCGCTCGCAGACGACGACCGCTTCCGGAACACCACTGAGCGCGCTTACCAGCCTGTCAGAATGGGTCGTCACGATCAACTGCGTCCGTTGCGATGCCTCCACCAGTAGCTCGGCAACCGCCGGCAGCGCGTCCGGATGCAGTCCCACCTCCGGCTCCTCAATGCACACTAGCGGGGGCGGCGAGGGGTGACATAGCACCGCCAGGAGACAGAGGTACCGCAGTGTCCCATCGGACAGCCTGGTCGCCGGGATTGGCTGCCTCAGTCCACGCTCGTGGAAGAGGAGCTCGACAGTGCCTCCACTCACCCTGGTTGTGATCTTCCGGACGGGCTCGTAGAACCTTTGCAGCCACGGCACGAGCACGTCCATGGTGGAAGTGGTGCTCTCCAGATTGTTGACGACCAAGGCAAGGTTGTGCGCATTCGAGGCCAGGAAGTCGTTGGCCAGGTCGGCCCGCTGGGGCCTCCGCACCTCGGAGTCCCGCCCGACGTACCACCCCCGATAGAGCCTGATCCTGCCAAACTGGCGGCCGACGTACGTGATCTCTGGGAACCGGGTGGCGTCCTTTAGCTGGGTCAGGATTGATTCGTCTTCGAGGAACTGCTTCTTGTCCAACTCCACTTCCTGGCGAGCACCCCCTGTGCCACGGGCCCCCCCTGGGGCAGCCAGCGCCTTCGGCTTGCGCGGGTCGTAGTCATAGTAGACGACCGTATTGTCCCAGTCAGCCGAGGGGCCCGGCCCGACTAGGCCCTCGTCAAGGAGGGAAAAGCGATCATTGGTCGCCACGAACGTGAACCGGTACGCAAGGGAGGTCCGGCGATATCCCACCAGCACCCAGACTTGCGCTCCCGGGTCCTGGGGCGGCCTGCCCTTCCACATCCACTGTGCTGCGCCCCCACCCTCCTGCAAGGGTGCTGCGATCGCGGTCGGGGCTGCTTGCAGCAAAGATATGGCCTCAAGCAGGTTGGACTTCCCCGAGCTATTCGGGCCAATGAGAACATTCAGCGGTTGGAGTTCGAACTCGTCCATCCCGCCTCCATAGGAGAGGAAGTCCGTCAGCGCAATCGCGTGAATGAGCCGCTTGCCCACCATCCCGATCCCTCCAGCAGTCCGTACATCTGCGTTAGTTGTTCGACAGCCACTCCCAGATTCCCGCTTGGCAAAAAAAGGTAACCCTGTCATGTGTCACGCTAGCGTGACACTTTCCGACGTTACGCATTCCGTGGAACGCTAGGCGTTCCCTGGCAGCGGCCGGTACTCGATGCGCACCTTCAGATGCGGGTTCTCCACGACCCCGCGCAGAGCATCCTGCAGAGGCCGGTGCGCCGCCGCAAGATACCGCGCCAGCATCGGCGCCGGCACGACTACAGTCGCCGTCCGTCCCCGAATCGGCAGCAGGAACGCCGCATGCAGCGCGTTGGTGAACGTCCCCTCGGCGCGGAGGACCGCCATCGTCTTCTCCCACACCTCGCGCGTTCCGGGACCGATGCCAAGCTGATCCTCGATGTCATCGCGCGGAGTGCCGGAGGTGGTGGGCGCCGGCTCGGGCGCCGGCTCGGGCTCAGGCACGGGCGGAGAGGCTGTTGCCTTCGTCCCGGCCACGGGTTGGGCTGCGCCGACCAGATGCCCGATCTTCCACTCGGGATGCTTGATCGCGGCGACGGTCCAGGCAGCGGGGCTCTTCTCCGGCAGCCATCCATTCGCGAGGCGTCGGCTGCACTCGGCCGCGCAAGCCGAGATGTGGTCGACCGGGTGTAGCTCGAGTAGCTGCCGCGAGACGGCGCGGCTGATGCCCAACTCGAGCAGGGCGTGCAGCGCCGACTCAGCCGACGCAGGCAGTACCGCCTGGGGCGCCGACTTCTGCCCCGTCGCCCCCGCGAAGCGGTAGACGACGATGCACCTCTCCCCTCTCCCCTCGAACCACGCATCCATGAGGAAGCCGACCTCGATGAGTTCCGCGTGGACGCGCTCGAGTTCGCGGCGGAGATTCGACGTCGAGTACGAGCGGCTCATCCCCAGCTTCTCGAAGGCGAGCTTCTGGACGTTGATCTGGAAGTGCGTTTTCCCGTCGTAGCGCTTCTTGTCCAGATAGCGGAAGAGCCGCTTGGCGATGGCGCTGCGGAGGGTGAAGTAAAGCTGGGTATCGATGAGCTTGATGTTGCCGCGCTGGAAGCTCTGGAAGAGGACGTCGTTCCAGACGATGAAGCTCTCCCACTCGGGGTCGGACTGGGCGCTGTGCCGGCCGGGGGTTTCCGAGACGAGGCGGAAGCGGTCGAGGATGTGGAAGCCCTCCGTCACGTACCGCTTCTCGAGGTTATCCCAGAAGGCGTTGTGGGCGAGAATCGTCACGCCGGTGAGGCGGGCGAGGGACGTGTAGAGGCGATGATAGCTGTGCCCCTGGTCGGGCCAGTTCATGCGGCGGACGAGATCGTAGCGGCTGATGGTGACCTTCGATGCGTTGAAGCCCTGCTCGCGCGTGACCTCCATCAGCGCGATGTAGACCTCTTCGTCGGTGGCGAGGGGAAGACCGTGGGCATCGCTGCCGGTGATCGTCCAGCGGCGCTGAATAGTACGGCCCTCGGGCGTCTGCACGACGTCGTGAAACTCGACGGTGTTGATACTCGCGGGCTGCCGCGTAGTGAGGAGCGCGAAGGGGAACTCGGCGAGATTCATCTCGTCGCGACCCTCGCGCGTGATCGTCTGCGGAGTCGGCTCGAGCGCGACGAGATCCGTCGGGGGCGCGGGGATATCGTCGACGATTTCCATGAGGTCCTGGTCCATGAGTTAGCGCCTCACACGATACTTGCCGCGCTGCGAACGATTCGACGGAGAGAGGTAGACGTGCCCGAGCGTGCGTGAATCACAGAGGGTTTCTAGATGATACTAACACCGATTGTTTCTCATGTAGTTCAGGCAAAGGTGATTCTACTACAGAGTCTTGTTATGGCAAGGGGGAATCCCAAGGTGGATTGGGGTTCGTGGGAGGTTAAACGGAGCCGATTAACGGTATTACGCGGGGCTAGTGGGAGCGGGTTAACGCTATTCCGTGGGGAAATCGGGAATCGAATAACGGTATCATCGGGAGCGAGATAACGGTATTCCGCGAAGCTATTGGGAGCGAAGTAACGGTATTTTGAATTAGCCGCCCTTCTCCCCTGCCAGACGATCGAGGACGAGTCGCTGAAGCGCATCGACATCGGAGAGCGCGGTTGTGATGACTGCCTCGGCGATCTGCGAGCGCGTGATCTTGACGTCATGGTCCATCAGCACACGCACGCGGACTACCTCGAGCGACTTGAGGAGACTTCGCGGGAGATAGAACGTGACCTTCTCGGCGGCGTCAGTTGCGGAATCAGCGGGCGGGGCAAGATCGGGCGGCGTCGATGCTGCTGAACGAGAGGCGCGAGGTTTGCGCGGGCGCGAAGGGCGCTTCTCGACAGCGGGTGCGGGCGCCGTCTCGATGACAGCTTCCTCGACGGATTCCGCCGGGGCCGGAGCGGGCTGAGGCGCGGGTTCTGGTTCGCGCGAAGGTACGCGGAAGAAATCGTCAGCGGTGGGCAGGGGCGCTTTTCTTGGCACGCTGAATCACCTCTTGGGCAAGGCGGCGGTAGGCATCGGCGGCCGGGCTGTTCGGCTCGTACTCGGTGACGGGCTGGCGGGCGACGGCGGCCTCCTGAACGCGGATGGTGAAGGGAATCGGCGTGTTGAAGACGAGGTTGCCGAAGCCGCGGCGGACCATGTCCGTGACCTGGCGGTGGTGGACCGTGCGCTTGACGTACATGGTCAGGAGGATGCCGGCGACGTTGACCGAGATCCCGGCCTGAGTGGCCAGGCGATCGATGATGTCGTTGACCGCGCGGAGGCCGTGGAGGGCCAGGAAGGAGCACTGCTGGGGGATCATGATCTGGTCGGCGGCAGCGAGAGCAGAAAGGCTCAAGAGCTGGAGGCCGGGGGCCGTGTCGACGAGGATGTAGTCGTAGGAATCGCGCAGGCGGGCGAGGGCGTCGGAGACCATGGTCGTCCGCCGGGCGGGCTCGTCAGCGAGGAGGAACTCGAGAGCGGCGAGGTCGAGGTGGGCCGGAAGGAGGTCGAGGCCCTTGGGGGTGAGATGGTGGAGAGCGGCTAGATCGAAGTCGGCGGGCGTGGCGAGAAGGTTGTAGCTCGACGGGCCCGTAGGAGGCTCCGAAAACCAGTAGTGGGAGAGGTCTGCGCGGGGGTCGAGGTCGAGGAGGAGGACGCGGAGCTTCCGCGCGGCGAGAGCGGCCCCGAGGTTAGCGCAGGTCGTGGTCTTCCCCACCCCGCCTTTCTGGTTTGAGACGACGATTACGGCTGCCACTTGTGTCACCGCCCGACCGTAAAACGGTTCAACCGCCAAGCAGCATAACCGCAACATCCTTCGGCGTCAAGACCGCTAGACCGCAAGAAGGCAACATCCGCCGACAGCGCAGCATCCAAACGGTAATACCGTAAGACCGTTATCGACACTAAACGGTACCACATCATTACCGTAATACTGCAAGGCGGTACAACGGGGAAACGGTGGGCCGTCAGGGCTAGTTGGCCCGGAGCGTGAGGACTTCGTACAGGGCTACCGGCGCCTCGACCCGCCACTTATTGCCCTGGCGGACGATGGGGAGGGGCTTGCCGCGTAGAGACAGGTCGGCACTGCTCAGTGGAAAGGCACCCTCGAGGACGATTTTGCCGTGCCCCGCCTGAGACCAGTTTTGCCAGGGCGCGGCGGTGTCGTACGCATGAACCACGACGTCCTTGCCGGAGCGGAAGAAGCCAATGCGCGTCGTTGGAGGCGCCGTTACGCGGATCGGCGGAGGCGCATACCGGGTCAGGATGTCGTCAAGAAGCGCGAAGGGATCGGGTGCGGCCGCGTCAGTTGCGCCCGGCAGGGGCCCCTCGGCATCCTCGTGGAGGACGGTGCGCAGGGCAACGCTCGGTGCGACGGACTCGATGAGCAGGTTGTCGACGAAGAAGCGGCCGGCAGCCTGACCGGGGCCATAGATGACAGCCCAATCGCACAGGTTCCACGCCGCGTTCGGCGTGGCGAGGCCAGCAAAGCGCTGGGGATCAGCGCCGTGCTGAGTGACCGTCACGTCATGCGTTGCGGGTGCGGCCTCGGTGGCAAACCGCGCGAGAAGCGCTAGGTGGAACCACTGCTTCAGCGGCACCTGCGCCAGAACGTGTCCGCCGTCGGTAAGCTTGCCGTCGGCTGAGATCGCGACCGTTACGCCGTAGCCGCCGTCGCGTAGCTCGATCTGCGTGCCCGCACCGCCATCAATACGCAGGTCGACGCCGAGCCGGATCGCCGTCGCGTGGGCCGAGGTGATAGCCGGGAACCGCATCTCCATGTCGGGGTACCAGGGCTGGGGGGCGTCCGGTCCGTCCACGAAGAGGAGGCTGCGTGTCCCTCCCGCGGCGGTCTCGGTCGTGGCGGTGATGCTCGTGTCGCCGCCATCGGCGGGGAACCAGGCGGTCGGCGCGGTAGTGAAGTCCAGATCGAGGGCGACGACGCGCCCCTTGCCGAAGGGCCGCGTCGCGATGGCGGGCACCGTGGAATCTGCGTGCCTGTAGAGGACCTCCCAGCCGCTGCCGAGGGCCACCGCGATCCGATGCCCGCCGGTCTTGCGGGTCACGCCGTGCGGGCCCACGAGGTCCAGCAGCACCTGATCGTCGGCCTCGGGCGCCGGGACGGGGCCGAAGCCGATACCGAGGGCCTGCGCGAGCGTGTTGTGCGCGGCGCGCTCACCCCACTCGTCTAGCTGGCCCGCCCCTGGTCCGAGCACCACCAGCCCGCCGCCCCGCGCGAAGTCGAGGACGGTCCGCGCCTGGACGTCGGTTAGCCCGAGGGATTCGGGCATGAGTAGGACCCGGTAGCCCTTGAGGCCGGCCGCTGTGAGCGCCTTGTCGAAGACATAGTCGGCCGGCATATGGGCGCGGTTGAGGGCCTCCGTCCACTGGCTGAGGGTCGCGAAGAAGGGCTCGGTGGCCCAGGCTGCCCCGGTGCCGGTGTCGCGAGCGAAGTGGAAGGTCTCCGTCTGCTGGGACACGTGGAGGGCGATGTGGGGGAGAGAGGGTAGGTTTGCGTAAGGCCGGATCGCCTTGATCACCGGTGCGATGAGCCGTGCCGTGGCGGCAGCGCCGGCGCGGTCGGTGCCGCCGTAGCCGAAGGAGGGAAGCCCTCCCGCGCAGAAGCAGGAGAGGGCGTGGTGCAGCAGTTCGTTGGTCTGGGTGGACTTCTCGGGATCGGCGCCCGCGTCGAAGGGACGCCATACCTCGGACTGCGGGCGGCGATAGGCGCGGCACAGGCGCATGATGATGTCCGCCGAGGCCTGCCCAGCCTCCGATCCGGTGATGATGTCGGCGTCGTAGAGGTCCAGGGGGATCGCTCCCTGCCAGGGGATCTGGGGCCGGTGGTAGTGGTTGACGACCACGGCGGCCTTGGGGTGTCGAGCCCGGATGGCCGCGGTGAGGCGACCGATGTATTCGCCGAAGGTCTTGTACCGCCACGCCACCCAGCGCCGGAAGGTCGGGTCGGTCCAGTCCTCCTTCGCAGGCAAGTCGAGGCCGGTGTCGGCGCGAAACTTCCGCCGGCAGGAGTCGCAGAAACACGACGTCGGGATGGGCCGCCGCCAGATGTTCGACCAGGACGACCCGTCGAACCATATCCCGTCGAGGCCATAGCGTTCGATGGCCTGGTTGCAGATATCGATCACGGCGTCGCCGTAGCCCGAGTTGATGCAACAGAACAGCTCCGGCCCGTCCGGGTTGGGGATGAGCGAGACTTGCCGCCACTCAGGGTGGGCGACGCCGGCCGCGTGGTCGGCTACGAGCGGGTACCACGACAGGGCTGGCAGGCCGTGGCTGTGGATGTCGTCCACCCACTTGCGGAGGATGGCGTCGTAGTCGCCCGCCTTGGGGTCGGGAGCCGGCACCGCGGAGTTGGGGAAGAGGGGGTTGCCTGCGGGATCGATGACCGATATCCATCGCGCGTCGAAGGCGGTCGCCCAGTCGGCCTCGAGCTTGCGCCTTGCGGCATCATCGGCAACTTCCGACGGGCCGGGGCGATACTCGAGGCGGAAGGCGGAACGCCCATACGCGGTGTCGGCTTCGGGCACGGGGGCGCACAAGCACGAGCCTGATACGAGGAGCAAAGCGGTGACGGCGAGCATGATGCCGAACCCTCCCGCGAGGCGGCGGTAGTGGTAAACGGCTGGATTATAGCAGTCGCCGACTCGCCGTGGCGCGGTATAATCATGGGCGCTCGACGTTGAACACGTAGGCGCGGGGTTGAAGACCTGGAGGGATAAGCTTGCGCAAGTATCGGGGCTTAGTTCTTATCCTCGTTATCACCTGCCCGGCGTGGGCGACGACCTACTACGTTGCGCAGAAGAATCCACAGGCGTCGGATGACGGTCCCGGCACCGCTGAGCAGCCGTGGAAGACCGTGGAGAAGGCCGCCGCGACGCTTCAAGCTGGCGACCGCGTCATCGTCCATGCGGGCACCTACCGCGAGTTCGCCGAGCCCAAGAACTCGGGCACACCCGGCGCGCCGATCGTGTATGAGGGCGCCGCGGGCGAGGACGTCGTCATGACCGGGGCGGATGTCATCACTGGCTGGCAGCGCGTCGAGGGCAAGAACCCAATCTACAAGGTGCCGTGGACCGCCGACTTCATGGTCGGCATGGATAACGGCAAGCCGGAGCGCCATCACCCCTACGACGAGGAGCACAAGCGCAGCGGTCGTGCCGAGCAGGTCATCGTCGACGGCAAGTGCTGGGACTGGCCGCAGATCCAGTTGAGCCTCGCCGATATGAAGCCGGGGACCTTCTTCCCGGATCCCGACCACAAGACGCTCTACCTCTGGCTCGAGAAGGGCGACGACCCTAACATCCATCAGATCGAGGCAGATACGCGCGGGATGATCTTCGGATCGAACCCGTGGGCGAGGCCGCAAGGCTTCCAGTACGTCACGTTGCGCGGCATGACCTTCCGCTACTGCGCGACCTTCCCACAGCGGGCGGCGGTATGGATGCTCGGCAAGAGCAACATCCTGGAGGATTGCACGATCGAGTGGATGGCCGGCGGTGGGGGAACGGTGGGGCCCGAGGACAGCATCATGAGGCGCTGCATCGTGCGCAACTGCGGGCATACGGGCGGCTGCGCGAACGGGCACAACTTCTCGAACCAGGACTGCGTGTGGGAGGGCAACTGCCGCAAGCCGATCAACCGCGGCTGGGATGCGGGCGGCGTGAAGATGGCCGTCTCGCATGATGGCGAATTCCAGCGCTGCATCTTCCGCAATAACGGCGGGCCGGGGCTGTGGTTCGACATCGACGTCGCGAACGTCGTCGTGCGCAACTGCCTCTTCACGGACAACGAGGGGTGCGGGCTGTTCGTTGAGATCAGCCGCGACATCTACATCGTCAACAACACGTTCCTGCGCAATGCCCTGCGAGGGCCAAGCTGGAGCGAGGGCGGGGTGACCTTGGCCGAGAGCCGCAACTGCGTCGTGGCGAACAACCTGGTCGTCGGTAACCTCGACGGCATCACCCTGCGCGAGCAGGGGCCGCGGCCGCTCGATACGGCGGACCTGGGGAACTGGCCGTTCCTGAACGTGGGCCACGTCATCGTGGGGAACGTCTCGGCGAACAACAAGGGGTACCAGCTCGGGTTGTGGTACGACACCGCATGGTTCGGGCGGCATCCGGCCGATGTGGCGAAGTTCAAGACCGAGGAAGCCTTCGCGGAGGCGGCGAAGCGCGACCGTCCCGAGGGCTGGTGGGACCCGCTGCAGATGGGCCTCACCATCGACCACAACATGTACTGGGTCGGCAAGGGGGAGAAGGGTTTCCTCTACGGCGTGACGTGGCGGGTGAAGCACAAGGAGTGGGCGATCGACGATATGGCGGGTCTGACGAAGGCAACTGGCTACGAGGCGCATGGGATCGTCGCCGATCCCGGGATCGAGGAG
>PMZA01000272.1:0-143 GCA_003170595.1 Armatimonadota bacterium
CATGGCCCGCCCCGGTCCGCGACGCCGCCGACCTGTGGATGCGGGTCGGCCAATGGCACCTCGCCCGGAAGGCCCCGTCCAAGGCGCTCGTGGCCTTCACCAATGCCCAGAACGAGGCGGCCGAGCCGTCCCGCCAGAAGCGG
>PMZA01000272.1:198-22864 GCA_003170595.1 Armatimonadota bacterium
GCAGGGCCAGGCCGCCCAGGGCCTTGAGCTGGCCCGGAAGGCCGTCGAGGGGTCCGGCGACGCCGGCTGGCCCGAGCGAAGCCAGGCCCTGGCCGACCTCGGCCTCGCGTACCTGGTGGCCGGGCAGGCCGACAAGGGGCTCCAGACCTTGCACGAGGCCCAGGCCCGGTTCCAGAAAGAGGGCCGGAGCGACGACCTCGCCCAGAGCCTCCTCAATGAGGCGGCGTTCGTCGATAAGACCGGCGACAAGGCCGCCGCCGACTCGCTTCGCCGCCGGGCACTGGCGTGCCTGCAAGACCGGCCCTGACGCGCGGCCCCAAACATCCGCGTCTTGGCGCGGCGAGTCTCCCGACCCGCCGCGCGCACCGCCTGCGTGCCGGTTCCCGGTTCCTCCCTTCCAAGAATGATCCGATGGGCTATCTCGGGACTGGTTCGCGGGCGAGAGAGGGGCTTGCGTTTACTTGCGGCATTGTGCCCGGCGGCGCAGGGCCGCCAGGGCCCCAAGTGCCACGAGGGCGAGGCTCGCCGGCTCGGGAGTCACGTTGGTGAGGATGGCCACGCCGCCCTGGTACGTGGCGGCCAGGTCCATTTTGCCGTCGCCATTGAAGTCGCCGGCGGCGAGACCGAACGGCGAAGACCCGACGACGTAGTCCTCGTGGGCGGCGAAGGTGCCGTCGCCCAGCCCGCGGAGCAGGCTGACCGTAGTGCCGCCGCTATCCGTCACCGCCAGGTCCAGCCAGCCGTCCCCGTCGAAATCCGCGGCCACGAGGCCGGTCGGGCTGGGCCCGGTCGGAAACAGCAGGCGGTTGCCGAATCCGCCGGCCTGCAACCCGAACAGGACCGCCACGTTGTTCAGCGTCCGGTTTGTCACGGCCAGGTCCAGGAGGCCGTCGTGGTTGAAGTCGCCGGCGACGATGCCCCAGGGCTCGACGTCGTCGCCGACGCCGCTGTCGAAATCCACGTGCGGCGCGTAGTCGCCGTTGCTCGTGGCATAGAGGATGCTGATCTGCTGTTTGCCGCTTGAGCCGCGGTTCGTTGTGGCTATGTCGAGCCGTCCATCGCGGTTGAAGTCGGCCACCACCACGCACCTTGGGTTATAGGCCGTAGCGAAGTTCAGCCTGGGTGCAAAAGGGATGCCCGGGGCGTCCTGGCCGTAGTAGATGCTGACGGCCGAGGAGTTGGTGCAGGGGACCACGAGGTCCAGCCTGCCGTCGCCGTCCACGTCCGCCGCAACCACGTTGCGGCACAGGTAGTCGGCCGTGAAATCCTGCCGCGCGCCCACGCCGCCCCCCGCCTGACCGTAGAGGACGCTGAGGGCGTGCCCGTAGTCGTCCGTCGTGGCGACGTCGATCCGGCCGTCGCGGTTGAAGTCGCCGGCCGCGACGCCACCCGGGTTGACGCCGACGGCGTAGTCGGTGCGGCCGGTGAACGTGCCGGCCCCGGTGCCGTACAGCAGGCTCACGGTGCCGGAATAGTAGTTGGTGACCGCCAGGTCCAGGCGATGGTCGCCGTTCAAGTCATAGGCGATGATGGAGTAAGGCGTGTTGCCGAGCGGGCCGACCTGGCTGACCGTGAACGCCCCGCCTGCAACGGCCTGGGCGCCGGCGCCGAGCACCAGGCAGGCCGCCAGAACCGATCGCATGGAGAAACGTGGCATGATGGTCCCCTCCTGCCGGACGGCTCCTCGGGACCACCCAATAAAAAAGGCCCGGCCCCGATCAGGAGCCTGGCCACAGACAACCCTATCGCTTGATAGTCCTTCCCCCGGACCCCGATAGTATACTTCAGAATTCCGGAAAGTCCAATAGGACAATGAAGAATAGGTGCCCGCCCGAGCGGATGGCCTTTCGCTTACGAGCGATTGACCGGAGCATGGCCACCCCCGAACAGCCGGGGGATGACCATGCCACACGCCCATACGCCCGCGCGTCGTTCGCAACCGAGCCGCGACAGGTATGGAGCGGTGCTTTGGCTTTTCGCGTGCGAAGAACGGCGCCGCTCCATGCCTGTCGCGGCTCGGATAAAACGACTCGCGGGCGCACGTAAAGGAGCGATAGCCTCCCCTGGCCTACTCTCCTCGCAGCGTCGCGCACTCGAAAACGCCCCCGGCCGTGTTCTTATCGTGCGGCCGGAACTGGACGGTGATCTTCGGCTTCCCGTGGGTGAGCTCGGGCGGCAACTTGTGCTCCACCGTGAAGAACTCCCCCGGCTTCGGATGGTCGATCGACTGGGTGGCGATCTTCTCCCCGTCGACGAGCACGTCGAACGTGCGGGGACCGACGTCGCCGCCGTAGTACGTGCAGGCGAGGACCATCGGCGCGTCGCCGAGGACCTTCAGGTCCCAGCTCCACCATCCGCCCGACGGGGCGTGCCGCCACGCGCGGCCATAGGCCGTCCCCGCCTGCGTGTTCTCGCCCTGTAAGTTGTGTGATTTCTCCATCTCCGGATTGTTCGGCACGACGCGGTCGACGGTGCGGGCCTCGCGCTTCTTGCGGGCCTCCTCCTCGGCCAGGGCTTCTTTGTGCCGCGCGCTGCCTTCCTTGAACACGAGCCAGTAAACGCCGTAGGGCTCGGTCATCACCTTGTAGAGCGGGATGAACGTGACCTCCCTGGTCTGGCCGGCGGTCCGGAACGTCAGGGCCTTCCCTTCGACCGGCTTCAGCCACGAGGCCGGGTCGGCGGCGTCGGCCAGGAAGCCGGTCTTCTCCGACGCGAGGCCCGCCAGAACGAGCGGCCCGTAGAGGACGGCCACCAGGTCCGGATCGTCCGGCATCGGCTGCGTGCGGAGCGTCATCGGCATCCGCACGTCGACCGTGTCGCCGTCCTTCCACTCGCGGCGGATCGCGGCGTACGACGACGGCCGCGCGTCGACCTTCTCCTCCTGGCCGTTCACGAGCACCCGCACGCCGCGCGTCGCCCACTCCGGCACGTGGATGTTCAGGGCCAGGTTCACCGGCTGCTTGAGGTGAAGCGCGAGGCGGGTTCCCTCCTCTTCCGGGAACCGCGTCGTCTGCTCCAACGTGAGTCCCTTCTCGGCCCACGTCACGGTCGAGGCGACGAAGAGGTTGACGGTGAGCGCGTCGGCGTCGTGGAAGTAGACGCTGTCGCCGAGCTTCGCGAACGACTCGATGCCGGTGCCGGTGCAGCACCAGAAGGCGTCGAGCGGCCCACCGAACTTCTTCGTGTGGCCGGTCGCCTGGGGCACGAAGTACATCAGCATCCCGTTCGGGTCCTGGGTGCCGAGGATGCCGTTGAAGAAGTTGCGCTCGTAGTAGTCGGCATATTTCGGGTCGCCCGTCCATCGCTCCAGGTAGCGCGTGACCTTGAGCATGTTGTAGGTGGTGCAGCATTCCTGGTTCTTGTCGCTGAGCGTGGCGGCCAGTTTCCCCGCCTCGGACCAGTGCTCGTCCTGGTTGGACCCGCCGGTGGCGTAGGAGCGGGTCGTGGCGACGCGGTCCCAGAAGAAGGCGACGATCCTGTGGTACGTCTCGTCGCCCGTCAGCTCGTATCGCCGCGCGGCCCCGCAGATCTTCGGGATGTGCGTGTTGGCATGGATGCGCGAGAGGTTGTCCTTCTCGATCGCCAGCGGGCCGAGGAACGAGGCCTGGTCGAACCGGTGGGCGAGGTCCAGGTGCGCCGGGTCCTTCGTCACGCCGAAGAGGTTATGGAGCACCTCCGACATGCCGCCGAATTCGTTCGTCAGGACGCGGTCCATCGCCTCGGGCGGGAGCTTGTCGGTCCGCTTCTTGAAGTAGGCGGCCATCTTCTTCAGGACGTCGAGCGCCTGCTCGTTACCAGCCAGTGTATACATGTCGAACATGCCGGCCATGATCTTGTGGATCGTGTAGTACGGCGCCCACGGCGGGTTCTGCATCGACTCGAGGCGGTCGAAGAAGGTGGCGGGGTAGGCCGAGAGGTAGAGGCCGTCGATCGCCTTCTGGCACTTGGCCAGCTCGGTGACCATCAGATCGGCGCGATCCTTGAACCGCTGATCGCCGGTCGAGGCATACATCAGCGCGCACGCCGACAGGTAATGGCCGACGAAGTGGCCGCGGACCTCGCAGTCCGGGGCCTCCCAACCCCCGTAAGGCTTGCCCGGCGAGGGCAAGCCTGCGTTCACGCGGAAGCTGTAGAGGAGGCGGTCGGGGTCGAGGCTGAGGAGGTAGCGAGCGTCGGCCTCCTGCGCCGTCAGGCAGTGACCGGGCAGAAGGCGCACGTCCTTCAGATCGAAGGGCGTCAGCCTCGGAGTGATGGCGTGCACCGTCGACGCCAGAGTCAGCAACATCAGGTACACGCCGGCGGCTCTCATCGTTGGTCTCACGTCCGCTTCAGGGTTACTTCGCGCTCATAGCGATGGACTTCGGCCATGAAGCCGAGGCCACCGGGGACATCGGCCTCGCGGCACGCCTGATCCCACACTGCGCCGAAGGGCAGGATGGCACGCATCTCTTCGATGGCGAGCTTGGCCGCGCCGTCGCCGCCGTACTCGGCATCCACGGCATACTTCCACGGCTCGAGCAGCGCCCAGAGGATGGCCTTGCGGACGGCGCGAGTGCCGATGACCCAGGCTGCGATGCGGTTGATGCTCGCGTCGAAGAAGTCCGTCGACCACCACACCTTCTGCATGCAGCCGGAGCGCTGGGCCTCATCGGCGACCGCACGGAGGCTGTCGTCGAAGCGGGTCACGTGGTCGCTGTCCCAGCGGATCGGGCGGCTGCAGTGGAGGAGGATGTCCTTCACGAAGAGGTAGGTCGAGGAGATCTTGTCGGCGATGGACTCGGTGGGATGGAAGTGGCCCAGGTCGAAGCAGATGCCCAGCCCGCGCGACTGCGCGTAGAGCAGGTAGAACTCGCTCGAGCCGACGGTGTAATCCTCGAGGGCGATGCCGAAGAGTTTGCTCTCCAGGACGTCGACGACCTTGGGCAGCTTCTTCGCGTAGACCACGTCGAGGGCTTCGACGAGGCGGGCGCGCGGTCCCATGCGGTCGGCGGTACTGTCCTTGCGGCCATCGGAGATCCACAGGTTGCAGACGCAGTTGCCGAGCTTGGAGGCCATGTAGCGGCTGACTTCGCGGCTGGCGAGGCAGTGGCGGATCCAGAACTCGCGCACGGCCTTCTTGTTGCTGGACAGCGTCAGGCCATCGGTGACCATCGGGTGGGCGAAGCAGCTCGGGTTGAAGTCGAGGGCCCAACCCTTGGCCTTGGCCCAGTCGACCCAGCGCGTGAAGTGCTCGGGGGCGATCTCATCGCGCTCGACCTTCTTCCCGCCGGTCTCCATGTACATGCCGTGGAGGGCGAAGCGGAGCTTGCCGGGGATGAGGCCGGCTGCGACCTCGAAGTCGGCGCGTAGCTCGTCGCCATTGCGGGCGGCGCCGGGGTAGTTGCCCGTGGCCATGACGCCGCCGGCGTCGACGGCCTCCTCGCGCGGGGCTTCCAGGCCGTGGACGTCGTCGCCCTGCCAGCAGTGGACGGAGATTGGAAGGCTCAGCGCCAACTTGATGGCGGCGTCGGTGTCCACGCCCAGCGAGGCGTAGCGGGCCTTCGCGGCCGTGTACACTGCATCGGACTTGCGGCTCTTCGCCGCCTTGGCTTCCTGCTCGAAAAGGTCATCAAGCTTCATGCGGGTCCCTCCTCGGAATCGGGTCACGGAATGAAGGCCGGAGTGCATGCGCCCGGCGGGCAGCCTATTCGACGGAAGGTCCGCCGCTCCTCGCAGGGAAATGCGGAGCCATGAGCAAAGACTCCCCCTGGCCCGAGGGTTGTCGCGGCGCCCTGTCCCTCACCTTCGACGACGGCATCTCGTCGCAGCTTGATTATGCCATACCGCTGATGAATGAGCTTGCCCTGCGGGGGACCTTCTTCCTCTGCCCGCGGGGCGACGACTGGCGCGAGGGCGTCGAGCGCTGGCGGCCGGCTTACGAGGCGGGGCATGAGATGGGCAATCACTCGCTCAGCCACACCTGTTCGCGCGGGTTTTCCGACGACCCGCGGGCGACGGGGCTGGAGACCATGTCCCTCGCCGACATCGAGGCGGATGTGGTCGAGGCGGAGCGGCGACTGTCGGAGGCCTTCCCTGCCGAGGCGCGGGCGTACTGCTATCCGTGCTATCAGGCGCACGTCGGCGAGGGCCCCACGCGGCAGTCGTATGTCCCCGTCATCGCGAAGCACTTCATCGCGGCGCGGGCGGGCGGCGAGATCGCCAACCATCCGGCGACCTGCGATCTGCACTACCTGTGGTCGTGGGCCGTGCGGGGCAATACCGGGGCGGAGCTTGTCGGTCTGGCCGAACAATGCGCGGCGCGAGGGCGATGGGGGCTGCTCACCTTCCACGGCATCCACCAAGGGCACCTGCCCGTGGCGGACGTCGAGTTCCGCGAGCTGTGCCATCACCTGCATCGCTCGAAGCATATCTGGGTCGCGCCAGTGGCCGAGGTCGCTTCCGCGATCAACGCCTGGCGCAAGTCCGGGGGGACAGAATAATGAGCACGATGACGAGGGCTTGCCTGCTGATGGCACTGCTGGTCGCGGCGCTGACGTTCCACTCGGCGCCGGCGGCGGCGCTGACGATCGATGGCGCGGCGCGGGCGTTGCTCGACGACCTCCGCGCCGGAAAGGCCGTGGGCGACGTGCTCTTCCGCGACGACTTCGACGGTGGCCTCAACGCGTGGACGGCCGACCCCGGCTGGACCATCGTCGATCGGGCGGGCGGGGGTCAGTGCGCGCAGGTCGTCGCCTCGGACACGCCCGACGACATCCAGGACCTGGTCCTCGCCAAGCACATCCCCATCGTGCCGGGCCACCCGATCGCCGTCGCGTTCAAGGTCCGCTACGTGAAGGGCTCGACGCCGATGTTCCTCCGCGTCGATTTCTTCGACGAAAACGGCAAGACGGGCGACCCCTACGCGCGGCAGGACAACGTGGCCGAGGGCGAGCAGTGGACCCAGAACGCCGTCATGATCTCCGACCTCTTCCCGCCCTACACGAAGGCGACGACCATCTGGTTCCACCAGGCGCCCAAGAGCGAGACCACGGCGCAGCTCTGCGACGTCCGCGTCGTCGATCTGCAGGCGGCGGCGGCCGACAAGATCAAGGGGCAGCTCCCTGAGTTCGCGAAAAGCCTGCGGCAGCTCGTGGCCGAGGTGGACAAGCTGCCGAAGTCGCGGCTGAACGATGCCTGGGCCGCGACGATCAGGGCCTGGGCCAAGAGCGCCGAAGAGCGCCTGCCCGAGCTGCAGAATCTCGACCCCGCCAGCCACGAGGTCGAGGTGGCGGTGGGCAGCCTGGAGGCCTACGTCAGCCGGTTCAGCGATGCGGTGGCGGGCCTCAAGGCGAAGACGCTTAGCACCACGGGCATGCTCGTCTACCGCACTCAGCCGATAAGCGGGACGATGATCCTCCCCTTCTCGCAGGCCCTGCCCGGCAAGCTGGCGACCGGCGCCGACATTGCGGCCTGCCGCGGTGAGTATGAGCCTGCGAGCTTCGTCCTGTGGTCACCCGACGCGACGGCAGGTCTGAGCCTGACAGCCGGCGACCTGCGCGGGCCGAGTGGGATCATACCCGCGGCCAACGTCGACGTGCGGTGGGTGAAATGCTGGTACCAGGCGGGCACCGCGTGGACAGGTGTCGGGCAGGATCGCGCCCACAAGGTCCTCGTGCCGGAGCTTCTCCTAAAGGACGACTCGCTGGTGAAGGTCGACTATGCGGCCCAGCATACGATGCTCAAGCTGGACCTGCCGCAGGGCCCGGCCTACGTACCCATCGATGACATGACGCCGGGGGCGTGGGGCAGCGGGCCGAAGGTGGCCGACTATCCCGTGCACGACGCGGCGACGATCCAACCGGCCGATCTGCCCGCGGGCGAGAACAAGCAGATCTGGGCCATCGTGCACGTCCCGGCCGACGCGAAGCCGGGCAAGTACGTGGGCGAGATCAGGCTCGCCACCGGAGGCAAGTCCCTCGGCGCCATCGGGCTGACGGTGACGGTCCTCCCCTTCGATCTGCCAGTGCAGCAGAAGACGCACTACGATCCGAGCCTCGACTTCACGTATAGCCTCTACTACTGGGGCTTCATGGACGCCACGGGTCAGGGCACGATCAGCAGCCGGGTCAAGAATGAGGCCCAGCTCCGCGGCGAGTTGAAGGCGCTGTGGAACCACGGCATTGTGGCCCCTTGCATGATCATCCCGTCGGACATCGTCTATAACGACGAGCCCCTCTTCCGCAAGCACCTGGAGATCATGCGCGATATCGGCATGTCGGGACGGCCGCTATATTTCGGCGACTCGGGCCTAATCGGCGCGCCCGCGGATCAGGCCGGCCTCGACGCGCTGCGGGCGAAGGTGACGAAGGTCCTCGCGATCGCAAAGGAGTACGGCTTCACGACCGTCTACTTCTACGGCGTGGACGAGGCCACGGGCGACACGCTGAAGGCCGAGCGTGTGGCCTGGCCGATCGTGCAGGCGGCAGGCGGGAAGGTCATCGTGTCGGGCTTCCACGGGCAGTTCGAGGCGGTGGGCGACCTCCTCGATCTCTTCAACTATTGCGGGCCGCCCGATCCCTCGCTGCCGAAGCTGTGGCATGGAGTGGGGCACCGGCTATGGAACTACGCCAACCCACAGACACCGCCGGAGAACCCGGATCTCTACCGGCGCAACTACGGCCTCTTCCTGTGGAAGATCGACTGGGACGGGGAGAACACGTACTGCTTCATGGACTCGGCGTGGAACGACTTCGCCGACAACACTTATCGGGCGCACAACCTCGGCTACCCGACGACGGACGGCTGCGTGACCGGCCTGGCGCTCGAGGGGCTGCGCGAGGCGACCGACGACGTCAAGTACGCGACGCTGCTGAGCCAGGAGATCGCGAAGGCCAAGACCGGCAGCGCGCAGGCCCAGTGGGCGGCGGGGAAGGGGCAGGCGTGGCTCGACGGGCTCGACCCCCGTGTCGTGGACCTCGACGTGGCGCGGGCGGAGATGATCCAGCACATCCTGGCGATCCGTGCGGCGAAGTAGCGAGCGTCAGGGGCCAAAGTTTGCCCACAGGATGTCCGTGCGGTAGCGCATGATGGTGTGAAAGCCGGGCGGTCGCTGGTAGCGCGGCGGGTCGTCGGTCAATAGGACGACCCGGCGGGTGCTGGCCAACCGGCGCAGGTCTCCGTTGCTGAGGAACAGCCCGCGGACGGCGGGGTCGAGGCTGCCGAACTCCAGGTCGCCGCCCCTCCGGCCCTCGACGACCCGCACCGGGCGGAGCTGTTGGTCCAGGTAGAAGACGAAGGACGAGTTCATCTCCAGGCGATTGTCGACGACGACCGTGACCTCGCCGCCGGCAGCCAAACGGTTCGTAAGCTGCGCCATCTGCTGCAGGGAATCGCCCGCCGGCCAACGGTTCACCACCACCGACGCCGTTGTCAGGGCTAGGGCCGAACCCACGGCGAGGCAGGACAAGGCTGTCCCCAGTCGTCCCCTGAAGGCAATCACCACAGCCGCCGCCAACCCCACCACCAGGAAGGAGCAGCTCACGAAGGCAAGCTCAGCGCGGTCAGATCCCCGGTCGCCGCCACCCATGAGTGTACTGGCCCAGACCCAGGCCGCGAAGACGATAAGGAAGGTGACCAGCAGGGATCCGGTAACCCAGCGGCGCAGACTGGGGTCGCCGGCGCCTTCCGCGATAGCCGCCCAGAGGCTGCCCACCAGCAGCGCGAAGGGCGGTATCACCGGCAGCATGTAGTAGGCAGTCCGCGACTTCGATAGCGTGAAGAAGAGGAGCGGGACCAGCGCCCAGCACAGCACGAAGATCAACTCAGGCCGTAGCCGCAGTCCCCGGCGCGGCAGCGACCGGACGTAATAGCCAAAGGCCGGCAGGAGCACGCTCCACGGCATGGCGAGGTAGATGACCCCAAGGGCAGGCACCCAGGCCCTCTGGCGCGGGAAATCGTAGGGCCACCGCTTGGCCAGGTAGCGCATCACGTGCTCGTTGACGAAGTAGAACCACAGGAAGTCGTGGTTGCGGAGAGCGGCGGCAACGTGCCAGGGGACGGCCAGGGCGAGGAAGAGCGCGATCCCGCCGAGGCTGGCGATGGGCTTGAGCCGCGCCCAGTCCCGCGCCACGGCGCAGTAGACCACGATGACCATCGCCGGAAGCAAGAGGCCCATGAGACCCTTGGTCATCACGCCCAGGGCGAGGGCCGCATACATCCCGTAGACCGCCGCCCGTGACTTGCGTTCGGAGGCCATCCAGAAGAGGACGAGGCTGGCGGTGATCGTCGCGCACAGGAGAGCGTCGAACATGACCTGGCGGGCCATGATGACGAAGCCCAGGCTTGTCGCGAGGACGATGGCCGGAAGGCTTCGGGCGGGCCTCGGCCCCAGTAGGAAGCCGCCCATCAGGAGGACGAAGTAGACCGAGGCAATCCCCGCCAGCGCCGACGGCAACCGGGCGGCCATGGCGTTCTCCCCGAAGACCACCATGGCGGCGGCGGCGAGCCAGTAAAGCAGCGGCGGCTTCTCGAAGTAGACGACCGAGTTGATGTGGGGGACGATGAGGTCGTGGCCCTCGACCATCTCGCGAGCGGCTTCGGCGTAGAGGCCCTCGTTGGGCGAGGTGAGCGGCTCGGCGCCGAGACGGAGGAGGAACATGACGGCCGCGAGCGCGACGATGAGCGCCCCAGCCCGCCATCCCGAGAACCAGGGGCGGGCGCGGACAGCATCCTGGGTCGCAGCGTCAGATTCCGTGGATGGAGCCATAGTTCAGCGCCGCCGGACACCCCGGGCGAACCGTGGCGCCGGCACCTGCCTCACTCGACGACCCTCAGGGCTTCCTCCATGGCGACCTTCGTCCACAGGTCGAAGCGGCCGGGATCGTTGTTGCAGGTGTGGGTGTCCTTGAGGATCATCTCCAGGACGCAGCCGTGGTCGCGGGCGATATCCACGGTCTCGCGGATGTCACGGCGCACAAGCTCGGGGTCGAAGTCGATGGCGGCCAGGTAGGCGGGGTTGGGCTTCCATGAAAAGATGTAGTCGGAACCGAGGGCGTCGGCGCTGATGCGCTTATCGGCCCACGGGCTGATGGACACGCGGCGCAAGCGTGGGACGTGGCGCTTGAGCATGTCGAGCTTGTGGTGCAGCGGCTCGCAGCAGCCGTAGCAGTTGAGGCCGAAGAGTTCGAGGATCGGCAACTGGTAGGGCAGGACGAACTCCTCGTGCATGGCCGGCGAGACCTCGGACATCGTCTGGGCCTCGCAGAAGCCCCACATGTCGATGAGGCGGACGGCGCCCTCGAAGTCTTCCTGAGGAAGCTCGGTCGTGAACCCGAAGCCGCCGGAGCCCACGTAGTCGTTGCCGTTGTTGAGGCTGAGGACGCCCTGATCCTCCATCGAGTGGATCCAGGCGAGGCGCCCCTCCATCAGGCGGCGCATCCCGGCGTGAACCATCTCCGGGTTGTCGGCCATGTCCCAGAAGGTCTGGGTGATGCCGCGGAGGTTGGTCCACTCATCGATGAGCCCGAGGGCCCACCAGAAGCCTCCGTGGAGGCGGACGCGGAGGATGTCGCCGAAGAGTTCGTGGTAGAAGGCGAGGTTGCGCTCGGTGGCGGCGGGGTCGTGGGCGGCGGTAGGGGTCGCGATTTTCTCGACGTCGGCGAGAGTCTTGACCGGCGCGTCCCAGTTGAAGGCGCCGCGGGCGGAGTCGCTGTGGTGGTACACGGGGCCGAGGCCCCAGCCGGTCATGTGCACCGCGTAGCCGACGTTGAAGCAATCGTCGCAGACCTGGTCGTCCTGGAAGTGCTCGGCAGCGTAGATGCGCATCCGGAAGCCCCACTCGAGGCCGCGGGCATCATCTTCCTCGCAGGTGAGGACGTCGCCGGGGAGTATCTCGCCCCAGCTTCCCTCAGGCGAACAGTAGATGAGGGGGCGCTGGGGTGTGAGGCTGTTCTGCGCGGTCCAGAGGTCGACGCGATCGCCCATCTCGGGTTGAGCTGCGATCTCGGCGACGCGTTTGGCCAAGTCGCGCAGAATCGTCCTGTCGCTAGCGGTCATCGCGGACCTCCGTCGGTGGCATGCGTAGGAAACAATCATACCGCCTCGGCGGAGGCGGCGCAAAACGGAGGGCGGGACCCGAGGCCCCGCCCTTCGCGTTTCTGCCCCTCTCCACGCCCAACTACTCGGTCGTGGGCATGTGGTAGTACATCGTCTGCAGGCCGACCTTGCCCGGGCCCGTGAAGCGGTTCCAGAAGATCTGGCCGGCGCTGGCGAGGAAGCCCGTGGCGAGCTTCTGGAAGATCGTCTGCATCCCGACGGTGGGCGACTTGTAGATCCACCCGCCGGGCTCGATGTCTATGGACTCGCCTGCACCCAGCGTTACCTCGAAGACGTTGCCATAGCCGTGGAGCCAGATGATGCCCTCGGCGCCGCGGCAGGTGAAGGTGTCGATGAAGAGGCCGGTGCCGCCCATGAGGATGTTGGCTGCGCCCTTGACGCGGGTGAAGGTGTAGTCGACCTCATTGGTAGCGGCGAGGAACTGGTGCTCCCGGACGTCGACGGCCTCGCCGGTGCGCAGGTGGAGGGCGAAGACGTGGCCGGCGCCGTCGCGGCTGAAGGCGATGCGGCCCGGGCCGTGAGCCTCGGTCATGAACACGGGGATGCCCGCGAGCATGCGCTTGAAGGCGCCCTTGAGCGGGTGGAGCTTGATCTCGACCGCGGGGTCCTTCCACAGCAAGATGTGGTGCTCGAAGTAAACCGGCATGGAGGAAAGCTCGACATGGAGGGCCGGGACAAGCTCGCCCTCGATGTGGTAGGTCACGCCGCCGAAGGTCTCGTCCCGGGCTGCGGTCGGCATCAGAACTGGTACGGCCATGGCTCCCACCTCTCCTGGCCCCGGTTGAAAGCTGATCGTGGGGCGCGGTGAAGCTTTCGACAGGGGCCTGACAACTCCTCCCACGGCGGCGGTCGGCGATGCTATGATGTGAAGCTGCTATCGCAGCTTCCTGGTCAAGCCGAGCACCTCCGGAGGGATGCCTCGTGAAATCCGTGAAGATCGCCGCCATCGCAGGCCTGCTAGTCCTTGCCGCTGGAGTCCTGGCCGCCGGCGCCTGGCCGAAGTTCAAGGGCCAGTGGTTCGACATCAAGTATCCCCCGGGCTTCAAGGCCGTTGGGCGCGACAAGAACTCGACCGGCAAGTACGACGGTGTCAGCTTCCTAGCCCCGAACAAGACGGTCGAATTCTACGTCCACTCGCCGCGCTTCCAGGGCGACAGCTGGTGGATGACCAAGCGGAAGGGCGAGACCCTGGGCGGGCAGAGCACGGAAGACGGGGCCAAGTACACGATCAAGTACGGGACTTACACCGGGCCCAAGGGGAAGTACCGGCGCGATTACACCGACATCACAATCAAGGCCGACGGCAGTCGGCATGTCTTCGGGTTCCGCTACAACTCGCAGACGTACGACAAGTACAAGCCGAAGTACGTGACCTTCAAATCCAGCCTCGTCCAGTACGCGGACTAGCGGCGGTTCTAGCTTTCTGTAGGGCGGGGCTTTACGCCCCGCCGTGTCTTTCCCCGCGAGGGCGGCGGGGCGTAAAGCCCCGCCCTACAGCAACCTGGAAGGCCCACCGCATGGCCACAGCCGCACCCTAAAGGGCGCGACTACGGTCACGGCAGACGATCCGTAGAACGGTAGGGTCTCAGGAATCGAGGGTATCGGAGAACCATGGTGGGCCTTTGCATTTCCCCTACCTCAGCCGCTTCCACTCGTCGATCATCGCGTCCACATTGCGCCAGGCCGCCGGCGTGTCGGCCGTGACATTGTCCACCGGAGACAGGACGAACCCGCCGCCCGGGGCCAGGACGTCCATCGCCTCGCGCACCGCCTGCCTGACCTCGTCCTCGGCGCCAAGCTCGACGGTGAGGAAGCCGTTCACCCCGCCCCACAAGGCCATCCGCCCGGCCGTGCGGCGCTTCATCTCCGCCATGTCGCCGCCCTTATCCTGGATGGGGTCGACCCCGATCAGGACGTCCACGCCAGCGCTCATGATGAGGTCGAGGAGCGGCATCGCGCCCGTGGTCATGATGTAGCCGAACTTCGCCCCGGCCTCGTGGGCGAGCTTGACCTCCTCCCGCAGCGACGGAAGCAGGAACCGCTCGTACAGCGCCGGCGACCAGAAGTCCGTGCTCTCGTACCAGGCGCGGCGGATGAAGAGGTCGACGCCTGCGGCGAGCATCTGCGACATGCGCGCGCGATTCCACTCGGCGATCATCGCCAGCACGGCCGCCGCGAAGTCGGGCCGGTCCACCGTCGCGAGGAGGAATTCCTGGATGCCGCACAGCCAGAAGGCCATGTCGCCGCCGACGCCCCAGCCGCCGCTGACCGCGAGGCCGAACTCGCGGGCGAAGGCATGCTCGCGGGCGGCCTCCTCGCGGAACATCTCGAGGTCGTCCATCGCCGGCGGCTGGAGGAGATAGGCGAGGGCCTCGAGGTCGGCGGGTTCGGCGATGAGGCGCTTGCGGGCGCGCGGGATGAGGAAGTCGTCGAGGAAGGGGACGTGGTGGCCGTAGGGCCAGTCGTCGCTCGTCTCGATCTCGGTGCTGAGCGTGCCGGCCGGGGTCTGATATTCCTTGCGCAGCAGCGTGTGACCGGCGGGGAGGATGGTCCGCGACTCCTGGACTCGGACGTCGCGGTGGTAGCGCACAGGCAGGCCGATGAGGTCGCGATGCTCGTACCACTCCCACGACGGCTTGGGCTGGCGGGCGTGAAGCTGGACCACGGCGTCGAGGCCGAGGTCAAGCTGGCCGCGCAGGAAATCGTATTGGTCGGCGGTCTTGTCCTGTAGGGCGGCGAGGATCATGAAGCAGCACGGCACATGGCCGGGCTCCTGGCAGGCCAGGGCGGCCAGTACCCTCTCGCGGCTCGTCATCTCGGGCTTCATGCCGGCGTCCCCCCAGGCGGCCGAAGGGCCGCTACTAGTCGTACCACGCGCCCGCGAGGAAGGCCTCGTAGGCCCAATGCTGCCAGAGCGGATCGACGCCGAGCGACGCGTTGTCGCCGTAGCATCCGGCGATGAAGCCGCCTCCCCGCGAGGCCAGCTTCTCAAGCATCGCCCGTGCGCGCGATTGGATCAGCTCGCGGTCGCCGGTGGGCAGGATCTTCTGGATGTCGACCGGGCTCCAAAGGGTGAGGCGGTCCGTGAACCCGGCCAGGAAGTCGAGGTCGCTCAGCTCCGGCTGGTCGAGCTGGAGGACGTCGAGGCCGATCTCGGCGAGGGCGGGGACGATGTCGCGCACGTAGCCGCACGAGTGCATCCACACGGTCAGGCCGCGGCCATGGGCGTGGCCGATGAGCCGCTCGAAGTCGGGGCGGAAGACCTCCTCCCACATCCGCGGGCTGACGAGGAGGCGATCCTCGGTGCCCCAGTCCTCGCAGAAGAACACGCCATCGGCGCCGAGGTTGGCGTAGATGTCGAGCTGAGCGAGGGCGAGATCGTTGACCATGCGGTTGAGGCCGCGGACGCGCTCGGGCGTGGCGGCGCAGTCGAAGAGATACTGCTCGAAGCCGCGCAGGTAGCGCGCCCGGTCGAAGGAGCAGCAGACGATGCCGCCGAGCATGTAGAGGTCCGGATTGTCCGCGCGAACGCGGGCGCAGGCTTCGTAGCGCGCGGGGTCAGCCAGCGTCGGCGGCACATACCCGTCGAGGCCGTCCCAGGTCGGGAGGGCCGGATGGATGACCTCGCCGCCGACGGTCTTGCCCTTGATGCGGCGCCACACGCAGCCCCACTCGTCGGTCATGACCTCGCCGCCGGAGTCGTCGTCATGCCAGTCCTCGCCCGCGCGGTTGGGATCGGCCGACGGCCCGCACCAGCCGAGGTCGTTCAGCCTCGCGTGGCCGTCGTAGCCCGGGAAAGTGAACCCGATGCGCGGCGGGCTGTCGTGCTCAAGCACGCGGCGGATTATCTCGCGCGAGGTCATGGCGGACGCCTCAGTGTTCCTGCATGGCGACCTTCTCGAAGCCCAGGTCGCGCATCTTGGCGCGGAGCTTCTGCGCGGTCTGGATCGTCAGCCGCAGCCTGTCGTTATCGGGACCGGCATACCACAGGCCCGTCGATGCGCCATGGAGGGAGAGACTGACCTGGCCGTTGGCAGGGGTGACCGGGCCGACTTTGTCGGCCCAGAAGTCGTAAACGAGCCAGTTGCCCGGCGCCGTCGCGGGGAGGGTGATGGTGCGGTCGACGGCCGGCGCGTCATACAGCAGCGGCGCGATCCCCGGCACGTACTCGAACTTCCACGCTGCCATCGACGGCGCGTCCCAAGCCACGACCGCCGACCCGCCCGGCACCTCGTAGACCTGGGTGGGCGTGTCGAAATCGGCGTGGCAGACGGGCGTGAGGCCGTAGGTGGCGGCGACGCCCTCCATCACCTTCTCATCGAGGCGCTGGACGTTCTCGCCATCGCCGGGAGTGTAGTGGAGGTAGATGACATCGCTCTTGCCGACCTTCCCGCGGCTGACGAGCGGGCCTGCGTCGGTCGCGACGAGGGTCTCGGTCTTCTCGCAGCGCGACAGGGGAGAGGGCAGATCGACGATGTCGCCGGGCGTGAAGATCTTGCTCCACGCGCCGAAGGCGGCGGTGACGGTGCAGTGCTTCACATCCGAGCCGCTGATCCGCCCGAGGCCGAGGAGCGGCCCGCCGAGGGCGAAGCCTCGCTCGACGCCCGTGTCGCCGCCCCAGAACTCGCCGGCGTCGCGCGTCGGGACGAAGCTATGGGTGATGAGGACGCGATTGGGCTTCGCGGCCAGCCACTTCGCGATGAGGCTGAGGTCGCCCGAGCGAGGCTGCCAGGGCGAGTAGGCGAGCACCCGATAGCGGTTGATCACGCGCTCAAGCTCGAAGCTGTCGCGCAGGTCGAAGGGCAGGTGCGCGCGCGAGAGGCCCACGGCGAGAGTGTGCGGCACGCGGACGCCGAAGAAGATGCTGCCGCAGGACTTCGACGGCGGGCGCTCGGAGACGCAGAGGACGTCGGTCGCCGGGCGAGTGGGCTTTTCCACGCGCGCCTGGAGGAAGCCGAAGGCCTTGGTCACGCCGTCGCGGAAGCGCCGGAACTGCACCGGATCCTTCGCCGGATCGCTCATGACCTCGTAGGGCGACTCGTCGATGAAGTCGTTGTCGAAGTCGTCGGCGCGGCTGGCGGCGGCGAGGGAATAGGCCGCGTTGTAGGCCACGCGCCAATCCCAATACGGCGCCGCATGACCGCCCGCGCCGGTTTCGAAGAGCACCGACAGCCGCGATCCCGCGCGGTCGGCTTCGCCGCGGAGGTAGGTCCCGGCGGCGTACATGCCCTCGGCCTCCCACGCCGGGCAGCCGAACCACTCGGGCATGAGATTGCGTACGCCCGCCGAGCGCGTGATCATCATGTAGTCGCTCGATCCCCACGAGTCCTCGGGGTTGGGGACGATCCACAGGCCCTCGCCGCCGCGGCTCTGATAGTAGCGGCCGGTGCGGTCGGCGAGCTTGAGCCATTCGTAGGAGCGAAGGTATAGGAAGATGCGCCAGGAGGCCTTCGCGGAGGAGCCCGTCGCCTCGGGCATGGGCGGAGTGAAGTCGTCCCATCGCTTGAGCCTGAGCATGGCCGTCGTCGGGGCGAAGCCGTTGTAGCCACGGAAGTAGTCGGCGAAATGGATGGCGTGCGCCTTGCCTCCGTCGCGGAGGAAGAGGCCCTCATCTTTCCCGGCGAGGTCGAGGCGGTAGGCCTTGACGTCGGCCTCGGCATAACCTTGCGGGCCGTCCGCCCAGGGGAAGGTGTAGTCGACGACCATCCAGGTGCCGATGCCGGACTTCGCCAGGGCCTCGACGCGACGCTTCCCGACTTCGGTGACCGCCGGATGGCCGTAGGCGAGGGTGTGATAGCCGTTGAAGCCCTCGATGAAGAAGGGCGTCGTGTTGGGCGTCGCCCCTCGGGAGTTCATGTCCCACCCCTGACGGCGCGTGAGGAACTTGGTGAACCCCTCGGCGTAGGCCGAGTAGTAGAGCGGCTGGACGCCCATCGCCAGGACGCGGCGGACGTCGTCGGGGCCATACACCGACGTAGCCACCCGGCCGACAAGTTGGGCGATCTTCGCCGGCGAACTGCCGTAGCCCTCGCGGGCGATGCCGGGGAAGACGACGACCCCGGCGCGGTCGAGCTTATGGATCGGCTCGCGCCATTTCGGATCGGCGAGGACGCCATCATCGGACGCGTCGAAGACTTCCATCTTCGCACCGCCCGGCCCCAAGAGGCGGACGCCGTCGAGGTAGAAGACGGCCTTGCCCACCGAGGGCTCGATGCCGATCCCGCTGATCTTCGACCAGTCCAGCTTCTTGTCGCCCGTGAGCCACGGCGACATCTTGTCACGCTTGACCTCGAAGTGGATCCACTTGCCGTGCTCCTGCGCGCTGAGCGGTCCGGAAAGGCAGAGCCAGCGGTCGTCGTCGCTCTCGGTGAGGTAGATGGCGAGGTTGGCCTTGTCCTCGGACTCGACGTAGAGATCGAAGGCGAGGGTGTCATACTTCGCCATGTCGGCCTTGCGGAGAGGCTGGCGGATGCTCCAGTAACCCTCACCGGACGGGCCGGCATCCCACGTCACTTTCAGCGAGAAGCCGAGCACATCCCCCGGCGACTTCAGGCCCGGGGCCGGCTCGATCTTGCCGACCGTGCCGAAGCCGCCGATGCCGTCGAGGACGGTGATCTGATCGAGCGTGTACGTCGGCGCGGCCGGTTGTGCCGATGCGTACACCGCCAGCACAAGTGCCGTCATGACAAAGGCTATCCGTTTCAATGCAAGCTCAACTCCTCCGGGCAATCTTGCGCGAGCCCTAGGTTCGCCAACCTGCAAAGCACTGCGCTGCGGGCGGGCCTGGCCCGCGATCTGTCATCCTGAGGACGGCGGTTTGTGTCGTCCGAAGGATCTCCTTCTTTCTCAGTTCTGCGGCGATGGCGCTGCCTTGACCGGAAAGCCAGAAGGAGATCCTTCGTCGGCAACCAAGACCGTTGCCTCCGGCGATGCTTCGCATCGCAAGGATGACAACCTTGGTCCCGGCCGGTAACTCCAATGACGCTGGCGGCGATCAGCCCGCCCAGGGCATGCAGGCCGCGCATCCTAGTGCAGGCTTAGTTCTTCAGGACAATCCTGCACGAGGCGCAGCTTGGCCGCCGCCGTGAAGGGCTGCGCCGCGCTGAAGGTGATCGGGCTCCCCGCCGTGAGCGGTAGGTCGGCCACCTTCGCCAGCTTCCGCCGCGGGCTCTGATCCCGCGCGATGATGTAGGGCGCCTCGCCGGGGAAGTAGCATAGCCTCTCCCCCTCCGTGAGTGTACACGGGAAGACGACCCGCGTGCCGCCTACGCTCAGTTCGGGGTTGGTCAGGGTCGGATGGTCGAGGTCGGGGAGGGCCTTCACATCGTCGATCCAGCACGTCACCGTCTTCTTCGCCGGCAGGCCGTTGTAGTAGAAGATGAGGTAGGCGATGCGGCGGTAGTCGATCTTGTAGGGCGTCGGGACTGTCGGCCGCACGAGCTGGAAGTAGCGCCATTCGGTGAAGTCGTTGGGGATGTAGTAATCGGTGGCGCCGCCCTTGTCGTCGTCGAGTTGGAGCTTGAAGGCCCCGCCGCCGCCATCGCCGCGCAGCCAGAAGCCGATGCCCTTGTGCCAGGAGAGGTCGAGGAGCGGGCTGAAGTGCTTGCCGATGGACGACCAGCCGTCGGGCGTGGAGAGGGTGCTCGTGGCGGTGTACTTGCCGCAGCGCTTACCCTCCATCGGGCCCTCCTCGACCGAGGAGAACTCCTGCGTGACGCCCTGGCTGCAGCTGCCGGCCTTGCCCGGACCGATGGCCAGCACCTCGAACTTGTTGTTCGGATCCTGCAGGTAGGGCGCGAGGTCGTCGAAGGTCTCAAGCGTCAGGGCCTTCGGCGACTGATAGGCCGAGCCCGGCCCGGCTTGCCCCAGGCACTTGATCTGCACGCCCAACCGCGTCTCTGCCATGAGCGGGCTGAGGGTGAAGACGTTCTGCTTGCCGTCGAGGGCGTGCACTTGCGTCCACGGGCCGAAGGACGTGCGGCGCAGGCGGGTCGGGCTGCCGGTCAGGCGGTACTCGCGGCCCGGCTCGCGGAGAAGCTTGCGCGTGGCCTCGGGCACCGTGCCGCCGAGGCGGAGGTCCTCGTAGGTGCGGACGAGGTCGATGATCGCGGGCATCTCAGGGTGGTGGCGGAGGTTGTCGGGGTTGGTCTGCACCGAGATCGACGAGTTGAACCCTAGGCATTTCTGGAGGATGTACTCGAACTGGTCGGCGGTGACCTCGGGGTCGTAGACGTAGTACCAGCCGATGTCGAGGGGCATCAGCTCGGAGGCATACCAGGGGAAGCCGGCCATGCGCTCGTCGAGGTATTTCTTCACGTCGCCGCTGCCGTCCGCCGAGGCCGTGCGCGAGATGAGGTGCCAGGAATAGTGGCTCCAGCTCGACCCCTGGAAGAGCATGTCCTTGCGCTTCATGTGCTCGTAGTAGAGGCTCTGGAGCTTCGCGTTGTAGTACCAGTGATCGCCCTGGAGCAGTTCGGAGCCGTCGAAGTAGAGCATGTCCGCACCGATCGCGTTGGCGGTCTTGGCGAGGTTGCTCACGACCTCCTCGGAGAGCGTCGTGTCGAGGTCGTGGAGGAAGTAGCCGTAGGATCGCATGATGTGGGCGACGCGATCGCCCTTCTTGTGCGGCGCGGCTTTCGTGCCGAGAGCACCACGCTGGCAGCCGCCGAGGCCGAAGGGCGCCGCCGTGCGGACGGTGCCGTAGGCGATGATCTCATCGCCGATCTGAACGAACATCCCCTTGCCCATATAGCCGCCGTCCTCGGTGGCGAAGTCGGCGGGCGCGGCGACGGTGGGAAGGTCGGTCGCCTTGTCGTCGATGTCGGCGGAAAGCTCGGCGGAGGCATCCTTGAAGAGGCGCGGATCGGGCACGGGCGTCACGAGCGGATCGTTCAGGTACACCGCCGCGCCGAGGAAGTGCAGCCCCACGTGGAAGCCGGCCTCATGCATCCGCGCCGTGGTGCGCACGAGCGAGGGCAGGCCGCCGGGGAAGAGATCGGTGTTGATCGCGTAGGTGCCGCAGCTCTTGGCCCACGACTCGCCCATGAGGATCATGTCGAAGTTGCCGCGGCGCGCCCACTTGATGATGTCGTCGGTGTCCTTCTCGGCATTGCTGGTGATGAACATGTAGCTGCGCTTCACCCACGGCGAGGTTCGGCTCCACCCGCCGCCGGGGTGGGGATTGGGCAGGCCGGAGGCTTTCTCCAGAGCGTCGATGGTGGCCTCGAAGACCTTGCGCGGGCAGGCGATGATCCCAAATCCGGCGGGCTTCACGCCGTGAGTGGCGTAGCTCTCGGCCATGAAGAACGGCCCCTTCGCGTCAGCCGTGCCCTGATGGCCGAGGACGTTGATGTGCGTGCCCATGAGCGCCGCCGCGTCCTGGTCGTCATAGTAGAGGCCCGCCCCACCGCCGATGACCTTCAGGCCGGTGAGGTGGAGGTTGCAGAGGAGAAGGCTCTTCACCGTCGCCATGTCCACGCCGGTGAGGTCGGTCATCTCCCAGTGCGAAAAGCCGCTGCCGATCGTGACGCGATAGGTAAGCGACACGCCGCCCGGGAAGGTGAAGGTGACCAGGTCGCCCTTCTTCTCCGCGCCGGTGGGCGTGAGGACGCCGGCATCAGTCGTGATCTGGCAGAAGGGCGCATCGGGGACGGCCAGCTCGCGACCGCCCGCCATGCGCAGCGATGCCACACGTCCGGCGTCGTCGATCTGAAGGGTCGAAGCGCCCATCGGCACATCGACGTGGCAGAACAAGGCGGCGCCCAAAGCCGTCGCTAGTGTTAGGCCGAACATGACCCGTCCACCTCCCGGTGGGGACAGCGGCGTTCGATAAGACACCTATTGCGTGCGGTGGTTGTGAATCCTGCATGGCAGGAGTGGCGTTGCGGCCGGAGAATGTAGGGGCTGCGCCTTCGGTCTTCTGCAGGGCGGGCATTACGGCCATGAACTGAAGGTACGGATGACATCCCGCTGACGGGCTGTCATCCTTGCGATGCACAGCATCGCCGGAAGCAACGGTATGTGTTGCTGACGAAGGATCTCCTTTGGGCTTGTTGGACTTCGGTGCGGCCCTACGACAGCATCGACAAAAGGAGATCCTTCGCTCGCGGCAAAGATCGCCGCTCGCTCAGGATGACAGACGACGGGCTTTGCTATTGCTTCTTGTTCTTAGCGGTCTTTTTTCTGGATGACCACTAGGCCTGCCGCGTCCCGCACAGAGCATCATGGAGGAACCATGTCCAAGTCCGCATCCTATATTGCTGTCGATCTTGGCGCCGAAAGCGGTCGCGCCATGGTGTTCGCCGTCGAGGACGGCAAGGTCAGCGTCGAGGAGCATCACCGCTTCGCTAGCAAGCCAGTTCTCCTCGCCGGGCACATGTACTGGGACATCGCCCGCATCTTCGACGAGGTAAAGGCCGGCGTGCGCAAGGCCGCCCAGGATGCCGGCGAGGTGCGCTCGCTTGCCATCGACACCTGGGGCGTCGACTTCGGCCTGCTCGACGCGCGCGGCCGCCTCCTGGGCAACCCCGTCCACTATCGCGACGCACGCACCGAGGGCATGGTCGACGAGGCC
>PMZA01000412.1 GCA_003170595.1 Armatimonadota bacterium
GGGCGATGCTGATCGTGGGGCTGGGCCTTCTCATCGCCGGGCTCCTGGGCGGGCACTAGCACGTGGTGGGCCTTCCCAGGTTTCGATGCGCTCACGAATTGCAGAAGGGTCACGCTCGCTGACTGGAAAGGAGCGAAGAACCGTAGTCGCAGGCTTCAGNNACCTTTCGGGCTCGTGTCGGCTTTTCCGACATTCCCGCCCCTTGCGCCCGGATTCCCTTCGGACGGCACGGGGATATAAGGGGTGTACCCTTCCGTCGCTGAAGCCTTTGCGCGACGTGTAGCGGCTTGCGCATCATCATGCAGTCGGAGGAGAAGCAGTCGCACTGCTCCGTCTCCACGACCGCATAGCCCCGCGCCTCATACAGCGCGACTGCCGGGTCATTATCCGGCCGCACGAAGAGCCGCACGGTCCTCATCCCCCGCGCCAGGGCCAGCGCCTCGATGGCGTCCATCAGCAGCTTGCCGAGCCCCAGCCGCCGCCGATCCGCCCGCACGATCATGTGCCTGACCGTCGCCTCTTCCGGCCCGACGCCGTCGAAGGTCAGGTGCACGCCGCCCACCATCTCGCCGTCCATCTCCGCCACGAGCGCCGCCCGTTCGCCTGAAGCAAGATCGGCGAACTTGGCCTCCCATTCCTCGGCGGAAATGTCCGGCCCCTCGTCGCCGTACAACGCGACGTAGGCTCCGCACTCATCGCTCTTGGCGGGGCGAACGTTGATCTGCATGGGAAGCGCGCAGTTCCTTGGGGAGTTACTCCGGACGCGGTTCGGTCCGTGCGTAATGCCAGCTCTTCAGCTTCTCGCCGATCGACCAGTACTCGTTCCAGAAGCAAAGCACCGGGTCGGTCTTGGTCGGGTCGAAGCGGCCCTTCTCGTCGAGGATGCTCTGGTCGCAGTGGACGGCCACGATCTCGCCGATGAGCCAGTCATGGTTGCCCAGATGCACAGTCTCGACGAGCTTGCACTCCATCGACACCGGGCACTCGGCGATGAGCGGAGCCTTGATCTTGGTGGGCTCCTGGACGGTGAAGCCGGCGGCCTCGAACTTGTTCATGTTCCGCCCGGAGTTGCAGCCGCAGAAGTCCGCCTGCCAGAGCTGGTCGCGCCGCGGCAGGTTGACGCCGAAGTCCCGCGTCTCGTTGATGAGCGTGAGGGAGTACTGCATGGTCCCGATGGCCACGCCCACGGTGGGCGGGTTGCTGCTGCAAATCGACGACGCGCCGATTGTGATGATATTCGGCTTGCCGGCTTGGTCCACGCAGCTCACCAGGCTCAGGGGCCACGGGTAGAAAAAGCGCGACGACGGGCTTTGCATCGTGATCTTCGCCATTGCTCATGCCTCCAGGGCAGACCAGCGCCCGCATGATAGCACACAACCCGGCGGCGCTTAAGCGACGCAGTTATGGCGACCGAGGCAGCGCCGATTGATCGACGCTGAGGGCGACGGCGCCGCCGCGCTTGTCCATGAAGATGACACGTACACCGGGCAGTCCCATCCACGGCTTGGCCTCGCTCGGCCAGGCGACAATCGCTCGCACCTGGTACTCGCGTAGGAAGCGCACTTGCTCCTCGGCCGACAAACGCCGCGGCAGAAGGACGATGGGCCTCCGTGCCTGCCACCAGACGGGCCAGGGGTGGTCGGCTGCGATGACGTCGTCGCTCCCGATTTCTCGCCCGGGACCGTCGGCCGCGGGCGCGTAACTGGCCAACTCGGTTGCCGTCGAAGAGGCCTCTCCGCCTCGCACGAAGTGGCTGCCTGCGTAAGTCGCGAGCAACACCGCCGCGATCATCACCGCCACCCACGCCTTCTCACGGCTCGCCTTCCATATCGCCCATCCGACCGCCGGTATCGCCAGGGCCAACAGCGGCGGAGCCAGATGTTCCGGCTCCGCCCTGCCGCTCGTTGTGGACCACATCGACGCGATCGCGAAGCACTGCATCCCACCAACGATCGGCAGGATAAGGCCCTCTTTGGGCCACGACTTCCGGTCCGTTGCCACCGCGTACGCGAGCACTGCAATCCCCGCGCCCAGCCAACTCAGCCGCAGCAAGCTCAGGGCGTAAACGAGGAAGTTCCGCACCGACAGCCCGACCGCGTACTTCAGGTTCCGCGACAGGAACTGCATCGTCGACGGCAGCTTCAGCCCGTAGCCGTACCACATGCACTCGCCGAACGTCCGCACCTTCATGTGGAGCGACGAGAGTGAGGTGAAGGCGCTGCCGGTGACGTGCGCATTGAAGGCGAAGTAGGGGATCATCGCAAGGATGAAAACGCCGAGGCTCACGGCGAGAGCCTTCCATGAGCGGTTCACGCCAAGCCAGATCAGCGCCGCGACGCCGACGAGCATCCCCTCGCCGCGCGTGAGGGCCATCAGCGCCCACAACAATCCGACCGCGAGCGACCATCGCAGATCCTTCATCGCCGCGTTGGCCGCGAGGACGAAGAGGGCAAGCCACATGATGTACATGCCCGTCGGCCCGACGACGGTGTCAGCACCAACAAGCGCCGGGCCCAGCACCACGACGGGCACGCAGATCCACGCCGCAGCCGCGCCGAACAATCCCCCCGCCAGCGCCACTATCGCCGCCAGGGCCAGTCCGGCGAGCAGTGGAACCACCAGCTCTGCCGGCCCAAGCGCCAGCGCTGCCGGGTAGGCCGGCTGCCGCTCACCCATCGCCGAATGTCGCACGGGACCTGGGTTGCAGAGGTAAAGCTTGAGGTCGGTCAGGAATCCGTCGCCCGCCGCCATGTGCTGCGCGATCGAGTCATACTCGGCGGAGTCGTTGGATAGCTCCGGGTGCCCCATCTCCGAGGCCGCCGCGCCCAGGACGAACGCGACGATGCAGGCTGCCCACACGGTCTTGAGCGCGCTCATGGTCAGGGCTCAGATCAGGCCAAGGTCGCGCAGGTGTTCCGGCAGTTCCCTGACGGCCCGGCCGCGATGGCTGACGGCGTTCTTCTCCTCGGCGGTCATCTCGGCGAAGGTCATGCCCGCGGGCGGATAGAGGAAGATCGGGTCGTAGCCGAAGCCGCCCTCGCCGCGCGTCTCCTCAGTGATGACGCCGGCCACTCGCCCCTCCCACGTCGCCAGTATGCCATCCGGCACGGCCAGCGCGAGGACGCATACGAACTCCGCGCCACGCATCGCCAGCGGAACACCGTCCATCTCCGCGAGAAGAAGCCGACACCTCTCCGCATCATCCACATCCGGCCCGCCATACCTCGCCGACAGGACTCCGGGCCGCCCGTCCAGCGCCTCGACCTCAAGCCCGCTATCATCCGCCAGCGTCAGCAGCCCCGTCCGCATCGCGGCTTCGAGAGCTTTCGCCGATGCGTTCTCCTCGAAGGTCACGCCCGGTTCGGGAAGCTCGCCACTCCCGCCGGCGTCGGCGAAGGAGATGACGTCCACCGGTTCGTCTGCCAGTACCGCGCGGATTTCGCGCAGCTTGGCGGCGTTGTTCGTGCCCAGGACGAGCGCAAGCCGAGGCGGGGCGTTCATCTTCCTGGGCTAGCCGGCGCGGCTGACGACGCCTTCGAGCGCGGCATTCTGCACGGCGAAGAGGTCCTTGATGCCCTTGGCGGCGCCGGTGAGGAGCTTGTTGAGCTGGTCGAAGGTGAAGGGATTGCCCTCGGCGCCGGCCTGGATCTCAACGATCCGCCCGGTCTCAGTGAGCACGAGGTTGAGGTCGACGGAGGCCGCGCTGTCCTCCTTGTAGGTGAGGTCCACGAGCACCTTGCCCTGCACCAGCCCGGCCGACACCGCGGCTAACTGCGACGACAGCGGCCAGGTGCGGATCATGTTGCGCCCGAGCATCCACGAGAACGCCTCGGCCAGCGCCACGTACGCGCCTGTGATGGACGCCGTCCGCGTCCCGCCGTCGGCTTGGAGGACGTCGCAGTCTATGATGCAGTTCCACGACCCCAGCGCTTGGAGGTCGCACGCCGAGCGCAGGGCCCGGCCGATGAGGCGCCGGATCTCGTAGGTGCGCCCGCTGATGTTGCCCGACGATTCCCGCTGCGTGCGGTCGGTTGTGGCGCGGGGGAGGAGGGCGTACTCAGCGGTGACCCAGCCGCGGTCCTGACCGACGAGCCAGCGCGGCACGCGATCCGTGACGGTAGCGGTGCAGAGGACGTGGGTATCACCGAGCTTGATGAGGGCCGAGCCCTCGGCATTCTTATTGACCCCGCGCTCAATCGTGCACGGGCGGATCTGGTCTTCGGTGCGGCCATCAGGGCGCAAAGTAATCCCCTCCGCCGGGCATTATAGGCTTGCCTCGGAGGCCACACAAACGCGGGGACGTACCCTAAACGTGAGCCGTGTCTGAAAGGCCCACCGCCGACCGCAGCCGCAGCCTCAAGGCTATCGTCCCTGCCTAGCCGCCGACTTCGACCCACGTCACCCCGTTGTCCGGCGCTGACGCTCCGGCTGGTGGCTTCACGCCCTTCCACGCCTCTGGCAGCTTGTCCATCCGCAGCCCCACGCGGATCTTCTCATCGCGTGGCACCGCGATTAGCCGCAGCCTATCGCCCTCGCGCCGAAGGATCACGCACGAACTCGTGACCACCGGCCCGAAGTCCACCGCCTTCTCCCCGGGATTCGTGTGCGCCTGCATCAGCTTCAGCGCCGCGGTGAGGTCGATGGGCGTCAGCTCGGCCGGCACGAAGGTCAGCTTCATCGCGTCGCCCTCGCCCTCGATCTTGATGTCGCCGAGGTGCACCTTCCGCAGGTCGACCATCGCCTCGGCGAGCAGCGCGCGGCTCGAGTCGTCGTAGATGCCGACGTTGATGCCGATCGTCCCCGGCTTGGCGTACTGCTCCGGTAGCTCGACGGTGAAGGGGCCGCCCACGTAGGTCTTCCCGGCCTCCCAATTCGGCAGTGTCGGCGTCGGTTTGTAGTCGCCGACGAGGGCGATCTTCTCGTCGCCACCGGCGAGCGGGGTGGTGTAGTGGACGAAGATCGTGGCATCGCGCTTGGTCGGCGCGTGGCACGCCCACTCGTAGGTGATCTCGAACTTGCGCGGGCCGGTCTGCTTGAAGCTTGCGACCTTCGGCGCCACGTCGATGACCTGGCTCGCCGTCGTCATCTGCTCGATCCGCGCCCGACCGTCGGCGAACATCACATCGCCAGTTTGCATGTAGTCGCACACGACCCCATCGCGCTCGGCGCAGTATTGGAGCAGGCCGTTGCTCCCCTGCGCCAGGTAGCCCCATTGCGGCAAGGTCCGCCCCTGCACGACCCAGGGCTCGCCGCCCCAGTTGGCCCAGACGTCGAGCCCATCGTAGGTGATGTGCAGCCGCTCCATCGGCGCCCTGCGCATCAGAGCCTCGGACAGCGAAACCTCCTTCCCGCCCACCTCATAAGCCACGTTGAGCAGCGCCGCGATGCCGTATTTCTCCTGCAGCCAGCGCGTCAGGTAGTACTCGCGCGCCACGGTGTAATCGTTGCTGAGAAACTCGCTGCCGAGAAAGCCGGCGTGGGCGAAGGTGATCTCCTGGGCGCGGTACTTGTCGATCGTGATGGGCAGCGTGATGCCAGGTAGGCCCGCCGCCGCCGTGCCGGTCGTCCATCGCGACCAGTAGCCCATGCCGTGATTGATGTTCTGCGGATGGACCTTGCATAGGTCGAAGGCCACGTTGGCGGTCGTGTTCTCGCCGCCCGTGACCTGGGCCTCGGCGCCGTCGAAGAGGCCGGCCCAGTACGCGTGATTGTTGCCCTCGCCGGTGACCGGGCCGTCGTGGGACTTGCGCATGAGGGCCCACAGGTCGCCATACGCCTTCAGCGTCGTTGTGAACATCGCCGCGCCGGGCTCACGGGCGTCGAAGTCCACCTTGTCCCAGAACATGACCGCCGAGTGCACGTCCAGGTAGGCGCCCGTTGTGCCGTAGCGCTTGTGGATGTCCGGCGCGAAGCGCCTGGCGATCTTGAGGGCGTGCAGGGGCTTGATGAGGAAGCTCTGGATCTTCGTCCCCGGCTGGTACCAGGCGTTGATCCACTTGCCGGCCGAGTCGAGGGCGACGTCGGCTTCGTTCCAACTCGGCGCGTCCGGGTACATGTCGACGTAGTTCTCGTGAACGCAAATCCGGTGGCCGATCCCGTTGGCCGTCTGGCACAACTCCCGCATCGCGGCGTCGCCGCCATACTCCTCCCGCGCCGGCAAAGTGTCGGGCAACTGGACATCGTAGCCGGCGTGCTGCCAATCGTGAAGGATGATGAAGGTGTGGTCGATGCCATAGGCGGCGAGGGCTTGCAGGCGCTTGGAGATATCGCCGAACTTGCCGCCCCAGACGTCCATCACCGGCCGCGCCGACATGTCCGCCAGGTACGGCGACGGCGGGTTCGGGATGTTCTGGATCGCCATCTCGGCGACCGGCACATACCCGACCCACGCCCGCTCGCGCAGGGCATTGCGCTGGTGGTCGCTGCGCGGCTGATACTGCACCTCGCGGCTCGATCCCCAACTCGCCGACGACGTCCACAGGTCGGGGACGTAGCTGGCGAAGCCGTCGTTGATCAGCATCACGTCGCTGAAGCCCATGTAGGGCATGAAGATCGGCATGCCCCGGCGGAAGCCCGTGGGCCCGCCGAGCCGCATCCCCGCGACGCCCTGACTCTCCGACGCGAACTCGAGCCGCAGGTACGGCCCGTCGAGGGCGAGGTGCAGCGTCCAGTCCACCGTCCGCTCGCCTACGACATACCGGTAGCGCGCGGTGATGCCATCGCCGTCGGCCTTCGCGTCGAGGCACGTGCGCTTTACCTCCGGCGCCTCGGGCAGGTACGTCACTCCTCCGGCCTCGATCTCCAGGCCTCCACCCGCGCACGGGAACCACGGCTTGTCCTTGCCCCGGCGCACGACGATGCCATCGAGCCGCCCATCCGATAGGTCGGCGTCATAGTCCACCTGCCACTGCGGGCTGTGGAAGCTGAGCGACCACTTGCGGTCGCCGAGCTTCTTGATCTCCGTCGTCCCGCTGGCGAGCGGTCCGGGCGAGGGCTTCGTCGAGGTGCGGTCGTTGGCGAAGGGCTTCACCCCCTGCGCGTAGAGGGCGGTCAGGCGCGTCTTCACCTCATCGGGCAGCGCCGGCAACACCAGCGGCCCGGTCCCGACGATGAGCTTGGGCTCGTACCAGTACGTCCAGTCGTAGCCGGTGTCCTCCTTGGGCCCGGGATGACACTCGAGGCCGAGGATAAGGTCCTGCCCGGCGTAGGCGCTGAGGTCGACCTCGCAGGGCACCGGCCCGGCGTCGGTCACGTTCCTCTCGAAGAGGATCTTCCGCTTCAGGTACTCGCCCGCATAGACGCGGTAAGTCACGCCGTCCGATTTGCCCACCGCCGATGGGTCGAGGCCGAGGTTCGCCGTGAACTTGAGCGGGGCGATCTTCGGCAGGTGGACGAAGAACTCGGCGACGGTGAAGCCCGCCCCCAGCTTCCACGCCGGGTGCATGAAGACGCTGCTGCCGCGCGGGCTGAACTGGGCGCCGGAGGCATCATCGTCGAGTTGGCCGGGCGTGAGGTACTTGAAGGCGCCGCCGAAGATCCCGTAGCCGACCCGAAGGTTGAGGATGCTGACCAGAGGAATCTGGCCGGGCGTCATCTCCTGGTATTCGGGCTGATCCGCGCCGAGGGCGACGCACCCGACCATCGCGATCCATACGCCTAGCGCCAAAGCCGTTGCTCTGATCATCTCTGACGCCGCCTTGTGTTTCCGCATGCTGTAGGGCGGGGATTTATTCCCCGCCGGCCTTGGCCTTTGTCGATACCGCGGCGGGGATTTATTCCCCGCCCTACAGAAATCCCAACGCCTTCCCTTACGGCCCCTGGATATCGAGGCCTTCAAGCAGATCGTCATCGCTGATCTCGACGCTGACAACGCCGCCCACCAGCCGCGCATTCAGCCACGGCACGCGCCGCGCCTTCCAGTCCGCCAGGCTGAGCAGCGGCGTCCGGCAGGGCACTCTCACCGGCGCGACGATCAGTCTGCCGTCGAGCTTGCTCAGCCTCACCCCGCCGAGGGCCTGGTAGAGGCCGAGGCTGGTGATGCCGCGCGGATAGTAATGCAGGTGGTTGAAGCCGTAGGTGTCGACGAAGGCCCCGCCCCGCCCGGTCGTGTTCTCGAGAAGCTGGAAGGCCCAGTACCTCTCGGCGAGGTTGAGCTGGTCGAGGCCGAGGTACGCCGCCGTGAAGTCGCGGTGCAGGTTCTGCGAGACCCACAGGTTTGAGTGGTCGGCCGACGAGTGGAAGTCGCCATACTCGCACATCGCGGCGGCCGTCGCCGTCGAGAGGTCGAGGCGCAAGCGGTCGTAGTCGGTCGGCGTTCCGAAGCCTGTCGCGAGCAGGAAGAGGAAGCCATTCGCCGAGTAGATATGGTAGGCGTCCCAGCCCTCAAGCTCGCCGGTCAGGGGCGCGCCGGTCCACACGTCGTTGAGCCCCTCGGCCGATCGCTCGAGGCAGACGGCGTAGTGGTCGCCCAGCCACGCCTGCGCCTGCAGCGTCTTCTCGGTCAGGGCGGCGAACTCGCGGCACTCGCGGGCGAAGCTGCCCTCATCGAGACTGTCGGCCATCGCAGCCGCGGCCTGTAGCGCGGCATAGCACTTGAAGGCGAGGTAGACCTGCTCGCGGGAATATTGGACCGCCGCCGAGGCGTCGTCGATGGTGTTCGCGACGCCAAGGTTGGGCACGCCATTGCCGGTCGTGTCGGATGCGAAGATGTAGCGGCAGAGGCGCTTCACCATCGCGAAGTGCTTGCCGAAGAGGTCTTCGTTGCCGGTGAAGTGGGCGAGCGCGTGGAGCAGCAACAGGAAGTTGCAGTTCTCCTCAAGCTCCATCTCGTGCGGATAGTTCTGCCCGGTGGCCTCCAGCAGCGCGCCCATGTCGTGCGAGAGCCACGAGGTCTCGGCCGGCGGCGCCTCGCCCGGAGCGAGGTTGTAGGCGACGGCGAGAGGCTTCTGCTCGGGCAGGCCAAACTTCTCGTGCCGCGCCCACTGATCGAAGGTCATCTCCAGCAGCTCGGGCCACAGCAAGAGGTAGAACCAGGCGAGGTTGTACTCGACATCGATCGTGCTGTGGAAGGTGCAGTTGCCTTCCCAGCACGAGAACCAGTCGTCGCCGCCGGGGCCCTGCGTCCACCACGTGTTCTGCAGATAGCACTGCAGGCTGAAGGCGATGAGATCGAGGGCTGACTTGCCCAGCGACGCCCCGCCGAGGACTTCGTCGAAAAACTCGCTGCGATCGAGAAGGCCGCCGAGGTCGTCGCGAACGTATGCGGCCACGCTGTCGACATCCTGCCAGAGGGACGCGTACTTGAATCGATGTTTTTCGCCGACAATATCGAGGACCTGATCGCCGCAATGAGCCGCCAGGATTAGCGTCGCCGTCTCACCGGCCGCGAGGTCGAAGCTGAGACTTCCCGCTTCGGCGCTCACGGGCTGCGGAAGGACCGGGCGGAGGCAGAATTCGCCACGGAAGGTCGAGCCACTGAGAGGAGCGACGCCCTCCTTGTGCCACGGGTGCGACAGCGTGAACTCATCGCTCCAGCGCAGGGGCTCCGCGCCGGCCTTGAGCGATGCCGCGTCGCCGGTGAACTTGATCGTCAGTCGCCCCGGACCCTCCACCGGCTTCTCACCCGGATGCACGATCGGATGCCACTGCACGCGCACGATGAACGCGGGGACGATGCTCGTGGGCACGTCCTGCGGGTAGAAGGGCGCCACGATGCGCAGATCGACCTCGACGCCCAGGGCTTCACTGCGGCAGCGATAGGTGATGCCCGTTGGCGCGATTTCTTGTTCGAGCCCCTCGAACCCTTCGCCCTCGGAGAAGGGGAGGACGCGCTCCTGATCGCCCAAGCTGAAGGTCATGGCGAGGGGCAGCGGCTTGTCGTAGTACTTGCCCATCGCCGAGTAGAGCACGCGCTGTTCGCGCGGCTGGAAGTTTAGGCTGAAGCGCGAGCCGAGCCTGCCCAGGATGATCTCGTAGGGATGCGCCATGTGTGACTCCTCCAGTTGAGGCTGACGACTCAGTTCGTCCGCCTGGCGCCAAATCCTTGCCAGCCTGCGCTCACCGGCTTGGCTTGAGGAGGGGCCGAATCAGCGTGAGCATGCAAGGCATGCTCTAAGCGAATCCGGCCCGGTTTTCCCTTCCGACAAACGGGCCGGATTCGATGCACGTTCGCTTCGCGTACGCGCATCTGATTCGGCCCCTCCTACAAGCCAAACGAAACGCAGGTTGCCGGCCTCGAATAGCGAACCAAACCTTCATGCCCTACCGACCCGATTGGGAGCAAGCTCGCGAACGTCTTGTCGCCTGGTGGGACGGGGAAGACCTCGGCCGCCCGGTGATCAACCTGGTCGTCCCGTCCGGCCGCGACGTGACCTATCCGACCCCGCCCGACACCTTCGAGCAGCGCTTCCTCGACATCGACTACAAGATCGCCCTCGCCGAGGCGAACTGGGAATCCGCCGAGTACCTGGCGGAGGGATACCCCTTCGTCTACGCCGACCTCGGCCCGGCGACGACCTCGGCCTTCCTCGGCTGCGACCTCATCTTCCACGAGAACACGTCCTGGCAGACGACGTGCCTCGATAGCTGGGACGACTGGGTGCCCGGCTTCGATCCCAACAACAAATGGTGGCGGACGACGCTGGAGATGACCGAGGCCCTCGCCATCGCCGGCCGCGAGAAGTGGGTGACGACGCCCGGCTTCGGCGAGGATGCCTTCGACGTCATGAGCCATCTCCGCGGGCCGGAGCGGCTGTGCTATGACCTCGTCGACTGCCCCGACCGCCTCGTCGAGTTCCGCGACTGGTTCCTCGACCTGTGCCCGCGCCTCTATGACGAGCAGTGGGCGATCACTCAGCGCCACGGCGTCGACGGCAGTTCCGCTTGGCTTCAGGTCTGGGGGCCGGGGAAGACCTGCGCGCTGCAGTGCGACTTCGCGTGCCTGGTCAGCAAGCGCGAGTTCGATGAGAAGATCGGGCCGGGCGTGGCGGCGATGGCTCGCATGCTCGACAACGTCATCTATCACTGGGACGGCCCCGGGGCGCTGCAGGACATGAGGTACCTGCTCGCCATCCCGGAGATCCGCGTGATCCAGTGGGTGCCCGGCGCGGGCAACGGTGCGCAGACGGCGTGGCCGAATCTGCTGCGCCACATCGCCGGCTACGGCAAGGCGCTGCAGCTCTACGTGTCGCCGGAGGAGCTGCTGCGGCTGATCGAGTTCATCCCGCCGCGGCTGATCTATGCGTCGATGTGGATGCCGTCGCGGGAAGAGGGTGAGGCGTTCCTGCGCGAGGTGGAAGCACGCTGCCGCCAGCCGAGGACGTACGATCTGCCGACGCCCGACGATGCGTATGTGGGCGAGGATTGGTATCCGCTGCAGAGGCCCATCTGAGACTTTGTAGGGCGGGCATTTATGCCCGCCGCGTATTACTGTCCTTGCCGGGCGGCGGGCATGAATGCCCGCCCTACAGAAAAGCCCCGTGCGCTAGCGGTAATGCAGCGCAAGCTCCGACAGCCACCGCCGCCCGACCGTGTCGGCGTGGGCCTCCAGCCAGTCGCCCAGCATCGTCTTGCCGGTGGGCGGGCCGCTGCCGACGAGGAGGCCATCCATCAACCCCCGCACTTCATCCGGCGTGAGCACCACATCCCGCAGCATCCACCCGATCGGCCGCGACGCAAGCAGCCCCATCCACGCGGGTATATGTATTAGCCGCGCCCTGCTCCTCACCACTCGCCTGATGAGCCGCACCATCTTTTCGTACGCGAAATCCTCCGGCCCCAGCACGTCGGCGACGACGTTCTCGCGCCTCGGCGCCTCGGCCACGGCCAGCGCGGCGAGGTCGTCCACGAAGATCGGGTTCACGCCGTACTTGCCGTCGCCGAAGATCGGGAAGACCGGCAGGCGCCGCAGCATCCACGCGATGTTGTTGATGAGCAGCCCCTCGTCGCCATAGATCAGCGCCGGCCGCAGGATCGCGTACGACAGGCCCGACTCGCGGACGGCCTGCTCTACGATCGCCTTGCCGCGAAAGTAGGGGAGAGGCGACTCCTCCGAGGGGTTGGTCACGCTGAGGTGGATGACGCGCTCGACGCCTGCCTGCCGCGCGGCTTCGAGGAGAAGGCGCGTGTTCTCGATGGCCCGCGCGAAGGTGGACGTCCCGCGCTCGAAGCGTATCCAGTAGGTGTTGAAGAGGACTCGTGCGCCGCTCATGGCCGCCGCGAGGGAGGCGGGGTTGTCGAAGTCGGCGCGAACAACAGTCACCCGGTCGCCGAAGGGGTTCGGCCGATCCGGGTGACTGGCGAGGCTGACGATCTTATGCCCGGCGTCGAGAAGACGCCGGGCGATGTACTTGCCCGAGAACCCGAAGGCTCCGGTCACGGCGTACAGTTCGCTCACCGTTGGGCCTCCGGGCTTCTCAGATGCTACGCACCGGGCGCAGCAGGCGGCTCTTCCGCGGGCGGCGGTGCATTGGGGGTCTCATCCGCGAAGGGAATGGCGGGCGACTCGTCCGTCGGCGCGGGAGCCGGAGCCGGAGCGCTGGGCTCAGGCGCCTTGGCCGGCGTATGCGTCTGGCCTTCGGCGACCTGCATGTAGGCGACGCTCACGATCATCATCCACCAGGGCATGACGACGATGAGGCCAAGGCTGCAGGTGACGGCCGTCGCGAGGCCACCGACGATGCCGGCGACAAGCAGTAGCAGGAAGATCTGAACCCAGTTCGCGGCGCCCTGTTTGACGGCGAACTGCAGCGCGTCCGGGCCGCTCATCCCGTCGGCTACAGCGGCGTAGCCGAGAGCGAACAGGGGGACGATAGCCAGGCCTACCACGCCCATCACCAGGAGGCCGACCATCATCGTGCCGATTATGGCTCCAGGACCGCCGCCGCTCATCGCGCCGGCCGCCGCCGCGGGAACTATCAGGACGATCCCGAGGACGCCGAGGATCACGGCGGGCACGATCGCCACGATGTAGGCGGGGCCCGCCTTCTGGAAGCCGTTGAACACGTCGCCCGCGTTGGCCGTCCGTCCGCGCAGGATGGCGAGGCACATGCCGCAGAGGCCCACGTTCAGAGGCGTGCCGACGAGGAACTGGAGGATGTTGCTCACGTGCTGCCCGGTCGCGCCGTGGGCGACCTTCTGCAGGATGAGGCCCAGGACGGCCGTGAGCAGGTACACGACCAGGCCGCCGATGGCCAGGGGGCCCAGGTTCTTGACGAAGGGTTCCCAGGCCGCGCTAAAGGTCGTGCCGAAGTCTATTCTTTTCATCTCGTGTGCCTCCGTGACTGCTGAGTATTCCGGCGCGTCCCGCCGCGTCTCCGGTCATGCGCCATCGACCGAGTGTTTGTGCGCTGCCGCCTCATGCCACGGCGGCGGCGTCCTCGTCACTGTCAGGCCGTAGACTCGTGCCGCTTTCCCCCGTTGCAGCGCTCGGGCGCACGCCCCGAGCGTCGACCCAGTTGTCCAGACGTCATCCACCACGGCCACCACCAACCCGTCCACCTCTACCCCCGGGCGCATCCTGAAGGCCCCGGCCATGTTGTGCCGGCGCTCCTCGGGACTGAGGCCCACCTGCGGCTTCGTGTCGTGGGCGCGCTCCAGGGCCTTCAGTACAGGTATTCGCCATAGCTCCCCTAAGGCCTTCGTCAGTTCGAGAGATTGGTCGAAGCCGCGCCAGCGCCGCCGCCGGGGATGCAGAACCGCGGGGACGAGGGCCGTAATGTCTCCGAGGGGGAGACCGTCGGGCTCATCAACCTCCCGCAGGACGCGGTCGTAGAGCAACTCCGCCAGCGCCGGGACGAGCCTCCGCGAACCGTGGAACTTGAGCCGCGCCAGGGCCTCGCGCAGCGCCCCGGCGTGGAGTCCGACGCAGCGTCCCGCCACCAGCGGCGACTGCGCGTGCTGGCACTCGTAGCACAGCCACCGGTCTTCCTGCCCCGGCGGGAAGGGGACACTGCAGCGCCGGCAGTAGGGATGCTCGATGGTGTAAACGTTCCTGAGGCACTCGTCGCAGAAGGGGTCAAGACCGTCGGTGCCGCAGATCTCGCACCGCGGGGGGTACACCAGGTCCACTAGCTGGGACCACACGCTAGGTTTCAACCGCGTCCGGACGGTCACCACCTTACACGTTAGTCGCGCGTGCCCAAACTCCTTCCCGCTTTGCTTGCTGCAGGGCGGGGATTTACGCCCCGCCGCGGTCTGCGCAACTACCATCGTGCCCCACCACGTCTGTTATCCTGAGGAGGCGACGGTTTGCGTCGCCGACGAAGGATCTCCTTTTGGCTTTGCCTTGCTCCTGCCGCCCCACCAAGTCGCGTCGCCTTGCAGGTTTCTCTTCTCCCCCTTGGAACTAGCCCTTGCCTTCACTTCACTTCGCTTTTCCTGGTGGTGCCTTCCTATGAAGGGCGTCGTCTTTCTCGGCAGTCGCGCCTGTGAGGTTCGCGAGTTCCCGATCCCCGAGCCGATCCACGGCGAGGTGCTCATCCGCATCATGGCTAGCGGCATCTGCGGGTCCGACCTCCACGTCTACCGCGCCGGCGGGTCGGCGCCTCAGATCGCGGGGCATGAGCCCTGCGGCGTGGTGGAGGCCGTCGGCCCCGGCATCGTCCGCCTGAAAGTGGGCGACCGCGTGAGCGTCCATCATCACCAGGGCTGCGGCGTATGCCCGGCCTGCGCGAGGGGGGAGACGGTGGCCTGCCCGGACGACCAGTGCTACGGGGTGAGCCGCCCGGGGTCCTTCGCGGAGTATACCTGCGCGGGCGAGCGCAACTGCATCGTCCTGCCGGAGTCGGTGAGTTTCATCGACGGCGCGTTCATGGCGTGCGTGGGTGGCACGGCTTTCGCGGCCCTCCGCCGCCTTGCCCCGACGGCGCACGATTCCCTCGCGGTCTTCGGCCTCGGCCCGGTCGGGCTGAGTTGTGTCGTCATGGGTCATGCCCTCGGCCTGCGGGTGATTGGTGTTGATGTCTCGCCCGAGCGCGTGGCCCTGGCGATGACCTGCGGCGCCGACGCCGCCCTCGATGCCTCGGCTCCCGGCGCCGACGCGGTTGCGGCCGTCCGCGACTTCAGCCGCATCCCCGGCGTCCCCTGGTCCGACGGCATCGACTTCGTGATTGAGACCTCCGGTTCGACGGCCGCTCGCGAGTGGATCCTTCCCTCCCTTCGCCGCGAGGGCCGCGCAGCGATCGTCGGCGTGGGCAGCACCGAGCGCGTGATCAATCCCTCGGACATCCACGGCCGCGCCGCCACGATTCTCGGCTCAGTGGTGTTCCCGCTCGGCTGGAGTTGGGACTTGGCGAAGTTCCTGGCGGCCAGTCGTGCATCTTTCGAACCGGCGGTGACGCATCGCTTCTCCCTCGATGACGCGCCGGAGGCCCTGCGCGCGGCCGACGAGGGACGTTGTGGAAAGATCGTTTTCGTCCCGTGACATGGCCTAGGGCCTAGGTCGGAACCTACTTGACGCGCGCAGTACATAAATGTTAATACTGGATCAATGTCGTCCCGCCGCTTGCTCGTCTCCGCCCACGTTGGTGAGGTTGAGCATCTCACGTCGGTTTTGCGCGAGGCCGTACCCGACTGCCCCGTCGTGCCCGTTGCTCCCGAGAAGGCGCTTTCCGCCGACCTCCGTCCGTCCGACCTTCTTCTTGTGGTACCCGCGACGGCTCATCTGCTTTCCTCACTTCCCACCCCTCGCCCCCTGGTTGCCCTGCTCGCCGATGCACTTCCTCCCGACATCACGCCGGCGGCCATCGATATATGGCTTCGCCCGCAGCCCGGCTGGTGGGACGAACTCTCCGCGCGGCTCACGGCCTTCGCCTCGACTCCCATGCCCGCGGCCGAGACCGCTGCTCTGGCAGCTCTCGCCGAGACCTCCGCCTCCCGCCACGCAGCTCTCGCCGAGGCTGCCCGTGTCATGGCNNGGCCCACGGCGACCAGGCCCATCTCTTCGCCATCCGCGCCGAGATCGCGGTCGAGGACGAAGATCTGCCCGCCGCCCTGGTCGCCGCCCGCCGCGCCGCCGAGCTCTTGCGCGATCTGCTCGGAGCTGCCTCCGTCGCTGTCTACGGCGCCGTTCGCGGTCGTCGCCACCTTCGGCTCCTGAGTTCTTCGCCGTCCGACGACTCGCTCCCGCCGGCTTTCGATCTCACCGTGGTCAACGAGGCCAGGCCCTCGGCGGGCGCTTACGTCCTCCTCTCCGGCGACTGGATCCTTTCGCGTCCCACCCGGCAGGTCGGCGACCACGACCTGCTCTTCGCCGTCCGAAGGTACTCGGAGGTATGGACTCTCGACGATCGCGCCTTCGCCGACGACCTCGCCGACGTCCTGGCCGCCGGCCTGCGCTGGTGCCTCGACGCAGCCGCCATGGCTCGCCACGTCGTCCTCTACCATCGTCTTCTGGGCAATAGCTACCTCCTTGGCGGCCCGGACGCCCTGGAAGAGCAGTTCGACACCATCTGCCGCGCCGCCCTCGAGCTGGTTGGCGGCGGCTGGGCTTCCCTCTGCTTCTTCTCCGAAGACGGCGTCGACCTTACCCAGAGCTTCGGCCCCATCGCCTTCGACGCCCCCGACCCTCCGCCCGAGCCCTCGCCCTACTGCGAGGCCCTCGGCCACCAGGCTGCCCTGGCCCGCGAAGCCATCTTCACTCCCGCCGGCTCCGACCTCGCCCCCAACGGCGCCGCTGCCGCCGCCGGTCTCACCGCTGCCACCGCCATCCCCCTCATCGTTGGCGACCGCGCCGTCGGCGCCCTCGCTCTCTTCACCGACTGCGTCGAGCCCCCGAGCGAGACCATCCTTGGCAGCCTCCAGCTCATCGCCGCCCACGCCGCTGTCGGCTTTCATGCCGCCCAGCTTGTCGATCGCCTCCAGAGCTCCGAGGCCCGCTACCGTGGCCTCTTCGACAACGTCGCCGCCGCGGTCATCGTCACCGACCGGCTCGGCTGGATCCGCCTCATGAACCGCCGCGCCGTCGAGGTCTCCGGCTACTCCCGCCAGGAGGCCGAGGGCAAGCTCCGGCTCGCCATTCTCGCCGCTCCCGAGGAGTGGGGGCGCCTCACCCGCACCATCGCCACCATGCCCACCGGCCTCGGCAACTTCGGCGACACCAACGAGTACGATTGCGTTACCGCCGACGGCCGTCGCCGCCGCATCCGCGCCCAGATACTCCCTTCCCCCGGCTCCAACGAACTCCTCATCACCTTCCTCGACATCACCGTCGAGCGCGACCTCCACCGCCAGCTCCTCCAGGCCGAGAAGATCGCCTCCCTCGGCCAGCTCGTCAGCGGCGTTGCCCACGAACTCAACAACCCTCTCGCCGCCATCCTCGGCTCGGCCGAACTCTCCCTCCGCGATAACCCCTCCCCGGCCACCGCCGAGCACCTCCACCGCGTCCTTGACCAGACCGAGCGCTGCCGCGGCATCATCGCCAACCTCCTCACCTTCGCCCGCGAGCGCCAGGCCGAGCGCCTTCCCGTCGACATCAACGCCGTCGTCCTCCGCGCCCTCGACCTGCAGAGCTACGCCCTCTCCGTCGACAACATCCAGGTTGACCTCAACCTCGCCCGCGACCTCCCCTTCATCCTCGGCGATCCTCCTCGCCTCCAGCAGGTCGTTCTCAATCTCATCCTCAACGCTCACCAGGCCATGCGCGGCCGCGGTCAGGGACACCTCACCTTCACCACCGCCGCCCAGCACGGCCGCGTTCTCCTCACCGTCGCCGACACCGGCCCCGGCATCTCCGCCGATAACCTCCCCCGCATCTTCGATCCCTTCTTCTCAACCAAGCCCGTCGGCGAGGGCACCGGCCTCGGCCTCGCCGTCTCCCTGGGCATCATCCTCGACCTGGGCGGCAACATGTGGGCCGAGAGCAGTCCCGGCTGCGGCGCACGCTTCTGTGTCGAGCTTCCCGAGGCCATCTTCGCGGCTATCGATGCCCAGCCCCAGATGATCGTCGGCCAGGACGAAGAGCCCGCCCCCGCTCCGGAGTCCGACATCGCCCCCGCCTCCACGCCCAACCCGGCCCCAGGCGTCCGCGTCCTCATCGTCGAGGACGAGCTCGCCGTCCGCGACGTCATCGAGTGCGCTCTCGAGGCGGAGGGCTTCCTGGTCCAGACCGCCCCCGACGGCCAGGAC
>PMZA01000309.1 GCA_003170595.1 Armatimonadota bacterium
TTTATGCCCGCCGCGCCTTTCGCCTTTCGTCCTCCATCTTTTCGCTTTTCGCTGTCATCCTGATGGAGCAGCGCTTTTTGCTGCTCAGAAGGATCCCTGCTTGGCGCACGATTCGCTCGTGCTCATCATCCTGACTCTGCCCATACCCGGCTGCCCATGCCCGACCTTGCCGACGACAACCCGCCCGCTTTCGACCCCGACGCCCTCTACTCCTCCGGCCGCGACTGGGCGCCCGAGTATGTGCACAAGTGCGGCGTATGCAATAGCACCGAGGACGTCCTTCCGGTCACGGAATGGAGCCGCGGCCTCTGCCGCAAGTGTCTTCCGAAAGCCCTCGAACATCGCATCTTTCTGGACATGCGCCGCCGCGAGATGCTCCACGTCCGCGACCGCGTCGGCATCTGTGTATCGGGTGGCAAGGACTCCGCCGCCCTCCTCGCGTGCCTCGCGAACCTGCGCCGTCGCCGCCTCTTCACGGCCGTCGCGATCTACATCGACATGGGCATCCCGGGTTACTCCGCGGCCTGCCGCGACGCGGTGACGGAGCTTTGCCGCCGCTACGCCGTCCGCCTTGTCGTCGAGGACGCCGCCGCCCACGATGTCGCCCCGCAGGAGACCGGTCACTGGAACGTCTGCGCCGCCTGCGGAGGCATCCGCCGCGCTCTCTTCCCGAGGATCGCCCGCCGCGAGAACCTCGACGTGATCGCCACGGGCCACACGCTTGAGGACATGTTCCAGATCATGCTCAAGCAGATCCTCTCGGGGCGCACCTTCGCTCCGAAGGCGGTCCTCCCGGCGGGCGAGTACGATCCGAAGAAGATCAAGCCGTTGTACTTCATCCCCGAGCGCTTGACCGCGGCCTACACGCAGATTGAGGGATTGGAGTTCGAGCCCTCGAAGTGCCCTCACTTCCCGCCGGACACGCACCGGTTCAAGGACGTCTTCGCGCACCTGGAGCGCCTCGCGCCGATGTCGAAGATCCAGTTCCTGACGAACCTGGGGCACATGATGAAGTCGCAGCCGGTCGCGGAGCGACCTTACGAATGTTTGGATTGCGGAGAGCGTGCGCAGAAATCCCTCTGCCCGCTCTGCACCATGCGCCGCCTCCAGCACGGCGAGGACCTCCCCACCGACGACCCCTCGTAGCAGGGGCAGTGGCCTTGCTTGTGGAGGGTCTCCTATCCGGCCCTCGCTTTTCGCCTGGCATGTGTAGCCGCAGGCGCGAGCCTGCGGGGGTGGTGATGGGGAGGCTGTATTGTCGCTGTGGCGCTCTCTGTTCTTGTCCTTCGCCCTTAGGTCGTCATCCTGAGCGCACGACTCATCGTCCCCCGGAGCGCCTCCCCGCGAAGGATCTGTGGTGGCGGCGTAACCACCCATCGTCCGCGAGGCCTTGCCTTCATCCTTTCCGCCTTTCGCTGTCATGCTGAGCGCCAAGCGGCGCGTAGCGTCGCCGCGCTAAGCATCCCCGCTCAGACCCATCCCCCGGCACCACGTCCGTCATCCTGAGCGGAGCGGGGTCTGCGCAGCGAAGGATCTGTGGTGGCCGCAGTTCCCCCCTTCCTTCTCAGTATCCGCGTTGCCTTGCCCCGCCCTCGCTTTGCCTTCCTTACCCCTCCTCTGTTACACTATCCCCCACGTTCAACCAACCGATCCAATCGATCCTTCCGATCCTTTTGTGGCCGTGCTAGGCGGGGGGCCAGCGGTACCCTGCACCGGCAATCCGCTACAGCCGGGCTGAATCCCCTCCCGAGGTTGCGTCGTTTGAGGTCTGACCCTGATAAGCGGTGTTGAAGGTCGGGTCCCGCGCAAGGTTGCGCTGGTGAACCCCGCCAGGTCCGAGAGGAAGCAACGGTAACTGGTAGCGGCTTGTGCCGCGGGGTTACCTGGCCGGAGCTGGCTGTCAGGGTAACGCTTGGACGGCGCGTATCGACGGCGGGTGCACGGCCACTTTTCTTTCCTTTCGTCTTTGCCTTTGATTCTCGCCTTCTGTAGGGCGGGGAGGAGATCGCTCTGCGATCTCACATTTATGCCCGCCGCGCCTTCGCCTTTCGCCTTCTGTAGGGCGGGGCTTTACGCCCCGCCGCGCTTTTCTTTTTGTCCTTGCTGCCTTAACGCTTTGTCATCCTGAGCGTGCGCAGCGAAGCTGCGCCGCGAAGGACCTAGTTTTCGATCACCACCTTCGCGCCGCTGATCAGCATCACTCGTTTTCGGCCCGTGGTCTCATGGCATACGTTCCCTTCAGCCTCCGCTATCGTCCGCAGACCTTCGACGAGATCGTCGGGCAGGATCACGTCGCCCGCACTCTCCAGAACGCCCTCACCGGCGGCCGGGTCGTCCATGCCTACCTCTTCGCAGGCCCGCGCGGCACGGGCAAGACCTCGACCGCCCGCGTCCTCGCCAAGGCCCTCCTCTGCGAGCACGGCCCGACCCCCAACCCCTGCAACGAGTGCCGCCTCTGCCAGGCCATCGCCGCCGGCCGCGCCCTCGACGTCCTCGAGATCGACGCCGCCTCCAACCGCGGCATCGAGCAGATCCGCGACCTCCGCGAGAAGGTCCGCTACGCCCCGGCCGAAGCGCGCCACAAGGTCTACATCCTCGACGAGGTCCACATGCTCACCTCCGAGGCCTTCAACGCCCTCCTCAAGACCCTCGAGGAGCCCCCGGAGCACACCTTCTTCGTCCTCGCGACCACCGAGTTGCACAAGGTCCCGGCCACGATCGTCTCGCGTTGCCAGCTTTTCGAGTTCCATCTCATGGGCGAGCGCACGATCACCGAGAGCCTCCGCGCCATCGCCACCCGCGAGGGTGTCGAGGTCGACGATGACGCCCTCCTCGAGATCGCCCGTGCCGCCCGTGGCGCCCTCCGCGATGCCGAGAGCGTCTTCGATCAGATCGTCGCCTACGCCGACGGACCCATCACCGCCGGCCTCGCCCGCGAAGTCCTCGGCGCCACCTCCCGCGACGCCCTGGTCGGCCTCCTCGATGCCGTCGCCTCCAGTGATCTCGCCGCTGTTTTCCAGCGCCTCGACGACCTGGTCGCCGGTGGCAAAGACCTCGCCCAGCTCCTTCAGGACGTGACCCTCGCCGTGCGCGAGATGCTTCGCCTCGCCCTCGGCGTCCGCGCGACGGCCGAGTGGGCCGAGCTGTCCGATCATGCCCGCCGCCTCGGCGGCGACCGCCTGGCCGAGGGCCTCAAGCTCCTCGGCGATGCCGAACGCCGCCTCCGCGACGCGACTCAGCAGCAGCTCGCCCTCGAACTCGCCCTCGCTGAGATGACCGAACTGTGGGCCAAGCCTTCCGCCCGCGATGAAGCCCGCGCCGCCGCCGACCGCGTACGTGCGCAGCATCCCGAGCCCGGGCCGAGGGTCGCCGGGCACCCCGAACCCCCGCCCGTCCATCGCCCCGTCGAGTGGCCTGCCCCGGCCCCAGCGCCGTCGCCGGCACCTAGACCCGCGCCCCCGGCCCCCGTCGAGCCCGAGCCGACTCCAGTGTATGAGGCTGCACCCGAGGTAGAGCCCGAACCCGAGCCTTCCCCGGAGCCAGTCGCCGCCTCAGAGTCAGCCTCATCCGAATCCGTGCCGGCTTCCTCTCTCGCCAGCGCCGCCGACCTGGTCGAGCGTTGGGGCGAGCTTCACTTCCAGCTCAAGCGGATGAAGCGCGTCTCGGTCTGGGCGTTGCTGAAAGAGGCGCACCCCGTGGGCATGGTCGGCGACGAGGTAATCCTTGAGTTTCCGGGCAAGATGAAGTTTCATCACGACCGCATCGCCAGTGAGTATCGTGAGGATGTCGAGCGCGCTCTCTCGGCGGTCCTCGGCCGCACGGTCACGCTTCGCACGTCCCTCACTCCGACTCTCGCCGCCAGCGATGCCGCCCGCGCCACGACAGCCCGTGCTGCTGCGCAGCACCCCGAGCCCAGGTCGAGGGGCAGCAAGCCATCAGCCAAGCCAGCCCCTGAGCCCGTCGAGGCCCCTGAACCCCTGGCATCCGCCCCCGAACCCGCGCCCGAACCCGAGCGCCAGCTAGTCACTGAGCCCGAGCCCGAACCCGTGCCTGAGCCCACACCCGAACCGCCCACCCCTCGCTCCGCCGAGGAAGCCGCCGACAACGCAGCCAGCCTCGCCCTGGATCTTTTCGAAGGCAGTGAAGAAGTCAATCCGGAGTGATTCCACGAGCATGCTGAACCCCTTTGCGTCCATGATCGAGAAGCAGGTCGCCCGCATGCAGGAGAACATCGAGGAGGCCCTCGCCGAGCTCGCGCAGATCGTCGTGGAGGGCCGTTCCGAGGACGGCCATGTCATCGCCCACGTCAGCGGCCTCGGCGACCCCATCGACCTCGAGATCGCCGATGAGATGCTCGCCACGGGCGACAAAGCCGCCCTCCAGACCGCCGTCTGCATGGCTATGGCGGAGGCTTTGCGCCACGCCCGCGACGCCAAGCGCGAGAAGATCGGCCAGGCGACGCCCCTCGGTGCGATGGGTATCGAACTGCCCGAGGGCCTATAGCTAGTGTCGGTAGGCGGGGCTTTTCGGAGGGGCNNGGGCGAATCCGGCCCTGCTTTTCGCCCGGCCTTTGCCTTCGGTCCGCGCCGCCCTGTATCCTTGACGGAATCTCGCCTCCACTGTATCGTTTCCACGTCTTCCGGGCCCAGTGCGCGAGGGGTAAGGGGTTGTGCGACATCGAGCGCCGTAACGCCAAACTGGTCGGCCATCTCTGTATCGCCTGGGCAGTAATGAGTTGGCCTGTCGCCTTGGTAGCGCTCAGCCTGCTCCAGTTTCTGCCTGTGTATCTTTCCGCCTGGTGGTACGTCCGGGAGGTTGCGATTCCTCCCCTTGTGTACCTGATTGCCTTCTGGCCCTGCGTCCTCGGCGGTCTGGCGGCGGTGGCTGCGATTCTGGCAGCAGCCCGGGCCAGATCGACGACGTTGGTCCTGGAGGCAGCCTTCGCGATCCTATCGGCGGTCGTCCTGTATGCAGCGTCCGCCTTCATCCTAACCCGCTTCCACCACGGCTAACCGCCGCCTGGTTTGCGGAGGGGCCGCATCAGATGACGCGCTTGCGCCTCATCGAATCCGGCCCGCCTTTCAGCCTTTACCTTCTCCTTTCCACCTTTCGCAGCCTTATCCGATCACGGGGGTTTCCCTTTGCACCTCAAGCGCCTCTATCTGCGCGGTTTCAAGACCTTCGCTGAGCCCACGGTCCTCGACTTCGATCCCGGCGTCACGGCCATTGTCGGCCCCAACGGCGTCGGCAAGTCCAACGTCGTCGACGCGATGATCTGGGCCCTCGGCGAGCAGGCCCCGCGCGCTCTCCGCACGACCAACATCCACGAGGTCATCTTTGCCGGCGCCGAGAATCGCCGCCCCCTCGGTCTGGCCGAGGTCTCGCTGACGCTGGACAACTCCGACGGCAAGCTCTTCATCGACTACACCGAGGTCGAGATCACGCGCCGCATATTTCGCTCGGGCGAGGCGGAGTATCAGATCAACCGCCAGCGCTCCCGCCTCCGCGACGTCCGCGATCTTCTCCTCGACACGGGCCTCGGGCCCGAGGGTTATTCGGTCATCGGCCAGGGCGAGATCGACGCCATCCTCTCGGTCCGCCCCGAGGATCGCCGCATGCTTCTCGAGGAGGCGGCGGGGGTGCGCAAGTACCGCGTCCGCCGCGACGAGGCCGAGCGCCGTCTCACCTCGACCCAGTCGGAGATGCGCCGTCTCAACGACATCATCTCCGAGCTGAACTCCCACATCGGCCCGCTCCGCGAGGACTCCGTCCGTGCCCTGCAATTCCGCGAGTTGGACGTCCGCCTTCGCGAGCTGGAGGTCCGCCTCTTCGCCGCCGAGTATGGCATGCGCCGCCGCCGCTGCGGTCGGTTCGAGAACGATCGCGTGAACGCCGCGGCCGAACTCGAAAAGACTCGCGCCGACAGCGAGGCCCTCGACGTCGAGCTGGTCGCCATCGCCGCCGAACTCGAGGTCTGCCAGGCCGCGGTTGAGGGCCTGCGCGACACCGCCTCCGAACTCGAGACGCGCATGCAGGAGACGCGCCACCGCCGCGACGTCGCCGTCGCCGCCGCCGAGAGCCTGCAGCGCCAGATGGAGGCCTTCACCTCCAGCCGCGACCAGGATCACACGCGCCTCGAGACCCTCACCACCCGCCTCGCCGCCCTGCACACCGAGGCCGAGGCCATCGGTGGCGACCTTGCCTCCGCCGGCGCCGAGATGAACACCTGCCGCCAGGTCGTCGAGAAAGACGAGGCCGAACTCGCCTCCGTCGCCGCCCAGCGCGAGGACCGCCGCCGCCTCATCTCCCGCCTCTCCGAGCGCGTGTCGAAGTCCGAGCAGGAAGCCGAGGGCCTGGTCCATCTCGAAGCCGAACTCCGCGACCGCGTCAACCTCCTCGAAGTCCAGATCGATCAGACTCGCAAGCGCCAGTCGGAACTCCTCCTCGCCCGCGAGGAGATCGAGACCTTGCAGCTTCGCGCCCGCGACGAAGTGCCCGCCCTCCGCGAGCAGGCCGACGCGGCCGACGCCGATCACCGCCGACGCCTCGCCGTCCTCAACGCCCATCGCGCGCGCATCCAGTTCCTCCGCGAGCACATGGCCGGCCTCGACGCCACGCTGACGACGCTAGAGGCCATGGCCCAGTCCGGCGACGGCCTCTCCGACGCCGTCGCGAAAGTCATGCGCCTCGCCGGCGCCGGCCGCCTCACCGGCGTCTTCGGCCCCCTCGGCACCTTGCTTCAGGTCCCCGAGGAGATCGAGGCCGCCGTCGCCACAGCCCTCGGCGAGCGCGCCCAGTGGCTCGTCGTCCGCGACCGTGCCGCCGCCCTCGCGGTGGTCAACGCCGTCGGCCGTGAGGACCTCGGCCGCCTCGGCATCTTCATCCTCGGCGAGCTTTCCACCGACCGCCCGCATGAGCCCGTCGCCGGCCCATCCATCGTCGGCCTCGCCGCCGACCTGGTCCGCGTCCCCGACGACCTTCGCGCCGTCGTCGACCACACCCTCGGCATGGTCGTCATCGTCCAGGACCTCGACACCGCCCGCCGCCTCGCCGACACCGCCCTCCCCTCGGTCCACTTCGCGACCCTGGCCGGCGAACTCCTTTCCTCCGACGGCGAACTCGTCGCCGGCGGCCCGGTCGAGCGCCAGAGCCCGCTCCTCGCCCGCACGCGCCAGCTTCACCGCTGCCGCGAGCGCCGCGACGTCGTCTTCCACAGTGAGGCCCGCCTCGTCGCCTTCGAGGCCCGCCTGTGCAACCTCGCCGAGGAGACCGAGCGCACCCTCGACGGCTGCCGCGCCGTCCTCTCCGGCCGCGAGCGCGAACTTGAGTCCGCCGTCGCGCAGGTCGACGACGTCGCCTCCCGTCTCACCGCCGCCGAGCGCGCCCTCCGCGACATGACCGGCGACCTCGAGATGCTGCAGGGCCGTCTGCAGAAGACCATCGAGCGCCGCGAGCTTGCCCTCGAGACCGCCAACGGCCTCCGCGACGAACTCCAGCGCATCGAGGCCGAGGGCGACCTTCAGGCCGCTGAGGATCTCGAGCAGCGCCTCGCCGCCGCCCGTGAAGCTCTCGTCGCCGCCCAGATCCGCGTCGCCCAGCTTGAGCAGCGCTGGCGCGCATCGGAGTCCGAGCGCACCCGCACCGCCAGCGAGCAGCGCGAGGCCCACGACCGCGTCGCCCAGCAGGAGGCCCGCCTTCTCCAGCTCGGTGGCCAGCTTGAGCAGGCCTCCCGCCTCCTCGACGAATTGCCCGAGGTCGAGCCCCTCGAGCAGACGCTTGCCACCGCCCGCGAGCAGCTTCGCCGCGAGCGCGACCGCGCCGACGTTCTCCGCCGCCGCCACGCCGAACTCGACGAGCGCCTGCGCACGGCCCGCCGTCGCGCCGACGAAGCCGTCGCCGGTGAGCATCGCGCCGAGCTTGCCGTCGCTCGCGAGGAGGCCCAGCTTCAGGCCCTCGCCGAGCGCCTCCTGGATCAGTTCTCGGTCACGCCCGAGCAGGCGGCGACCCTCTGCGACGAGTCCTTCTCGCGCCAGGCCGCCGACCGCGAGGCCGAGGAGATCAAGGAAGCCATCCGCCTTCTCGGCCCGGTCAACCCCGGCGCGCCCGAGGAGCTTGAGCGCCTCGAAGCCCGGCAGGAATACCTCCGCGTCCAGCTCGACGACGTCGCCGGCGCGCGCGAGGAGCTTCTCCAGCTCATCAGCGAACTCGACGACGCGGCCAAGACCGAATTCCTCCGCACCTTCGCCGAGGTCGCCGTCGCCTTCGAGGAAGTCTTCCAGCGCCTCTTCGATGGGGGAGAGACGCGCCTCGAGCTGACCCTCCCCGACGATCCGCTCAACGGCGGCGTTGAGATCATCGTCCGCCCGCCCGGCAAGCGTCTGCAGAATCTCATGCTCCTCTCCGGCGGCGAGCGTGCGCTGACGGCGACGGCCTTCGTCTTCGCCTTGTTGCGCGTGAGGCCGAGTCCCTTCTGCGTCCTCGACGAGATCGACGCGGCTCTCGACGCGGCGAGCACCGACCGCTTCATCGCCCTCCTCGGCGAATTCGCGGAGCTGTCGCAGTTCATCCTGGTCACGCACAACCCGCAGACGATCACGGCGGCCGACCGCCTCTACGGGGTGACGATGCAGACGCCGGGCGTATCGATGGTGCTGGCGGTGCAGCTTGAGGAAGCGCGGGAGATGGCCTCCGACGGCCGCACCCGCCCTCAGCTCCGCATCACTCCGGCCACGTGAGCCTGAGAGCGCTGCGCTTCCTGCAGCGCCGAAGGATCGCGTGGTTTGTCTTACGCTTTCGCTTGGCCGCTTCTCTCCTCCGCGGCGCATCGTCTCGTAAGGTGACCACGCCGCATCGCGAGTCAGCCTCCGTAGGCGGCGTAGGAGGTCCGGAGGA
>PMZA01000024.1:0-300 GCA_003170595.1 Armatimonadota bacterium
GCGGGGCGGAGCCGAGTGGTTCCGCCCCGTAGGGGCCGGCACGGAGCCGGTGACGAAGGAGATGAGAACATGGCAAACGCAGCAAAGCAGTTCGAGGTTCGGTACGGCGACGAGTTGGTGATCGCGAACGAGAGCGATCTGGAGCGGGTGTGCGCGGACATGACGCGCGACCGGAACCCGCGGCACTTGCGGGTGGTTGAGGTGCAGCTCGCGCCGGTCGCCGAGCTGGTCGCCCCCGAGGTGACGGCGGCGCAGGTCGACCACGTGATCACGATGGGGCGGCTGCAGGAGCAGGAGGCG
>PMZA01000024.1:311-593 GCA_003170595.1 Armatimonadota bacterium
CCGGATCGAGCATGACGAGAAGCCGCTCATCGCGAAGGCGATGGTCGACCTGCGGCACCAGATCGACCTCGAGAACCGGCGCGACCGGACGGTCAAGTTGAGCGACATGCGGATGTCGTCCTTGGGCGACCTGCTGGTACAGGTTCCGGCGAACGGGAAGCCGGCGCACGAGATGCGGGTGGCGCTGGCGGAGCGGGCATTCGGGTCGCTGGTGTCGCGCGCTCACATCGGCGGGGCGGAGTACCTCCGGTCGTGCTGGCCCGAGTTGCGGGCGCACAACGT
>PMZA01000024.1:628-5105 GCA_003170595.1 Armatimonadota bacterium
TACCAGGGCGGGATGAGCATCGACGCCATCGCGGACGCCATCGGCGAGTTCTGCCCGGACGGCGCTCGGGGCGCGGTCGACTACGACGGGTTCCGCGCCAAGATCGAGTGTCTGTGGCACAGCGACGTGGCCGAGGAGGAGTACTGCGCCGGCGAGATGTTCAAGGCCGGCATCGTGGTGCGGACCGACGACACGGGTAGCGGGAGCATCCAGGTGAGCGCCGTCGTGTGGCGCAACCTGTGCCTGAACCTGATGGTGATCGACGAGGCGACGGTGCAGGTGGCGCGCATCCGGCACATGGGCAAGCTGAGCAGCTTGGCGCAGCGGTTCTACGAGGCGGGGGCGACCGCGTTGAACAAGCTCGCCGGCTTCCGGCAGGCGTGGGGCTACGCGCAGCAGGACGTCGTGACCGCGGGCAACGAGGAGTGTGCGGGGCTCTCGGTGAGCAGGGTGCTGCCGGGGCTGTTCAACGGCGCGCTCGAGCGGGAGCTGGTGCCGGTGCGCGGCCGGCGCCCGGAGGTGCTCAAGGCGCTGCAGCTCGCGTACGACCGGGAGCCGGTGAAGCACGCGCAGCCAACGCGCAGCGACATGGTGAACGCGTTCACGCGCTACGCGCACGAGACGGAGACGGACCCGTTCCGCGCGTTCGAGATCGAGAAGGCNNGAGTCGGCCCCGGCGGCGGGGGGCATTACCTGGAGACGCACATGGCGAATGAGTTGATGACGTTGAAGCAGTTTGAGCAGTGGTGCACCGCACGTGGGGCCCATACCCGGATCCGGTTCAAGGAGGACAAGTACCACGTGCTCATCGCAGGTCAGAAGCCGGGGCGTGGGACGCTGGTGGTGCTGGTGCCCGGGCGGGACCTGGTGGTCACGTGCATCGCGGCGCAGGCGGCCTACGACCTGGAGCCGGTGTGCGCGGCCAGCTGAAGCTACTGCGGGCTGGGGAGTTGACGTTTGCCGAGTTCGCGCGGCGAACGTCAGCGCACTGGGACCGGATGGCGGTGGCGTTGATGCGTCGCTGGCGGGTGCCCGCGGGTGTGGAGCGCGCGGACGTGGTGCAGGAGTTGCTCGTGGCGGCTTGGGACCTCGTGCCCCGGTGGGATCCGGAACGGGGCCCGACGCTGCACCACTACGTGGCGTGGAACGCGAGCGTGCGTGCGAAGAAGTGGCTGCACCAGCAGAGGGGTGCCAAGCGGTGGGATGACTCGGCGCCCAGCCGGCACGCGCGGGCGTTCAGCGAGCTGGACCCGGACGGGGTGGACCCGGGCCGGTGGGAGCGGTTGTTGCAGGCCGGGTACGATGTGGAGCTGGAGGCGGCGGAGCAGGAGGAGGTGCTGTTGGCACTGGGGCGGCTCGAGCGGCCCGAGGAGGCCGACCTGCTCCTGCTGCTGCTCGATTGCGCTGGGGACCTGGACGCGGCGGCGGAACGGCTTTGTCTGGAACCGGCGGCTCGGTTGGCGTACCGGATCGGAGATGTTGGGGCGGCTCGGCGCGTGTTGCGGCGGGTGGCCATGGTGGCGGCGTCGGCCGCGGCATGATGTGGAGCGATTGGAGGATTCAATGGCGAGGACAACGAAGACGCCGGACGAAGTGGCCGGGGTGAAGGTATCGGCGGTGAAGGCCGCTGTGCTCGACAAGTACCTGACGATGAAGAAGTTGGGCATGGATGGGACCCTGGCGGAGAAGATTGTGCGGATGGGGGAGTACATCCGCGAGAAGGGTGGGGTGTGCGCTGACTGCGAGACCTGCGGGGGCGAGTGCCAGATTGAGGGGCCTGAGACCTACTCGGAGTGCCCGTACTGTGGCGACGGCGAGATGAAGGACGAGAACGGCAATCTGGTGCCGCCGCCCGTTCCGCCGTCCGCAGCAGTGAAGCCTACTCCGGCGGCGGTGAAGCCCCCTGTGGCGACTGCGCCGGCGGCTCCGCTGCGCACGCGGGGTAGTGCGGCGGCATCGCCTCCCCAAGCCGTGCAGAAGCCGGGGGCGGCGGCGGTCACTGTGGCGGGACTGAAGGCGCTCGAGACTGCGGTGGCGCGCGTCAAGAAGATCGAGGAGCGGATCAAGTCCGAGGCGGAGCGGTACGGCCGGGTGGTGTACGGCGACCACTGGGAACTCGGCAACGCGGTGTACAGCATCTACAAGGATCGGCTGTACACGCAGCGGATGGATCCGGCGACGCAGCAGACGAAGTACAAGAACTGGAACCAGTTCGTGCTGAGCGAGCTCGGGATGAGTCCGACCTGGGCCTACAAGCTGATGGACGTGGCCTACGGGTTCACGAAGGAGGACGTGGAGAAGTTCGGCGTGGCGAAGCTGGCGCACGTCGTCCGGTTGCCGGAGGGTGACCGGAAGCTGTTGCTGACTGACGCGAGCAAGGCGCTGCCGGTGAGTGCGGTGGCGAAGCAGGTGCAGGAGCAGATCCGCAAGGGGGGCGCCGAACGCGAACCGACGGCGGCGGCCGCGGCGGGTGGTCGCGGGGTGCGCAGCGGAACCAAGGCCACCAAAGCGGCGGCGAAGAAGAAGCAGGAGAAGCTGGTCGACCCGGAGCGGAAGGTGACGGTGGCGACGTTGCTCGGGCGGCAGACCATCCCGCTGTTCGCCAAGGGCAAGGACGACAAGCGCGCCAAGCGGATCGCGGACGAGCCGGTGGGGCGCGAGGAGGTGGTGAACGGAGTGGTCTGTGCGTACCGAGTGGTGCTGCAGGCGGCGGGTCTGGTGCTCATCGTCGAGCGGCGGCGGGAGGGCTGACCGGTGCGACGGCGCGGCGCTGCGGGTTCGCAGGCGGGCTCGAGCACTGGTGGTCCAAGGGTCGCCATGCCCTCGTCTCCCACCCCCTCGGGTCCGCCTTCGGGCTCGCAGCGTCGCGAGGCATTTGCCGTCGTGAATGCGTACTACATGGGGGAGAGTGTGATGGCGGTGTACCGGGACGCGCAGGGGCGCCGGGCCACGAAGATGTTTCCGGCGCAGCACGTTTGCTACCTGCGGGTGGCGGATGTGCCGGACGAGCTCGAGCGGAACTTGCGGGCGAGCCGGGCCATTCTGGAGGTGAAGCCCGAGGGGGCGTGGTTGCGGCTTCGGTGGCGGAGCCGGGAGGTGTTGGAGACGGCCACGCGCCGGCCGCGCCGGCCGAACCCGGTGACGGGCAAGGACTGCTACTTCGACGCGATCAACGTTCGGACGTACGAAGCAGACGTGCATCCGGTGCGGCGGTTCCTGACCGAGCAGGACGTGACGATCCAGCGTCCACGCATCTGCTACCTGGACCTCGAGACGGACAGCCGGGTGCCGTTCAGCCGCAAGGAGGGCATGCGGATACTGTGCTGGGCGGTGACCGCGGAGGATGGGACGCGTGAGGTACGCGCGTTGAATGAGGACACCGACGCGGATGAGAAGCGGTTGCTGCGTGAGTTGTGGGCGGTGCTCGACCGGTTCGACTTGGTGGCAGCGTGGAACGGGGACAACTTCGACTTCCCGGTGCTCAAGGCGCGGACCATTCGGGTGGGCTTGGCGGTGCGGTGGGCACAGTGGCTCTGGCTCGACCAGATGGAGCTGTACCGCAAGATGAACATGCACGTGAGCGAGAGTGGCGAGGAGAAGGAATCCGTATCGCTCGACCGCGTGGCGACCAACGTGCTGGGCGAGACGAAGGACCCATTCGACGCATCGAAGACGTGGGAGGCATGGGAGGAAGGCGGGGCCGAGCGGGAACGGCTTGTGAAGTACAACCTGCGGGATGCAGAGCTGCAGCTGCTCATCGAGCAGAAGACGGGGTACGTGGGGCTGCACCTTGCGATCTGTGAGGTGACCTGGACGTTGCCGGACAGCCGCGGGATGCACGGCACCAACTTCGTGGAGGGGTTCCTGCTGCGCCGGGCGCGGGACCGCGGGATGCACTTCCGGACGATGTGGGATTACCCGGAGTACGCTTCGCAGTTCGCGGGGGCGTTCGTACTCGAGCCGACCAAGCGGGGCATCCTGCGGGATGTGCATGTCGCGGACTTCACGGCGCTGTACCCGAGCATCATCCAGACGTGGAACATCAGCCCGGAGACCATCGCCGAGTTCCACCGGATGACCGAGACGGAGATGCGGGCGCGTGGGTGGGATCCGAAGTACGTGAAGCAGGAGCCACGGCCGGCGGGGCTCTGCGAGGTTCCGGGGTACGGGGCACACTTCCGCACGGACGCAGTGGGATTGCTTGCGGAAGCGGTGACTGAGCTGCGCCGGTTGCGCAAGCACTGGAGCGACCTGAAGGCGAGTTTGGCGCCGGGCACGGTGGAGTGGCACGAGGCGGACCGGCGCAGCAACGCGTACAAGGTGGCGGCGAACACCTGCTTCGGGGTGGTGGGGTCGCCGATGTCGCGGTTCTTCGACAAGACGGTGGGCGAGAGCATCACGCAGGGTGGGGTGTACCTTATCCAGCAGACGATCGAGGAAGGGGAGGCGCGGGGCGTCCGGGCGATCTACGGGGACA
>PMZA01000083.1 GCA_003170595.1 Armatimonadota bacterium
CCGGAGCAGACCCAGACTTCGCCGATGAGGATGTTGTGCAGGACGATGGTGTTGGAGCCGGCGATCGTCATGTCGAAGGGTCCGCCGGCAGGGATCGGGCGAAGTCTGACCGACCAGTTGCCGCTGGCGTGGGCCCTCGTGGAGACCATCTGGCCCGCGAAGGAGACCGACACGTTCTCGTCGGGAGCGGCCCAGCCCCAGANNCTGGAGGACCATGTTGTCGCCGACGATGGCCGGCAAGGTCACTGCGGCGGAGGCGTGAGGTAAGGCGAAGACGCAAAGCGTGAAAGCGACCAGCGAAATCCATAAGACTGAACGCATAAGCAATACCTCCCAGAGAGTATGAGCAAGGGTGCGGCGGGGGATAAACCCCCGCCCTACAGAAAAGGCACGGTCGGACTCAAGTCGCGAACCGTGTTATTCCACCACAATCGCGCCGTGGATGTCGAGGCGCGGGATGGTCACCGTGAGCTTGCCCGCAGCCCACGACCACTTCAGCCGTCCGCCATCGGGTCGCCAGGAGACGCGCTGGGGACGGATCGCGACGGATACGTCGACGGTGAACGGGCCGACCGAGGGGATGAAGTCCGGCGCGAGGAAGCGGTCGGCGCGCTGGGTCTCCGCCGTGTTGAGCAGATGCACCGCAAGGCGGCCGGTGGAGGTGTGGCGGAGGATGATCTCCACGCACGACGGCGCGTCCGTCTTCACCCTCGGATCGGGGAAGAGGGCGGCCGCGGCGTCGGCGATGAGGGCGCGGAGGACCGGATGGTGGCAGCGGAAGTAGTTGAGCGCGACCGGGCCGTAGAAGGCCGCGATCTTGCCCTGGCCGAACTTGGCGATCGTCGCGGCGGGCTGGCCATCCTTGCGGGTGTCGCGGGTCGGGTAACGGTGGGAGAGGGTCTTGGCCTTCGTGGGCGAGACCTCCTGCCAGAGGCCGTTGCAGTTGACGACGCCGGAGGCTGCGGAGCCGAGTTCGGCCGTGACCTCGGCGGGCTCGCCGATGAGCTTAGCGCCGAGCTCATCAGCGAAGAGGCGGGCGCACTTCTCGCCGAGAAGAAGGAGGCTGCCGCCGTCCTTCACGTACTCGAGGAGGGCCGTGCGGAAGTCGGGCGTGAGCTTGTACGAATCCGCGATGACGACGAGGGGATAGTCGGTGAGCTGAGCCTCGAGCTGCCATTCGGAGAGGATGTCGACCGAGTAGTGCGACTCGAGGAGGGCATGCAGGGCGCCCTCGATCTCATCCATGCAGCCGCCCCAGTGGAAGACCGCGTCGGAGCGGTCCATCTGCGTCTCGACGGAGAGGAGGAGGGCGACCTGGGGGACGGTGGAGCTGCGATGGCAGAGCTTCTGACGCGCGCGGCAGAAATCGGCGACCTGGCCCGAGGCGTCGATGATGTCGTCGGTCACGAAGCCGGCGCGGGTGGGGACGTAGTAGATGGCGAAGCCGCCGCCGTGGACGAGGGTGGCCGCCGCTTCCTGCTGGAGGGCGACAGCCTTCTTGATCGAGTGACCGAGGTTGCCCTGCCAGTTGAACCCCCAGGCCAGGAGGTCCCACGGCTCGCCGACGTTGGCCATGTAGCGGGCCTCGACGCGGGCGCGGTCGAGGGAAAGGGTGGGCGAGTAATCGCCGGAGATGAAGTCGAGCGGGACGCCGACCGACCAGGGCATGAGGGTCGTGTACGCCCAGTTGCTCGTGATCTGAAAATCGGGATGCGACTCGTGGAGGGCGTCGACCCAGTGGCGCAGGTACTCCTCGAAGGCGCGGCGATGGAACATCTTCCACTCGAGCCAGAGGGGGTCGGAAGGCTTCTTGGGAGGCTTGATCGCGGGGCCGCAGCAGAGGGCCGTGCGCCAGGCTTTGACCGCGGCGGGTGAGTAGTCGAGCACCGCGGCCCAGCATTCGCCGTCGACCCAGGCGCCGTCGAGATCGTAGGCCGTGGCGGCCTCGCGAAGCTGCGGGATGAGGAGTTCGTCGACGTAGGGGCCGAAGACGCTGGTGATGCCGGGGACGGGTTTGCCGTTGGCCCCGCGGGCCTGCCACTCGGGGTGGTGCTCGCAGGCGACCATGTCCCAGACGCCGGAGTAGTGGATGACGAGGGCGACGCCGTGGCGGGCGGTGACCTTGCGCCAGATCGCGAGGGAGTCCTTCACGATGCCCGGGGAGGGCCAGCCGACTTTCGTCGGGTAGCCCGTGTAGCCGGCGTGGCCCTTGCAGTCGTACTGGATGTAGTCGGGGGCGACGCGAATGAGGAGCTTGTCGATGTTGGCATCGGTGATGTCGCGGCCGAGGACGGTGTCCTCGGCGTGCGGGTGGAGGTCGAAGTGAAGGCCGAAGAAGGCGTCGCGTCGGGTGACGCGGGGACGAAAGGAAGGCTTGGCGGACTTGGCGGGCTTGGCGGGCTTGGCGGATTTGGGCATGGTCGAGTGCCTCCGGAAAAGCAAAGAAGGATTGGGACGGGGGAGTATTCGACGGTCATGAAAGGAGTCCTGTGGGGACTGAGAGCAAAGGCACCACCGCTACAAAACAGCCTCCCCCTGCCACCCCCGGGCGGCCTTCGGCCCGCCGCCGCGGGTTCCTAACCCGCGGCTACGGAGCCCAAGGC
>PMZA01000299.1 GCA_003170595.1 Armatimonadota bacterium
GCGCCGAGGTGCCCACCATCTGCGGCGGCTGCCATGCCACGGAGGCCCGCCTCTACGAGGGCAGCATCCACGGCCAGGCCTCGGCCAAGGGCGTGGCCGGCGCACCCGTCTGCACCGACTGCCATGGCGAGCACAACATCCTCGCCCCGACTGAGGCCGGCTCCTCCGTCTCCACCCAGGGCGTCGTCGCCACCTGCGGCCGCTGCCACGAGAACGAGAGCTTCGTCCACTTCTACAACCTGCCCGGCGGGCGCGTCTCGACCTATCGCGCCAGCTACCACGGCCTCGCCAACAAGTTCGGCAACGTCCAGGCGGCCAACTGCGTGAGTTGCCACGGCAACCACGACATTCAACCGGCCAGCGCCGCCGCCTCCCCCGTCAACCCGTCCCACCTGTCGGCCACCTGCGCCCAGTGCCATCCCGGCGCCGGGTCTAAGTTCGCCATCGGCCGCGTTCACCTCAAGCCCCACATCCGCGAGGACTGGCCCCTCTATCTTCTCAGCCTCATCTATCAGATCTTCGTCTACGGCAACCTTCTAGGCTTCATGATCTATGTGATCCTCGACGCCTTCGCCCGCTACCGTGCGTGGCGCAGCGGCCTGGCCCAAGCCTACGAGCAGGGGCTCGCCAAGCTTCCCGCTCCTCCGCCCGAGGCCCTGCTGCGGATGGGGTTCTACGAGCGCGTCGAGCACTACGCGCGCATGTTCTCCTTCCTGCTCCTGGCGTTGACCGGCATGGCCCTGGTCTTCCCCGACTCGGTCTTCGCGCGCGTCGTCATCACCCTCTGCGGCGGCATGAGCGGCCGGGCCATCATCCATCGACTGGCCGCGGTCCTGCTCCTAAGCTCCTCTCTCTCCCACCTCACCTGGGTCACCGTCACTCGCCACGGCCGCGACACCTTCCGCGGTCTCCTCCCCAAGCGCCAGGACCTCGACGACGCCTGGGGCACGGTCCTCTGGCTCACGGGCATGCGCGATCACGGCCCCTGCTTCGGCCGCTTCACCTTCCTGGAGAAGTTCGAGTACTTCGCCCTCCTCTGGGGCACCATCGTCATGACCCTCACCGGGGCCCTCCTGGTCTTCGTCAACTGGTCGCTGACCAACCTCCCCAAGTGGGTCCTCGACGCCAGCGGCATCATCCACCGCTGGGAGGCCATCCTCGCCGTCGGCGCCATCGCCATCTACCACCTCTACCACGTCGTCTGGCGCCCGGGCGTCTTCCCCGGCAACCTCTGCTGGATCACCGGCAAGCTCCGCCCCGAGGAGTACATCCGCGATCATCCCCTCGACTATGCCGAGGCCGTCGGCTGGCTCCGCAGCCCGGCAGCTAGCAAGCGCAAGCCCAAGCCCAAGGATGTGAACCAATGAAAGACGACAGCTCCACCGAGCGGCCGGATCCCCTGCCGCCGCTGACCTTTACCGACCTCGGCCGCTCCTTGTGGCATAGCCTCAAGCAGATGCGCACGGTGGTGTGGCTCCTCGGCCTCGTCGCCGGCCTCGGCTGGCTGGGCTCCCTGGTGCCGCAAGGTGAGGCTCCCGAGACCTACACCCAGCGCTTCGGCAGCCTCCTCGGCGGCCTCATCCTCCGCGTGGGCGCGGACCATCTCTACAAGACGACCTGGTTCCTCCTGCTGCTTGGGCTGGTGATCCTCAGCCTGGCCGCCTGCTCGCGGCGGATGTGGGAGCAGACGAAGCTTCGCCGCACCATGCCCGACGCCGACGCTGCTTCCCGCCGCGCAAAGGCCGCCGCTGGCACGGTCGAGGGCTCGGTCAAGCTCACGGCTGACGGCGCCACCGACGCCCTCGCCCACGCCGCCGCCCGTCGCGGCTACCGCCTCCGCCGCCTCGGCGAGGCCGGCGATCGCCAGTGGTTCCAGCTCACCAAACATCGGTGGTCGGCCTGGGGACCCGCCTTCGCCCACTATGCCGTCTTCCTGGTGGCTCTCGGCGCCATCATCGGTGCCCTCCCCGGCTTGTCCGTGGATAAGTACATCGACGTCACCGAGGGCACGACCTACAAGGACCCCGACGGCCAGCTTCCCTTCCAGGTCCAGCTTCACAGCTTCAAGATCAACCGCAACCCCGGCTCGCGCGCGGTCGCCAACTACTTCAGCGACGTCAGCCTCCTCGTGGGCGGCCAGGAAGTCCAGCGGCAGGTCGTCTCCGTCAACCACCCGCTGCGCTACGGCACCTTCTACCTCAGCCAGTCGAGCTGGGGTCTCAACGACGCCCACGTGCAGGTCACCCATGACGGCGAGACCACCGACCTCACCTTCCCCCTCGAGCGCGGCTGCCCGGCCCAGGGCGGCGACGCTAGCTGGGCGGTCTCCGACAAGGGCCGCGCCGCCTTCTTCTCAGCGAAACAGGCCGCCCTCGTCGCCACCGGCTTCTACGCCGACGCCGAGCGCCGCGACGGCAAGGTCCTCGGCGGCGCCGATGACCTGCCCGGCAAGCCGGCCATCAACCTCATGATGGTCTCCGGCTTCAAGACCGGCGGCCACAGCATGAAGGACCTCGGCTGGCTCTTCCCGGGCGAGGAGGTCCCCATCCCCGGCGGCACCGTCAAGTTCATCGGCGCCACCTCCTACACGGGCCTCGGCGTCCGCAAGGACGTCGGTGTGCCCCTTGTGTGGATGGGCTTCCTCGGCTGCACCCTCGGCCTGATGATGATCTTCTACTTCCCGCTTCAGATCGCGACCGCCGCCCTCCGGCCTGCCGGACGCACCGCGACAGTCGTGTCCATCGCCTTCAACACGCGTTCCGGCGAGCCCACCGCGGCCGCCGCTGCCGTGTGGAACGGCCTCCTCGCGGAGTTGTCCGCGACCGGGTCGCCAAGAACCCTGCTCAGAGAGGAGCTTCCCGATGTCTGACACCCTGTCTCGATCCTGGTCCCGGGTCGGCGGCGTCCTGCCGTCCCTCGAGGAGATTGATCATAACGTCTACCGTACGGTGGCCTTCGGCTTCCCGCTGCTGACGCTCGTCATCATCACCGGCGCCGTGTGGGCCCAGTATGTCTGGCAGCGCTGGTGGAGTTGGGATCCCAAGGAGACCGCCTCTTTGGTCACCTGGCTCATCTACGCCGGCTACCTTCACGGCCGCCGCCAGCGCAACTGGACCGGCCGCTCGTCGGCCATCTTCGCCGTCGTCGGCTTCCTGGCGGTCCTCTTCACCTTCGCCGGGGTCAACTTCCTCAACAGCGCCCACGCCTACGGCATGCCCCAGGCCGCCGCCGGCGGTGGCAGCCGCGTCCTCGCCGGCTTCGCCGACGTCGCCCGGCCCGAGGCCCTGATCACCAGCGCCTTTTTCCTCGCCTACATGGTCAGCTTCCTGCTCGGCCTGGCCGCGGCCCTGTGGAGGACCCCGGGGCTCCTCAAGTTCTCGGTGGGCCTCGCGGCCCTGGGCCTCCTGGGCAACACCGTCGTCCTGATCATGCGCACCCTCGCCGCCGGGCGCTTCAGCTTCACCGCCGGCTACGACTTCTCGCTCTGGTTCGTCTGGGGGATCACGCTCTGCGCCCTCGTCGCCACCCTCCGCGGCCAGCCGCTCGCGCTGCTGGCGTCGCTGCCGCTGGCGCTAATGGTCGCCATGTACGGCTACCTCTACTTCGCCGACAAGAGCCAGAGCGCCCTGGTGCCCGCGCTGCAGAACAAGTTCTGGCTGCACCTCCATGTTTCCCTGGCGATCCTCGCCTACGGAGCCCTGGCCCTGGCGGCTGGTTGGGGCGTCATCTATCTGGTGAAGCAGGCATTCCAGCGCCGCCGTTCCGGTTCCGCCGCCCAGGCGGCGTAGTTGGGAGCACATCCGAAAGAGAGGGGTGATTGCGACCGTGGAAACGCTTGCCAGAATACTGGTGGTCGATGACGACCATGACATCTCGACCTCGCTGCGCCTCGTGCTTGAGCACGCAGGCTACGAGGTCCGCGAAGCCTCCAGCGCCGACGATGCCTTCGATACCATCCTTCAGTGGACGCCCGACCTCATCCTCCTCGACGTCATGATGCCCGACGCCACCGAGGGCTTTCAGCTCGTCTGGAAGCTCCGCGGTCGCGTCCAGCCGCCGCTGAGCGAGATCCCGATCATCATCCACTCCATAATCCACGCCACCACCGACCTGCGCTTCTACCCGAGCATCCACGATCCTGAGTACGCACCCGGCGAGTTCCTGCCCGTGCAGGCGTTCCTGGACAAGCCCGCACCCCTCGCCGTGCTCCTGCGAGAGGTCCGGTCGAACCTTCGCAAAGTGGCCGTCGCAAGCTGATGTCCATCGCTGCCCTGAAGCCTGCGGGAGAGGGCTTCCGGGTTTGACACTCGCCTTCGCTGGCCCTAAACTTCCGTCAGTGCCCCGGCCGGATTTTGCGTGCCGCGGCGCGGTCTTGTGAGGTAGTTCACTAACTATGGCGCCCTCAAATCCAGTCCTCTATGGCCCCGTCGCCGCCTATCTTGCCTTCGGCCTCCTCATGGCCGTAGGCGCTCTTGTCACAGCCTGGCTTCTGCGTCCTGCGGACCCCTACGACGAGAAGGAAACCACCTACGAATGCGGCGTCGACCCCATCGGCCCGGCCTGGGGCCAGTTCTTCGTCCGCTACTACGTGATCGCCCTGATCTTCGTCGTCTTCGACGTGGAGGCGATCTTCCTCTTCCCGTGGGCGGTCGTGTATCGCAAGCTCGTCCACGTCCCGGGCTTCGGCCCGCTCGCCTTCATGGAAATGTTCGTCTTCATCGCCATCTTGCTGCTCGGCCTGGGCTATGCCTGGCGCAAAGGAGACCTGGATTGGCTGTGAGAAAGACCCTCATCGAGCAGATCACCGAAGAGGAGCTTCGCCGCCGTCTGGATGAGGCGGCGGGCAAGGTCACGGGTCGCGTCGATGAGCGCAAGCTCAAGCGTGCCATCGGCGAGCCCCTCCGCAAGGGCGCCCGCCGAGTCTCCAACAACCCCCTCGGCATCGTCTTCATCAAGGTCGTCGACCACGTCCTCAACGTCACCCGCGCCTGCTCGCTGTGGCCCATGCAGTTCGGCCTCGCCTGCTGCGCCATTGAGGGGCTCATGTCGACGGCCGCCTCGCGCTACGACCTCGACCGCTTCGGCATGATCATGCGCGCTACGCCGCGGCAGTCTGACGCCATGCTAGTCGCCGGCACCCTCACTATGAAGATGGCGCCGGTGCTTGAGCGGCTGTACCACCAGATGCCCGAGCCCCGCTACGTAATGGCCATGGGGAACTGCGCCATCTCCGGCGGCCGCTTCTACCGCGACGCCTACAGCGTGGTCAAGGGCGTCGACCGCATCATCCCCGTGGACGTCTACGTCCCCGGCTGCCCGCCGCGGCCCGAGAGCGTCATCTGGGGCCTCCTCGCCATCCATGCGAAGATCCGCGGAGAGAGCATCGCCGACGGCCCCGTCATCGCCGGCGCGCGTCCCGAGTTCACCTTCGCCCAGCGTCTGGAGGCCCGTCGTCTCGGCCTCAAGATCCCGGGCGACGATCCCGATGCCGACCCGGCCGAGGAGGCGCCGCACGATGCCTGACGCCGCCGCTCCGGCCGAGCCGATCTTCTCGCCCGAACAGCAAGCCGTTGCCTTGCGCGCCCACGACCTCCTCGGCGCCGACCTCCTCGCCGTGCGCCTCGATGCCGGTGGCGCGCTGGTCTTCGAGATCCCGGCCGCGCGCAACCTCGACCTCCTCGCCCTGCTCAAGAACGAGGTGGACCCGCCGGTGAGCTATCTCTCCGACCTCCACGGCATCGACGGCGATACGATGATGGCCGTCGTCTACCACCTCTTCCGCCCGGGCACGGCCTTCGAGGTCACCGTCCGCGCCCTGACGCCGCGAGCCCGCCCGTCGGTACCGTCGGCGATGCCTCTGTGGCATGGCGCCTGGTGGCCCGAGCGCGAGGTCATGGAGATGTACGGCATCGAGATGGCCGGTCATCCCGACCCGCGCAAGCTCCTTCTGCCCGACGACTGGCAGGGCTTCCCCCTGCGCAAGGACTACGTCTACCCGCTGGAGCATCCCTACCTCGCGCCCGACCCACTCCACGAGAACCCGATCAAACCGGTCGCGAAAGCAGCATCCGAAGAGCAATGATCGACACCGATCTCAGAACTGAAGAGATCTTCGTCAACATGGGGCCTCAGCACCCGAGCACCCATGGCGTGCTGCGCTTGGTGCTGACCATCGCCGGCGAGACCGTCGTCGACTGTGATCCGGTCATCGGCTACCTCCATAGCTCACTGGAGAAGATCGCTGAGCGCAAGACCTATCGCCAGTACACCACCTACTCGGACCGCTACGACTACCTCAACTCCCTGGGCAACAATCTCCTCTACTGCCAGGCCGTCGAGCGTCTGCTGGGCCTCGAGGTCACCCCGCGCTGCCAGTATATCCGCGTGATCATGGCCGAACTTAACCGCCTCGCCTCCCACCTCCTCTACTTCGCGGCCATCGGCGTCGACCTCGGCGCGACGACCGTCTTCCTCCACTGCTTCCGCGAGCGCGAGGCCATCATCACCCTCCTCGAGCACACGACCGGCCAGCGCCTGCTGTACAACTACCTGCGCATCGGCGGCCTCCGCAACGACCTTGCGCCCGACTTCGAGGCTGGCGTCCGCGAGTTTCTCAGCTACTTCCCCCAGCGGATCGAGGAGTACAACAACCTCTACACGCGCAACCGCATCCTCCGCGCGAGGATGGAGGGCATCGGCGTCCTCTCCCAGGAGAAGGCGCTGGAGTATGGCTGCAGCGGCCCGGTCCTGCGCGGGTCGGGGCTGGCCTATGACATGCGCCGCATCGAGGCCTACTCGGCCTATCCCGACCTCGAGTTCGACATCCCGACCCAGCCCTACGGCGACTGCATGAGTCGCCACCTGGTCCGCGTCGAGGAGATGCGCCAGAGCGTGAACATCGTCCGCCAGGCGCTCGACAAGCTCCCGCGCGGCCCGGTCAACGCCAAGGCACCGCGCGTGATCAGGCCGCCGGCCGGCGAGGTCTTCGAGCGCGTCGAGTCTCCGCGGGGCGAGTTGGGTTGCTTTATCCAAAGCGACGGCAGCGACAAGCCCTACCGCCTGCACTGGCGCGGGCCGAGCTTCTACAACTTGCAGGCGTACCGCGACATGGTCCGCGGCCATCTCATCGCCGACGCCGTGGCAATTCTGGCGAGCGTCGACATCGTCCTGGCGGACATCGACCGGTGAGCTTGCCCGGTCTAGTGCAATCATGAGCACGTTAGGTAGCTGGTTCGGATCACTACGAGGTTTCCTCGAGGCCCAGTGCACCATTTACGGTGTGCCCCTCCTGGTCGTCGACTTGCTGGCGTGGCTCCTCGCCGGCATCTTCCTCCTCGCCCTCATCACGGTCGTCAGCCTCGCGGCCATCTACATCGAGCGCAAGATCTCCGGCTACATGCAGTCGCGCCTCGGCCCCGTCCGCTGCGGCCCCATCGGGCTCTTCCAGACCGGCGCCGACGCCCTCAAGCTCCTCCAGAAGGAGGACATCGTCCCCGCTCACGCCGACAAGCTCCTCCACACCATCGGGCCAGTAATCTTTCTCGTCGCGACGCTGCTGATGTTCGTCGTCGTCCCGTGGGATCGCGGGGTCAACGTCGCCCGCTGGCTCGACGTCGAGATCGGCCTCCTCTACCTCGTCGCCGTCTCAGGAATAGGCGTCCTCGGCATCGTCGCGGGCGGCTGGGGCTCCAACAATAAGTGGTCCCTCCTCGGCGCTCTTCGTGGCGCGGCCCAGCTCATCAGCTACGAAATCCCCTTCCTCCTCGCCGGCCTCTGCGTCGTCCTCCAGGCGCAGACGCTCTCGCTTTCGTCCATGGTCGAGCAGCAGCAGGCCGGCCTCTTCCACTGGTACCTCTGGCTGCCCTGGCTGTGGCTGCCGCTCATCATCTTCGTCATCGCCGGCGTGGCCGAGGTCAACCGCGTGCCCTTCGACATCCCCGAGGCCGAGAGCGAGCTTGTCGCCGGCTTCCACACCGAGTACACGGGGATGAAGTTCGGCCTCTTCTTCCTCGCCGAGTACGGCCACCTCTTCGTGCTGGGGCTTCTCTTCGCCATCCTCTTCGAGGGTGGGTGGGCATCGCCGCTGGGCGGTTCGAGCCTGCCCTTCGAGGGCTTTGTGTGGCTCAACCTGAAGGCCTGGATCTTCGTCGCCGTGGCCGTGTGGATTCGATGGACGCTGCCTCGCCTGCGCGTGGATCAGCTGATGGTATTTTCGTGGAAGATGCTGATCCCGGCGGGATTCCTGGCCATCTTCATCGTGAGCGTGGTGCTCATATGGCTTTGATCACCCGCGACGATAAGCACAAGCCGGCGCCGGTGCCCGGCCCGTACCTGCCCTCCACGGCACGAGGCGAGCCCGACGTCCCCGCGCGCACGCCGCTCACGCCGTGGAACCTTCTCGCCGCCATCGCCGAGGGCGCGTGGACCATCGTCCTCGGGCACTGGGTGACGCTGGTCAGCTTCTTCCGCCCGAAGATCACCGATCAGTACCCGCACCGCGACCCGCGCCGCGACTGGCAGCCCCGGCCCGGCTATCGCGGCGACTTCGCCCTCATCTCGAATAAGGAAGCCGGTCGGCTCAACTGCACGGCCTGCATGGCCTGCGCGAACATCTGCCCGTCGGGCTGCATCTGGATCGAGGGCGAGGGGAAGGCGAAGGACCGCGTCGCTGTGCAGTTCTACGTGGACACGGGCCTGTGCCAGTACTGCTGGCTGTGCGTCGAGGCCTGCCCCTTCGACGCGATCACGATGACGCCCGATTACGAGACCGCCGCCGATAGCGCCGCTAAGCTCATCCGCGACATCGACTACCTGCGCGCCCGCGGCCTCGAGTACGAACATGCTCTGAAGCCTGCCGAAGTTGAGCAACCCGCCGAGGAAACGGCCGAGGAGTCGTCATGACCTGGCTCGGACTTACCGCCGAACAATGGCTTGAGTACGTCGCTTTCCTCAGCGTCGCGGCGGGCGCCCTGGTGACCGCCCTCGGCGTGCTCTTCTCGCCGCGCATCCTCCACGCCGCCGTCTGGCTGCTCTTCTGCCTGGTGAGCATCGGCGGCTTCTACGCCCTCCTCGGCGCCCACGTGCTCTTCGGCGTGCAGATCCTCGTCTACGCCGGGGCCATTGCGGTCATGATCATCTTCGCGGTCGTCCTCCTCGAACGGGGGTCGGGCACCCGCGGCATCCTCTCGGGCACCCAGCACATGTTCGCCGGCATCGTCGGAGCGACGGCCATCGGCGCCTCTCTCCTGGTCGTCCTCATCGTCGCCTGCTGGTTCGGAGGCTGGCCGTCGAAGGCCGCGGCAGGTCCCGGCGCCAGCGTCACCAATGTCGCAGCGATCGGCCAGCTTTTCCTGACCCGCCATCTCCTCGCCTTCGAACTCATCTCGGTGGTGCTGCTGGTGGCGATGATCGGCGCCCTGGTCCTGGCTCGCCCGGGTACGACTCAGCCCGAGCCGCCGCCGGTGGATGCCGAGGGCCGCGAGGCCTTCCAGCCGCCCATGAGCGTCGGCAAGGAGGTGCGGCCCGAGTGACGATCCCACCAGTTGGCCTCACCCACTATCTCGTCGTCGCGGCGCTCCTCTTTTCGATGGGCCTCTTCGCGGTCATCACGCGCAAGCATTTCATTGGCGTGCTGCTGGGCATCGAACTCATGCTCAACGCGGCGAACATCAACCTTGTCGCTTTCGCCCGCTACGGCGGAATCCTGCCGGCTGCGGTCGCGAGGCCTTCGGGTTTCGCGGCTCTCGACGGCCACATCTTCGCGCTGATGGTCATAGCCCTGGCGGCCTGCGAGGCCGCGGTCGGCCTGGCGATCATCCTGCGCTTGTACCAGACCCTTGCCACAACCAATCCCGAGGACGCCCATTCGATGAAGTGGTAGGCAGGAGGTGAGTCCATGGCCGAGAGCGCAATCCAGAACATCAAGATGCCGGAGACTCACCGCCGCCTCCTTGAACGGTGCGTGCCGATCCTCCGCCGCGAGCTTGGCGACAATCTGGTGGAACTCATCCTCTTCGGCTCGACCGCCCGGGGTGAGGCGGAGTGGGACTCGGACGTGGATATCGCGGCCATCCTCCGCGAGGAGGTCGGCTGGCAGGAGGAGACCCGCATCGGCCACCTCCTCTACGACGTCGCGCTCGAGGAGAGTGCCATCGTAAGTGTTCTCTATGTGCCTGCGGAGCGCTTCCGAAAGCGAGCCGCTCTCGGGTTCGGCATCTTCACCGAGATACGCGGGGAGGGCATCCCTGTATGACCGACGGCGTCAAGCGAGAAGTCGTCACGCAATGGTTCTTGCGGGCCCGGAAGGCCTTAGCCAGCGCTTCCCTTGACGTCGATGGAGAGGCTTGGGAAGCGGCCGTCAACAGGGCTTACTACGCCGCCTTCTACGCGGCCAAAGCTCTTCTTGCGACTAGGAGCTTGGACGCGAAGAAGCACTCTGGGGTCGTCGGTCTTTTCGGCGAGACCTTCGTGGTGGCGGGCTTACTTCCACCCAGCGCCGGCCGTGAGCTCAACGATCTCCTGCAAGCGCGGATCAAAGCGGACTACGATCTCTCGGCCACCTTTACGGTCGACCTTGTCGCCGAGCATGTCCGGAAGGCCGAGGAGTTTGTCTCGCAGGCCGAGCGCCTGCTTCGTGAGGAAGGTTGGTTGTCTGACTAGCTGACGTGGTGCGCTAAGCATGCTGCAGATCGCCTGGATTATCCCTATCTTGCCCTTCACCGCCGCCGCGGTGCTGCTATTCTTTGGCGCCGCGCTCAAGCGTCGCGTGGGCGAACGCGTCGGCTGGATCGCCGTCGCCGGCATAGCCGCCACTACCCCCTTCTCCCTCGGCTGCCTCGTCGAGATGGTCCTCGGCGCGCCGCCTCACTCCGCCTTCCTCGCTTGGGCCTCGATCGGTACCCGCGTCCTCGAGGTCGGCTTCCAGGTCGACGCCCTCACCGCACTCATGCTCGCGATGGTCTCCATCGTCGCCACCTGCATCATGATCTTCTCCGTCGGCTATATGCATGGCGACGACGGCTTCCAGCGCTTCTTCGCCTACATGTCCCTCTTCTGCGGCTCGATGCTCCTCCTCGTCCTCGCCGCGAACTTCGTCGTCCTCTACGTCTCCTGGGAGCTGGTCGGCCTCGGCTCGTACCTGCTCATCGGCTTCTGGTTCCACAAGCCTTCCGCGGCCAACGCTGCCAAGAAAGCCTTCATCACCACGCGCATCGGCGACCTCTTCTTCGCCGTCGGCATCTTCATGGTCTTCCTCTACGCCCCCAGCCTCCGCTTCGATGATCTCTTCAAGGTCGTCGCCGCCGGAGGGATGTCGGCCTCGGTGGCGGGCCTCACGGCGGTGCTCCTCTTCGGCGGCGCGGTGGGGAAGAGCGCCCAGTTCCCGCTGCACGTCTGGCTTCCCGACGCGATGGAGGGCCCCACGCCCGTCAGCGCTCTCATCCATGCGGCCACCATGGTCGCGGCCGGCGTGTACATGGTCGCCCGCCTCTCACCGCTGTTCTGGGCATCGCTCCACAGCGCGGTCATCTTCGGCCTGCCGGCGCTCGACTTCGTCGCGACGATCGGCCTCATCACGGCGATCATGGCGGCCTTCATCGCCGTCACGCAGAACGACATCAAGCGCGTCCTGGCGTACTCGACCCTCTCCCAGCTCGGCTACATGATGGTCGGGCTGGGCATGGGCGTGGTCGGCTTCGTCGCCGGCGTCTTCCACCTCCTCACCCACGCCTTCTTCAAGGCCCTCCTCTTCCTCGGCTCCGGCTCGGTCATGCACGCGATGCACGAAGAGTTGGACATGTGGAAGATGGGCGGCCTCGGCCGGAAGATGCCGGTCACCCGCTGGACCTTCTGGGCCGGCACCCTCGCCCTCTGCGGCATCTTCCCCTTCGCCGGCTTCTTCTCCAAGGATGAGATCATCTCCGCCACCTTCCACACCGGCGCGACGCAGGGCCGGTGGATCTTCTTCCTCGGCCTCGAGGCCGGCGCGTTCCTCACGGCTCTCTACATGGGCCGCCTCGCCTTCAACGTCTTCTCGGGCGAGCCGCGGACCGACCTCGCCGAGCACGCCCACGAGAGCCCGCCGGTCATGCTCTGGCCCCTGCGCATCCTCGCCGTCTTCGCCGTACTGCTCGGCTGGGTCGGCACGCCCTGGGTCGCGAGCAACATGATCCACGGCTTCCTCTCCGGCATGTCGCCCGAGGTCGCGGCCGAGCACGCGAGCTTCAACTGGACGGTCGCCTCGATCTCGACGGTCATGGCCCTCGCCGGCTTCTTTCTGGCGGCGGCGATGTACCACTGGCGCGTCCTCTCGCCGGAGGTCCTCAAGCGCCCGCTGCGTCCGCTCTACGTGGCCTCCAAGAACAAGCTGTGGTTCGACGAGTTGTACGCCTACACCATCATCGGCGGCACGGTCCTTCTCTCTCGCGCCGCGGCCCTCTTCGACCTTCGCGTCATCGACGGCATCGTCAACGCGATCGGCTGGGGCACGCGCGTCCTCCTCGGCCAGTTCGCGCGCTTCTTCGATCTCATCGTCATCGACGGCATGGTCAACGCCGTCGCCTTCGTCACCGGCCTCGTCGGGTCGATGGGCCGCCGCCTTCAGAGCGGCAGCATCCAGGACTACGTCTCGGGGCTGGCCATCTTCGCGGCGACGATCCTTCTTGCCTGCGCTGCCCTGGTGGTCTGGTGGCAGTATGGCATGCCCATGATCGCGTGGCCGCTGACGTGGCCGCTGCATTTCGCACGCTAAGCGCGACGTATCGCTCGCGTCGTATCGTCTCGCTTACGACTTGCCTGCACCGCGAGTCAGCCGCCGCAGGCGGCGTGGGGTCAGGGGCCAGGGCCCCTGCGGGGAGTGGGGCAGAGCCCCACGGTCTTTGCCTTTCGCTTGAGCTTTCGCTTTCAGGAGATTGCTTATGGCGTCCGGGATACCTATCCTTAGTCTGCTCATCTTCGTGCCGCTGGCCGGCATGGTGATCATCCTGGTGCTCGATCGCGAGCGCCACGTCCAGGCCGTGCGCTGGGTTGCCGCGGCGACGAGTGGCCTCGCCTTCCTCCTATCCGTCTATGCGCTGATCCCCTTCCGCCTCGGCGCAGGCGGCGGCATGCAGCTCGAGGAGAACCATCCCTGGATCCCCTTCCTCAACGTCAACTATCACCTCGGCGTGGACGGCCTGAGCCTCCCGCTGATCATCCTCACGACGCTGCTCAGCTTCCTCTCGGTCATCTACTCCTTCCGCATCACCGAGCGCGTCAAGGAGTACATGGCCTTCTTCCTCCTGCTCGAGGTAGGGATGATCGGCGTCTTCTGCGCCCTCGACTTCTTCCTCTTCTACGTTTTCTGGGAGATATCGCTGGTGCCGATGTACTTCATCATCGGCATCTGGGGCGGCCCGCGCCGCGAGTATGCCGCCATCAAGTTCTTCATATACACGCTCGTGGGCTCCCTCGCGATGCTCTTGGCGATCCTGGCGGTTTACTTCTCCTCCGAGCCGCGGACCTTCGACATCATCGCCCTCATCCACCAGCACCCGATCGCGGGCGTCGGCCTCAAGGGCGCCCTGGTCTTCTGGGCCTTCTTCCTCGGCTTCGCGATCAAGGTGCCAATGTGGCCCTTCCACACGTGGTTGCCTGACGCTCACGTCGAGGCGCCGACCGCGGGCTCGGTCATCCTCGCGGGCGTTCTCCTGAAGATGGGCACGTACGGCTTCGTCCGGGTCAGCCTCCCGCTCTTGCCCGAAGCCTCGACCCAGTTCAGCTACATCATCGCCATCATCGCGCTCATCAGCATCATCTACGGCGCCCTCTGCGCGATGGGCCAGTCCGACATGAAGAAGCTGATCGCCTATTCGTCGGTCAACCACATGGGCTACGTCATGCTCGGCATCGCCGCCGCCTGCGCCTTCTCGGCCGCTCACGGTCGCGATACGGCCGACCTCCTCGCCTCGCGGACGATGGCGCTCAACGGCGCGGTCTTGCAGATGTTCAACCACGGCATCATCACCGGCGCCTTGTTCTTCCTCGTCGGCGTGATTTACGACCGCGCCCACCTCCGCGACCTCGACGCTTTCGGCGGCCTCGCCAAGGTCATGCCGGTCTATGCGGCCGTGATGATCGTGTCGTCCTTTGCATCCCTCGGCCTGCCCGGCCTCTCGGGGTTCGTGGGCGAGTTCATGGTCTTCCTCGGCGCCTTCCCGCTGTACAAGCTCATCGTCGCCCTCGGTGTCATTGGCGTGGTCCTCACCGCCGCCTTCTTCCTGTGGATGATCCAGCGCGTCTTCCTCGGCCCGGTGAACATCCGCTGGCAGGCGCTGACCGACATGGACGCCGGCGAGCTTTTCGCCACCGTCCCACTCGTCGCGATCATGCTCGCTGTCGGCCTCTATCCGATGCCCATCCTGCGCGTCATCAACGACGCCATGCTGCCGCTCGCGCAGGTCTTCTCGACGGGCGGCGGACAAGCGCTTTCCCATGCCCTTCACTGGCTGACCGGATGACGGCGCAGCCTCGCACCCTATGCCCATGCCCAAGCCCTACCTGGACCTGAGCCTTCTCGCCCCGGAGCTGACCATCGCTGCGGTGGCGGTCGCGGTATTGATCCTCGACCTCATCGTCGCGCCGCGCTTTCGCAAAGAGATCGTGGCCATCGCCTGCGCCGGCCTCCTCGTCGCGCTCCTTCCGACGGCCTGGCTGTGGGGTCATGAGGCCGGCAGCGACTTTTCCGGCGCGCTGCTCATCGACAACCTCGCCCTCTCTTTCATCGCGCTCTTCATCCTCGGCGGCGCGCTCATCGTGCTGATGTCGCCCGACTACATCCGCGACCTCCGCCGCGGCTTCGGCGAATACTTCGCCCTCGTCGCCTTCATGGTCCTCGGCCTCTGCTTCATGGCCTCCGCCGGCGACCTCATCGTGCTTTACATCGCCTTCGAGCTGTCCTCGATCACCGGCTACGTCCTCGCCACCTGGATGCGCGACGACCCTCGCGGCAACGAGGCCGGCATCAAGTACTTCATCTACGGCGCGTCGTCCTCGGCCGTCCTGATATACGGCCTCTCGCTCCTCTACGGCGCGACCGGCACCGTCCTCATCAAGCCGATGGCCCAGATCCTCGCCCTCCAGCCGTCGGTCCTCGGCGTGGTCGGCGCGGCGATGGTGATCGCGGGTATCGGCTACAAGATCTCGATGGTGCCCTTCCACTGGTGGACGCCCGACGTCTACGAGGGCGCGCCGACGCCCGTCACCGCGCTTCTCTCGGTGGGGCCCAAGCTCGCCGGCTTCGCCATCCTGATCCGCCTCATGAGCGCGATCCAGGCCACGGCTCCCTTCGCCTGGCCGGTCGCGCTAGGGCTTCTTGCCACGGCCACGATGTTCGCCGGCAACCTCCTCGCGATCCACCAGCGCAACATCAAGCGCCTCCTCGCCTACTCGTCCATCGCCCACGCCGGCTACCTCCTCATCGGCATCATCGTCGCCTTCTACGACCCTCTCGGCCTCCAGGCTTTCCTCTACTACGCGGCCGCCTACCTCTTCATGAACCTTGGCGCTTTCGCCGTCGCGCTCATAGTCGAGGCTCAGACGGGCAGCTCGGACCTCGACGACTTCGCCGGCCTCGCGCGGCGGGCGCCGTGGCTGGCGGCTGC
>PMZA01000173.1 GCA_003170595.1 Armatimonadota bacterium
GCACCTGCTCGGCCAGCGACAGCACGAACCCGGCGATGGTATCCCACGGCCCTTCCGGCAGCGTCGCCCCAGCGGCTTCCTCGACCTGGTGCAGGTTGGCCCCGCCGTCGCACGACCACTCGCCCGGCCCGACTTCCTGCACCTCCACCAGCTCGCCGGCGTCGTATTCATCCTGGATGGCGCCGACCAGTTCCTCCACCAGATCCTCGAGCGTGACCATCCCCGCCGTCCCGCCATATTCGTCCTTGACGATCGCCGCGGTCTTCCGCGCGGCCTGCATCTGCTTGAGCAGCGCATCCGCCGGCAGGCTGTCCGGCACGAAGGTCGCCTCCCGCGCCACCTGCCCCACCGGCACGGTAAGCTCCCCGCTCCGCGCGTACTCGACCGCATCTTTCAGGTGGAAGATGCCCACCACGTTATCGATGGTCTCATGGAAAACCGGCAGCCGGCTGTGCCCCGACTCCAGTCCCAGCCGCAGCGCCTCACCCAGCGGCGTCCCGGCCTCCACCGCGGTCAGCTCCGTCCGCGGGGTCATCACCTCACCCGCCGTCAGGTCCTCGAAGTCGAGGATGCGGTGGAGCATCAGCCTTTCCTGCTCGCCCAGCACCCCCTGCGCCGTGCCCACGTCGATGATCGCGCGCAGGTGTTCCTCACTCACGCGATGCTCGGTCTGCCCCTTGCGTACGCCCATGAACCACAGGAGCGTCCGGCTCAGCGCCCACAGGACCGCCAGCACCGGCGATAGCAGAATCGACACCACCGCTATCGCCGGCGAGGCGCGCATGACCACTGCTTCGGGCGCGCGGGCCGCAAGCTGAATGGGGATCGCCTCGCAGAAGACCAGCACCACCAGGGTCATCGCCACGGCCGCCACGATCGGCCCGAGCAGCGGATCCCAGCGCAGCGCCGCCTCGGTGGCCAGGCGTTCAGCGAAGTACCGCGAGGCCGTGACGCCCACGAGCGTGACGGTCAGTATCACCGTACGCCGCCGCGTCATCCACAGCGCGGCGCGCGCGGTCCAGCCACCCTTTTCGGCCAGATTGCGCAGGCGCGGCAAGCTCGTGCCCAGCAGTCCGGCTTCGCTGGCGGCGAAGAAGGCAGATACAACGAGCAGCGCCGCAGCCCAGCCCAGGGCGGACGCCGGTTCAATCTCCACTGCTTATGACTCCCCCGTTTCGATCCTTCAAGCGGCGAGGCCCATTATATCCGACCCGCGCCTTGCCGTGCATCGCTCTGGTCTTGGCCTTCGCCTTTCTGCTTGCTGTAGGGCCTGAGACCGCTTCGCGGTCTCCGATTTACTCCCCGCCGCGCCTTTCTGCTGTTGGTTGTCATCCTGAGGAAGGCGCCTTACGCCCGACGAAGGATCCCCCGGATGACCTCCGCCTCCGCCTCCCCTCGCTGGCGACTCCTCGCCCCCCGCGCTACAATGCCCACGCCTTTCCCGGAGGGCCTTCAACCATGGCCGATACACCTGATATTCGCGAACGTGTTGTCGAACGCGCCAAGCGGTGTCATGCCGCCGCCCGTTTCCTTGCCTATAGCACGACCGATCAGCGCAACCGCGCCCTCCTCCGCGCGGCCGAACTTCTCCGCGAGCGCACCGCCGATCTCCTTGCCGCCAACGCCGTCGACATGGACCGCGGCGCCGAGAAGGGTCTCTCCTCGGCCATGCTCGATCGCCTCAAGCTGAGCGACAAGCGCATCGAGGAGATGGCCGTCGCCTGCGAGGAGGTCGCCGCCCTCGACGACCCCATCGGCGACGTCCTCGAAGAGTGGACGCGCCCCAACGGCCTCCGCATCCAGAAGGTCCGCGTGCCTCTCGGTGTCGTGGGGATCATCTTCGAGTCGCGCCCCAACGTCACCATCGACGCGGCCTCCCTCTGCCTCAAGGCCGGCAACGCCTGCCTCCTCCGCGGCGGCTCCGAGGCGATCAGCTCGAACATCGCCCTCGCCGCGATCATGGCCGAAGCCTGCCGCGACGCAGGCCTACCCGACGGCACCGTCGAGATCCTCGACTTCACCGACCGCGAAGCCGTCGGCGTCATGTCCCGCCTCGACGAATACCTGAGCCTCATCGTCCCGCGCGGCGGCGCCGGCCTCGTCCGCGCGGTCAGCGAGAACGCCTCCGTCCCCGTCCTCAAGCACGAGCGCGGCCTCACGCAGATGTACATCGACGAGACTTGCGACCTCGCCATGGCGGTCAGCCTCGTCCACAACGCGAAGGTCCAGCGCCCCGGCGTCTGCAACGCCGTCGAGAACCTCTTCGTCCACGAGGGCAACGTCCCCGCCCTTCAGGCCGTCGTCACCGACCTTCAGGAAGCCGGCGTCGAGATCCGCGGCGACCTCCGCACCTGCGAACTCAACTCCGGCTGCGTCTGCGCGACCGATGAGGATTTCGACACCGAGTACCTCGACCTCATCCTCGCCGTCCGCGTGGTCGAGTCGATGGATGAGGCCCTCGATCTCATCGCCCGCCACAGCTCCGGCCTGACCGAAGCGATCATCACCGACAACGAGGAGAACGCCGAGCGCTTCCTCCGCGAGGTCGACTCGGCCTGCGTCTACTGGAACGCCTCGACGCGTTTCACCGACGGCGGCCAGTTCGGCTTCGGCGCCGAGATCGGCATCTCGACGGCTAAAATCCACGCCCGCGGGCCCATGGCCGTCCGCGAGTTGACCATCTACAAATACGTCTGCCGCGGCGACGGCCAGGTGAGAACCTGATGACCGATGAGCGCAACGCCCGCCGCCGCCTCACCGGCGCGCGGTCGGTGGTCATCAAGATCGGGACGCGCGTGATCGCAGCGGACGACGGTCTCAACCGCGCCTTCCTCGATGGCCTGGCCACTCAGGTCGCAGCCCTCCGCGAGCGCGGGGTGGTCGTAGTCATCGTCACCTCCGGCGCGGTCCACCTCGGCCGCCGCACCCTCGCGCATCACGGCCGCGCCTCAGTCAGCGCCCGTCAGGCGATGGCGGCCATCGGCCAGCCCGAGCTGATGCGCAACTATAGCGAGGCCTTCGGCGAGCGCGGTCTCATCGTCGCCCAGCTTCTCCTCAGCGCGAGCGACATGGTCGACACCCGCGAGCGCGAGCGCTACCTCAACGTCCGCAACACCATCGACGCCCTCCTCCGCGACGGCGTCGTCCCGGTCATCAACGAGAACGACACCGTCGCCACCGAGGANNCCATCGCCTTCCGCGCCGAGGCGCTGGTGCTCCTATCCGACCAGCCGGGACTTTTCGACTGCGATCCTCGCTCCCACGAGGACGCGAAGCTCATCACCGCCGTCCTCCCGGGCCAGGACATCGCGACCTGCGCCGGCGAGGTGGGCGGACCCGAGTCCGCCGGCGGCATGGCGGCGAAGTTGGACGCGGCGATCATGGCCGCCCGCTGTGGCATTCCGGTCGTCATCGCCCACGGTCACGAGCCCGATGTGGCGCTGCGCGTCCTCGGTGGGGAAGAGGTGGGGACGATCTTCGTCGCCGGGCCGAGGATGGCCGCGTGGGACGCATATCTTCGCAGCACAGCCGAACCCCACGGCGAAGTCATCGTGGATGACGGCGCGGCACGAGCGATCCTCGATCCGGATGGAGCGTCACTGCTGCCGGTCGGTGTGCGCGAAGTGAAGGGCGCGTTCCAGCGGGGTGAGATGGTCACGATCCACGAGCTTACGGGGCGAGAGATCGCGCGAGGGTTGGTGAACTACTCGGCTGACGAGCTTTGCCTGATCGCCGGCCATCGCACTCGCGAGATCGAGGCACTTCTAGGCCGCCGCGGCGACGACGAAGCAGTCCACCGCGACAACCTCGCCGTCACCGCCTCCAAGCCAAAGCCTTAACCACGAATATCTGATCGGGCCTCGCCGCCGAGCCCGTCCCGCTATCCGCTTGTGCTAGAGCCGACGTGGCTGTAAAGTGCGGGCGCATGGAGAAGGTGATCACATGGCCAGGGTGACCAGGAATCGTCTGGATGTGGAGAAGGCCGTCGAAGTACTGCTGTATGTCACGCGCAAGGTCCCGGATATGTATGCGGCTCTGAAGGTCGTGTACTTTGCCGACCGGATGCATCTCGAGGAGCACGGCCGGTTCATCTACGACGAGACCTACATCGCGATGCAGCATGGCCCCGTCCCCAGCGCCGCCTACGACATCGTCAAGGCCCAACCCCCTGCCTGCACTTGCGACACCGTAGCGCAGGCGCGGGCCCAGTTTAGCAATGAGGGAAACCGCATCGTGGGGAGCCGGGATCCGGACCTCGACTACCTGAGCGCGACCGACCTTGAATGCCTTGATGCGGCCATCGATCACTACGGGCACATGTCCTTCGATCAGTTGAGGAAGGCAAGCCACGACAAGGCCTTTCTAAACACCGACGAAAACGACGCTATGTCCGATGAGTATATCGCGCAGTTCCTGCCCAACGCCGAGTCGGTCCTGGACTACCTCAGGAATGGATAGCAGCCATGCCCAAGCTCGGCGACGGGTTCCCGCTCGAGCACAGGAAGGAGCACGTCGAAGGCGCGCTGCGCCCGGGCATGATCCTCTATCTGGACGCCGCCTTCACCGACCCGCCCAAGCCGAAGTACGTGCTCGTCGCCTGTCTTGAACCAACGCCGGTCCTACTGCTCATCAACTCGCGCCTGAACCCCAACGTCGAGAGCGACCCGGCCAGAGCCGGCTGCCATCTGAGGTTGAACGCATCCGACTACCCGTTCCTCGATCACGACTCGTTCCTCGACTGCTCCAAAGCATACAACCTGGCTGACGACACAGAGGTTGCCGGGCAGTTGGTCGCCGATCTCAACAGGATCAAGGGCGAAATAAGACCGGACGACCGACGGCACGTGATCGAACTCGTCCGCTCCTCGCATTCCCTTTCGCCCCGCATCCGCAAAGCCATCGAGGCGGGAATGTCAGGCGGGCCGGAGTCTACGCCTTGATGACGAACACCTGATCCAGCCTCGCCACCGCCTCCGCCAGCCCGCCGGTGCGCGCGAAGGGCGCGTACTCGGCGACGACGTGGACGACCTCCGCGGGGCCATCGGCGCCGAACACNNGCCCGCACTCCAGGCTCTTCATCAGCACCTGCCGTCCCCGGTACCGCATCGGCAGCGACGTCGGATCGGTCACCAGATCCACCATCCCCGCCGTCTCCCTTTCCAGCTCGAAGAACCGCAGCCCCCCATCCGACCACGCCCGCTTCAGCCGCCTCATGCCCTCCAGGGCATACCCGCCACCGTGTGGTACAATGTTTGCGTTTTCCAGCCACTCCCGGACGAAGTCCGGCCGGCCGACCGCCAGACCCTCGCGCTCGATGAAATCCGGCCGCAGGTTCGCCATACCGCGCATGAGATAGGCTGGCAGATCGGGCCTCAGCGTCAGCGGCAGAAGCTGCTGCGACGCCGCGTCATGGCAGCCCAGCAGCATCACGCCGTCGGCGATGGTGCCCTGGTGCACGATGTTACTGATGGGCGTGTATTCGCCGAAAAGTTGCGTCGCCGCAAGCTCGCGTTTGGCCGCGGCGAAGCGGTCGGCACGCTCGAAGAACGCCAGGTATTCGACCGCGTCGTCGCCGTGCAGCACCCTCAGCGGGCCCCACGGCGTCTCATACAGCCGCGCCTGCTCGACCAGGGCCGGCGACTTATCCACATACAACCCGAGCCCCAGAGGCCCCGGTCCGCGCAGTTCCGGAACCGACGAGTGCACAATGAAAACGTAGGGCGGCAGATCGCCGTCGCCAGCCATCGACCGGGCCTCGAAGACGTCGATGAAGTGGTTGCTTGTAGCGAAATCCCACTCCACTGGTATGCCGTCAAGGTCGACCGGCGTGGACAGCAGGTCCTGCACCGCCCGGCTGAGGACCGTGGTATCCGGCGCGGCCTTGAGGCCGCCGACCATCATCCCGCAGCAGTTCGGCTTCGTATCGAGGACTACCGACGGCTCCGGCCATCGCCAGAAGAGCTTGCCGCCATACCCGAAGCCCGATCGCCAGCGGGCGGAGTTGCGGGTGATCGTCGCATCGGGGCTCGCCACGAAGGCGGCGCCGGGTTCGACGCCGTCCGCGGCCTGCGCCCAGAGGATCTTCGCGAGGCCGAAGACCATGTTGGCCTCGCCCATCTGCGCCGCCGCATCGCCGGTGGATAGTGAAACAAGAGCTTTCTCGGCCAGACTCAGTACATCATCGCTGCTCATGGCTAATCACTACCGACCATAGTATTCCCACCGGCGCTTCGTCGCAATACCGCCCATGCGCTTGCCGATCATGCCTCTCAATGGCGTACACTACCCGTGGATGCCCATCGTTCTGAGCATCTTCGAGGAGCGCTACGTCGCGATGCTGGCCGACGTCCTGGCCGGCGCTCATGTTTTCGGCACGGCTCTCATCGCCGAGGGGCGCGAGGTCGGCGGCCCGGCGACGCCTCATCCGGTCGGCGTCGAGGTCATGGTCGCCCGCGCGTGGGATCTTCCGGATGGCTCGTGGCGAGTTGTAGGAGTGGGGCGACACAGGTTTGCCGTCGATGAAATGGTCGCTCAGGAGCCCTATCCGGTCGCTGAAGTGCGGTTTGAAGGCCTCCAGGAGGCGTCAAACGACGTCCCAGAGGCGCTCCTTACCGACCTTCGAGGGCTGTTTGAGGAGCATCTGAGCCTCTTGCAGGCGCTTCTGGGCACCCCCGTAGCGGATTTGGGGATACCTTTCGAGCCCGCCAGGCTCTCCTATATGGTGGCGGCTCATCTGGGCATCGACATGCTCAGCCGCCAGCGTCTGCTTGAGATTCCCGGCGCCCGGGGACGGCTGGAGGTTGAGCTTGAGCTGTTGAAGGCCGATCTGGCGAAGCTGCGCCTCTTCGCCGCCGTTAAGCCGTCTGATCCGAGCCGTAACTGATACGAAAATGATTCGCTCGCTCGTACTGAAAAGCGACTGGGTGCTGCTGGGCATAGTCTTCGTGCTCATCGCCCTCGGCGTCGCCATGATATATAGCTGCACCCACCTCGATACGCGCCACGGCGTCCAGCGGTGGGCGCTGCAGCTCATCTGGATCGCCTTCGGCCTCGTGCTTCTCATCCTCATGGGCGCCTTCGACTACGTCCGCCTCCAGCCCCTCGCTCCGGCGCTGTATGGGTTCTGCCTGGCGCTGATGTGCGTCGTCCTCGTCTTCAGCCGCCACGTCCGCGGGGCGCAGAGGTGGATACCTCTCGGGCCGTTTCACCTCCAGCCCACCGAGATCGCCAAGATCGCCGCGGTCATCACCCTCGCGTCCTACCTCGCCAACCGCGAGGATAAGCCCCTCGACATCAAGACCGCCGCCATCAGCCTCGCCATCCTCTTCCCGGCGATGGCGCTGGCTCTCCTGCAGCCGGACATGGGGACGCCGGTCGTCCTCTTCGGCGCGTGGCTGTGCATGCTCTTCGTCGCCGGGGCGCAGCCAGTGCACCTCGTCGGCATCACGGCGACGCTGGTGTGGACCTTCGCCGCCGCGTGGATGACCCACCTCATCAAGCCGCACCAGAAGGGGCGGCTGCTGGCCTTCCTCAACCCCAACGCCGATCCGCAGGGCGCCGGTTGGCAGGTGAAGCAGGCCCTGGTCGCGGTCGGCTCCGGGCGGTTCTTCGGGCAGGGGTATCTTCGCGGCACGCAGACCCAGCTCAACTTCATCCCCGACCAGGAGGCCGACTTCATCTTCACCGCCATTGCGGAGGAGTTGGGGTTCTTCGGCTCGCTAGTGGTACTGAGCCTGCTGGCGGTGGTGCTGTATCGCGCGCTGAGCATCGCCAACGCCGCGCGGGACGCTTTCGGGCGGCTGCTGGCGGCGGGGTTCGCGGGGGTGCTGATGACGCACATTGTCGTCAATGTGGGGATGACGCTGGGGCTGGCGCCGGTGAAGGGGATGCCGCTGCCGTTCCTGAGCTATGGTGGCAGCAACATGATCGCCTGCATGATCATCGTGGGGTTGCTCAACAGCATTCATCTGAGAAGGCGAAGGATTGATTTCGATTTCTAGGACGTGGTCGGGGGTGGGCGACCCGGGAGAGGGGCGGTATCTGTCCCGGCCTATGCTGCTGCTATTTGGTTGTCATCCTGAGGAAGGCGCCTTGTGCCTGACGAAGGATCTCATTTTGTTGGGTGGCGTCGCACAGGGCGTTGCCGGGAGACAGACGAAAAAAGGAGATCCTTCGGTCGCGGCAAAGGACGCCGCTTCCTCAGGATGACAAGCGGGGGCGGTCGCGGGGAATGGGCTTTCTGTAGGGCGGGGATTTATCCCCGCCGCGNNAAACCCGCGCCCTACAGCAAGCAGAAAAGCAAAAACGTAGACAGGACCATAGGCAGAACCCATGGCCAGACAGCAGAAAGAACAACCAAGAATTCCTCAGGACTGGGCGCTCTTCGCGTGGCAGGGCGTTAAGGTCATGGTCCCGCCAGACTGGAGCCCCTCCGCCCTCACCGGTAACTATGAGGAGGGCTACGTCCGCCTCGATGGCCCCGATCAGCCCCGCCTTGAGGTCAAGTGGGCCCAGAGCGGTAAGTTTGTCAACATCGAGGACGTCGTCCAGCGCTACTGCAAAAGCCTCACCAAGGGCCGCGAGGGTAAGGGCGTCCAGACCAGTGAGTCCACCAAACTCTCCGTCAAGATGCCCAAGGACCGCAGCAGCGTCCGCTTCTTCAGTTGGCGCCTCGACGAGGAAGCCTACGGCGCCGCCTGGTACTGCAAGACCTGCGGCCGCGTCATGCTCGTCCAGGTCCTCGGCCAGCCCGGCACCGGCGTCGATACTCTCGCCGAGCAGGTGCTCAGCAGCTTCGAGGATCATCCCGAGGGCGACTATCTCGCCTGGGCGCTCTACGGATTCTCCTGCCTCGCGCCGAAGGAATTCCGCCTCACCGGCCAGCGCCTCCTCACCGGCCTCCTCGAACTCGACTTCGAGAATGGTCGCGACAAACTCAAGATCGTGCGGTGGGGCCTGGCCAACATCGCCCTCAAGGACACCGACCTCGAACACTGGCTGCGCAAGGAGAGCAAGAAGGGCTGGCGCAACTTCCACGTGATCCTCGAGCCGACGGACATCCACGGCCACGAGGGCCTCGCCATCGCCGGACCGTCGGCGGCGCCGCTGGTTCACCTCGGGGCCATCGCCCTCCGCATGATCGGGCGCAAGTTTCCCGACGTCCTGCGCGGGGCGGCCTGGCTCTGCCCGCAAGGGAACAAAATCTACCACGTCGAGGCTCTCATCGACCCCGCCGATGAGGGAAAAGTGGCCGTGCTCGTGCAGAGCATGGTCTGCCACAAAGAGGGGGCCTGACCCGTGCGGAACCACCGTGGCCTCGGGGCCGTTGTCGAAGCGACGGTTTTCGTCGCAATCGCACTATTGCTCCTGCCGGCAAGCTGGGCCGTCGCCGCGGATGACGCCACTGCCACGGGCGCCGCGGGTACTGCCGCCGCTGAACCTGCCAAGCCGGTACCGGCTACCCCGGCTGCCCCGGCTGCCCTCACCGCCGCGCAAGTCGTGCGTGAGGCCCGGCGACTGGTTGGCGATAACAAGCTCGACGAGGCCGCCGTCCTCCTCTCCGGGGCCCTCGACCGTTTTCCTACCGACCCCGAAATCCGCAACAACCTCGGCTATGTGTATGAGGTGCAGGGGCGGGCGGATGATGCCCTCGACCAGTACGCCGCGACGAGGATAGTCGCGCCGACGAACCAGTACGCCGGCGAGCGGCTGCAGAAGCTGATGTTCGGCAAGGAGTTTCCCAACCGCGTCCGGCCGGACCGCCTGAGCGCGCTGCCGGTGAGGTTCGCGCTGTTCCAGGTCAAGGGCCCCGACGGCGTGGATCGCCAGGTCGCGGTCACGCAGGCGACGCTGTACCCCACGCAGATGCATGAGGGCACTCAGCCAGTTACCAAGACAGTGCCTCCCGGCGCGACCGACGGCGTGGCGGTGAAGTTCAACCGCGTCCTCTATGTGTTCGTGCAGACCTCGCGCGATGAGAAACACCTCTTCCGCTGCTGGGAGGTCTACTACCCCAGCCGCGTGCTCAGCCAGGAGGGTCGCGACTACGGGCCGCTGGCGTCGGCTCTGGCGCGGATGTCGGGACGCTTCGAGGCCTACCTCGGCGCCCTGTCCATCACCGCCGCCGACCGTCCGCCGCTGAAGCTATGGCTGTGCGAGGGCGGTCCCGCCGGTGGTGAGCATAGCGGCGACGACATCTACCTCTACCAGGTCTCATCCCTGCGCCCCGGCGATGAGTGGCTGCGCGAGCTTGCCCATGAGATCGGTCACGCGCGACTGCCGAAGCTGCCGGGATACTCCGAGCCCGAGTCGTCGATCTCGGGGCTGGTGGGCGAGCAGTGGCTCATGTCGGCGCTGACTTTCGAGAGCGAGCAGATCACGGCCCAGCCGTGGACGACGAGGGAAAGCGTGGCGTGGCTGGGATCGCTGTGGGGGATAGGCACGCTCAACCCGGCCGATTATCTACAGGATCATGTCGCCGGGTCGGTCGAGGAATGGATGCGGGAGGGCCCCTATGCGAAGGCGACGCCCGGTGTGGCGAGTGACTTCGATCCGGCGCGGGCGAACGTGGGCTTCCTGATGTGGGTACAGGCGGCGCATGGGGTGGAGATGTTCAGCCAGGTGCTCGGGGGCGAGGTTGGGACGGCGGCGGGGCTGACTGCGAGGTATCGCCAGCTTGTGACCGAAAGCCCGGCGCCGCTGGTGATCAACGCGTCGGCCGGGTGGGCGGATAAGCCGCTGGGCGAGCTGGGATGGCTGCCCTTCGGGGGGCGGACGGTGAGCTTCTCGAAGGCTGCGCCGTGGCACGCGCTGTGCTACCTGCCGGCGGGGACGTGGAAGGTTAACGCCGACGAGAGGACGCCGCTGGTGGGATCGTGGCAACCGCTGGAAGGGGCGCAGGGCAAAGCCCAGAAGGGTGAGGCGGCGATGAAGGCGTCGGTGGTCAGCCGGGGGGAGTGGGGGCGGCTGCAGCTAGCGCCGGCGGAAGGCGATCAGGCTGAAGCCGTGCGGATGATCTTCACGCGGATGCCGGAAGCGTAAGGGGCGGTAGGAGCAAAGGCCCACCACGCATCCACCCCCGCACCCTAAAGGGTGCGACTACGTTGGCGACACGATCCGCAGAAGAGCAGAGTATCAATAATCGAAAGGCATCGTTGAACAGCGGTGGGCCTTTCCTGCGACACGATCCGCAGAAGGGCTAGGCGTCGATTACAGAAAGGCATCGTTGAACAGTAGTCGCACCTTTCAAGGTGCGGCTGTGGCGGGTGGTGGGCCTTCGCTAGTCGGCCTCGCTCGGTTGGCAGGCGGCGGCCAGGCTCTCAAGCTCCGCCATGACCATCCCCGGCTGCGCGCCGGGCGCGAGGCGTGCGAGCAGGAAGCCGCCGTCGCCGATCCTCACCGGAGCCGCTGCCGCTGAGCCTCGTTCGCCGCAGAGAAGTATCCGGCGCAGGGTCGAGTGATTGCACTGGCGCGAGAGGTCGGCGGACACGCGCCACAGCGCTTCCATCGCCGCCGCCGCGCGAAGGTGATCGGCCCCCGCGCTCGCCACCAGCGCCACCACTCCAAGATGGCCGAGATCGTGCCAGGTGAGGGCGTTGCCGGTCTGAGATACCGCCGCAGTCAGGGCAGGGCAGGCCGACGGGGTCTCCTTCACGATCGTGAGGTCGAGGTCGATGCCCTCGGGGCCGGTCCACGACGCCTGCAAGGCCGACGCCATCTTCCGCCCCTGGGCCACGAAAATCCCGACCGCCTGCGAGACTGGCGAACGGACGCATACGACCGCGCCCTGCGCCGCCACGAGGAGGATGCCGCCCGCTTTGGGCAGGAGGGCCGCCATCGTCGGCGCGCCGAGCATCCCGGCATCGGTGAGCACTGCTGCCGCGGATGTCGCGTGGAACGCGAGGGCTGCCACGGCCACGGCGTCGGCCTCACGCGGCGGGTTGCCGATTATCTGCGGAAAATCGCGAGTCGGACCGGCGAGAGCCTGCAGATCCTCGACGCCGGAGGCCTGACGGGCGGCCTCGATGACCGCCATGCGCAGGACCTCGTCGGTGGCGCCGTAGCTCTTCGTCGACTCGGCGGGCGTGGTGGAGAAGGGCTCCGATGGGGCCGGTTCTGGTTCAGGCTCGGGTTCTGAGATCGCGACTGGTTCTTCGATAGGAAGGGTTACGGTTTCGGATGATTGCTCGATGGGGACCTCCACAGCCGCCTTTACACCTTCAGCCGGGGCCGCTTCCTCAGGCTCCTCTTCATCCTCTTCTTCGTCTTCCTCTTCACCCTCAAGACCGGGGGCGGCGGACTCGCCCTCGAGAAGCTCATCGAGGAGGCGCCGGCGCCGGCGACGCGATCGCTTGGGCTTGCCAGTCTCGGCCTCGGTCAGTTCCTGCACGGCGGGCACAAGGTCGGCGGTGAGCCACAGGAGCATCGTCGTCATGATTATCTGCAGGATCGCGCCCAGCCAGAACTCGCCATAGTAGCGGAGAAACTCTGAGCTGAAGCTCTTGCCGAAACCGTGGGCCAGGCCGGTCGGTCCCAGGACCCAGGCCGTCGCGACGGCGGCCATGATCACGCGTCCCAGCATGCCCAGGCCCAGCCCCGGGAGGATGCCCATCGCGCTCTGCCGGCTGACGAGCGTGTAGAGGGAGAACTCGATAATCCAGACCACGGGGAGGCAGACGATGAGGGGGAGGACGCACCCGTCATAGCCCCAGGCCCACAACGCGCCCGGTCCGAGAAGGCCGATGAGGACGACGCCGATGGCGAAAAGGAGCAGGACAAGCTTGGACGGACCACGACTCACGCCGCCATCACCTCCGCGGCGGATACCGCCGCACGGCCAGGGATGCTTGCGCGAGGCTGACTCGCGCCCACATGCAGGGCTGAACGAAGGGGAACACCCCACCCGCCACATTGTCCGTCATTAGGGGCGCGAACGGCAAGGCCCGAGGGCCGAAAGGCAAAGGCCCACCACCGGGCCACAGCCGCAGGCTAAAGCCTGCGACTACTGTTCACCGAGCCTTTGCGATTGGCGGGCGTTACCCTTCTACAATCCGGGGAGAAGGCCGAAGCCTGAAAAAGCATCGCGTCGCAGGAGTAGTCGCACCCTTCAGGGTGCGGCTGTGGCGGGCGGTGGGCCGTTATCTTGTCTTGGCGAGGGACGGGCGGCGTGGTAGCGTAGCTGGCACAATCGGTCAGTGAGGTGATTCGTTGTGGGTGACGATAGAGTGAGCCGACGGGATTTCTTAGTGAGGACCGCCGCGGCGGGAGCGGCTCTGGCCCTCACGCGCGGCATGGGCTCGGCCGACGATGCCCCTGCCCCGAAGAGCACGGTTGTCCGCGTGCGACGGCCCAAAGCCTTCGCCGAGGGTGAGATCCCCGAGAAGACCGTGGCCGACATGGTCCACGCGGCGGTGAGACGACTGGCGGGCGTGGATGACACCGCGAAAGCGTGGGGCGCCTTCGTGCATCCCGACGACTTCGTGGGGCTCAAGGTCAACTGCCTCTTCGGCGTCGGCGCGTCGACCCACCCCGAGGTCGTGACGGCCGTCGTCGCCGGGTGCAAGCTGGCGGGCGTGCCGGATGCGCACATCCTCGTATGGGATCGCGACAGCGGCGATCTGACCAAGTCGGGCTTCGCCGTCTGCCGCACGGGCGGGTTCCTGTGCTACGGCACCGACGGCGATTACGAGACCGAGGCGGTGACGTCGGGCAAGTTCACCGGCCACCTGACCAAGATCCTCACGCAGAAGATCACGGCGCTCATCAATGTGCCGATCCTGAAAACCCACGGCATGTGCGGGCTGACGATGTCGATGAAGAACCACCTGGGGACCATCGACAACCCGGCAGACTGCCACCCGAATTTCTGCGACCCGTTCCTGGCCGACGTGAACAGCATCCCGGCCATCCGCGAGAAGACGCGGTTCATCCTCTGCGACGCGTTGTTCCCCATCGCCCAGGGCGGCCCGCAGGCCAAGCCGGGGTACACGTGGCCGTACGGGGCGGTGCTGGCGTCGAGGGATACGGTGGCGATCGACCACGTCGGGCTGATGATCCTGGAGGCGCGGCGGAAGGAGATCGGGCTCGGGACGATCACCCCGGCGTCGCATGCGATCGCGACGGCGGCGGAGAGGGGCCTGGGGACGAATGACATGAAAAGGATTGCGTTGGTTGATGTGTGATAGGGAAAGGGCGGAAGGCGAAGGCCCACCATCTCGCCACAGCCGCACCCTGAAGGGTGCGATTACGTCCACGACGCGATACGCAGAAGGGCAGCGCATCGAGAATCGAGGGCATCGAAGAACAGTAGTCGCAGGCTTCAGCCTGCGGCGGTGGATGCGCGGTGGGCCTTTCGCTTCCTTGCCCGTGCGCTAGGCGAGGCGTAGAATAATGAGCACTTGTTGGTCAGCGAGGGATGCCACGTGCCCTTTGTCTGCCTGCTTCTTGCCGGATTGCTCACCGCCGGTGCCTGGGGCGCCGATGACCTCCCGTCGGCCATCCAGCGCGTTGGCGACGCCGTAGTCACCATAACGGCGCCCGTCGGGGGTAACAAGGCCACCGTCGGCGCCGGCTTCATCGTCGACCCCGGCGGCTCCATCGTCACCAACGCCCACGTCGTCGGCTCCGCCACCAAGGTCACCGTCAAGCTCGCCGATGGTAGCGAAGTGCCCGGCACCGTCGCCGCCAAAGCCCAGAACGCCGACATCGCCCTCGTCAAGATCGAGCGCGCCCACATGCCCTCGGCCCAGTTCGGCTCTTCCGCGAGCCTGGCCAAGGGCGAACTGGTCGCCGCCCTCGGCTCGCCGCTGGGGCTCGAAGGCTCGGTGTCGCGCGGGTCGGTCAGCAACCCCAAGCAAGAGGTGCAGGGGAAGACCTTCATCCAGATCGACGTGGCGCTCAACCCCGGCAACTCGGGCGGCCCGCTCATCAACGACCAGGGCCTCGTCGTCGGCATGAACACCAAGATCGCAGCCGGCGCGCAGAACGTCGGCTTCGCCATCCCCGCCGAGGAAGTGTGCAAGTTCCTCGATGAGCAGAATGTGGCGTACAGCGCATCGATGGCCCCGCCTCCGGGCGCAAGTAAGGCTGAGGGAGGGAAGACCGAGGGCGGTAAGACCGAGGGTGGCGGGAAAGCTGGGACGAAGGCCGGTCCTCTGACCCCGACGCCCGCGCCTGAGACGCCGGAAGAGCCCTTCAAGCCATGGATGGTCCTCCTCGCGTCGGCCGTGATAAGCCTCGTCGTCGGCGTCCTCGCCGGGACGCTGGCCGCGCGGGCGACGGTGAAAAACCTCGCGCGATCGGTAGTCACGACGCCGGGTGGTGGCTATCCGCCGACGACGCCGGGAGTGCCTGGTGCACCGGGCGGGCAGTCGGAGGATTTGTCTGACGTGGATATCAAGCTCTATTAGTGGTGGCGAGCCGTCATCGAAAACTAGGTCCTTCGGTCGGCAGAGACCGCCTCCCTCAGGATGACAAGCCGGGGAGCGCGCTGCCGGAGTTGAGGGAAAAGCACGTACCAGGGAGGGTCTGCCCATGGGCAAGGTTACTGTCACGATAATGGACGCGACCGGAAGCAAGGAGCAGAAGGCCAGCTTGCCCGATGACGCCCCGGTGCGCCGGATCATCGCCAAGCTGCTCACGCTCATGAACCTCCCGGCGGTGGGGCCCGATGGGCAGCCGCTCAGCTACAAGTTCCACCACAAGCAATCTGGCAAGCAGCTTACCGACGACCAGACCCTGGCCGACGCCGGCGTGAAGGATGACGACGTGCTGCGCTTGCAGCCTGAGATAACCGCGGGCAGTGCCGATCCCGCCGGGGCGATCCCTCTTTGAGCGATGCGGAGGCAGCGAGGGCGCCCCTCGGGGCGCCTCCGGAGAAGGCGTCCGACGAGACGCCTATCGAAGTTGACGTCGCCGAAGACCGCTACAGCCGGCTCAGGTTGATCCACTGGTGGGATCAGGATCTTCTGCGACGCACGCGGGCGCTGGTAGTCGGCGCCGGCGCTTTGGGCAACGAGATCGTCAAGAACCTCGCCCTCCTCGGCCTCGGCGGCATCGTCCTCGTCGACCTCGACACCATCGAGGACACCAACCTCGCTCGCTCGGTCCTCTTCCGCGCCTCCGACATCGGCCACGGGAAGGCCCTGTCGGCGGCGAAGATGGCGCGGCAGATCAACCCCGATGTGCAGATCCAGCCTCTCCGCGCCAATGCCGTCCATGATATCGGGACGGGCGTCTTCGCCGACGCGGACATCATCTTCGGCGCCCTCGACAACCGTGAGGCGCGGGTGGCGATCAACCAGTTCGCGTGGCACGTCGGCAAGCCGTGGATCGATGGGGCCATCGAGGTCGTGCAGGGCGTGGCGCGGATGTTCGTGCCACCGGATGGGCCATGCTACGAGTGCACGATGTCCGAGGTCGACTACAAGCTGCTGAGCCAGCGGCGGTCGTGCGCGCTCCTCAGCCGCGAAGATGTGGCCGAGGGGAAGGTGCCCACGACGCCCACAACCGCCTCCGTGATCGCCGGGATACAGGTCCAGGAGGCGGTCAAGTGGCTCCATCGCGACCGCGACTTGCCGGTGCTAGCCGGTAAGGGCTTCGTGTTCAACGGCCTCACGCACGACTCGTATGTGATCGAATACGTGCGGCGGGAGGACTGCCCGGCGCACTACACCTTCCCGTCGCTGGGGAGCCTCGACCGCGGCATCTATGACACGACGCCGGCGGAACTGCTGGCGATGGCGCGGGAGAAGATGGGCGCGGATGCGGTCGTGGAGCTGGAGCGCGAGCTTATCGTGGGGCTGAGATGCGCGCCCTGCGGGAGGTATGAGCAGCGGTTCGCGCGGCTGAGCCAGATCACGGAGGACGAGGCGAAGTGCCCGAAGTGCGGCATGATCCGCGATCCTGAAATGACCCACGCGTTCTATGGGCACGAGGACTGGCTGGGGAAGACCCTCGCCGAGATCGGGCTGCCACACTATGACGTGGTGACCTTCCGCTCTGGGCTGGAGATGGAGCCGTACCTGCTCGCTAAAGATCGCGACCTGGCGCTGGGGCCGGTCGCGAAGGTCGGGTGACGCGCTGTGGCGCAAAACGACGAAGGGCAGGCTGAACCGAATGTGAGTCTTGTGGCGGGCGGTAAGGCTTCATCGCCGGCAGCGGCGCAGGATGGCCCGCCGACGGTCCTCCTCAGCCGTGCCGCGCAGGAGACCATCCGCCAGCATGCCGCCTCCGATCTGACGCATGAGGTCGGGGGCGTGCTCGTCGGGATCATCATCGACAGCCCCGACGGCCAGATCGTCGACATCGAGACCGCCCTCCCCGCCCAGGATGCTGACACCTCCGCCATCCACATCACCTTCACCCACGAGGCGTGGGAGCACTGGCATAAGCTGATGGACGAGAACTATGCCGGGAAAATGATCGTCGGGTGGTATCACAGCCATCCGAGCTACGGGATCTTCCTCAGCGGCGACGACACCTTCATCCAGCAGAACTTCTTCAACCAGCCGTGGCAGATCGCGATCGTGATCGACCCGGTGCGCAAGGAAATCGGGACCTTCGGCTGGGTCGGGGGGAAGATCACGCGCTGCGACGAGGCGACGTATCAGTCGCTGGAGCGCAAGTCGGCGGCGGCTGAGACGCAGGAGGCTGCGACGCCGGCGGCGCCGGTAATGAACGTGGACCTGTCGCCGCGCGAGCAGGGGATCGGGCGGCTGGGCTGGCTCGGATGGGGGGTGGCGGCGGCTTTTTTCGTCTTCTGCGTGCTGCAGACTTTTGGCGAGACGAGGATGACTAAACGCATAAGATCGATGGAGTCTCAGGTGGCCGCCCTGACCGCGACCGTGAATCTGGCGGTGGATGACGAGCAGAAGACGGCGGCGGCGGTGAGGACTCCGATCGGACAGTGGTACACCTGGCAGGCGGGGGACACGTGGGAGGGCATCGCGCAGAGGACGTACGGACGGGCGGATCTCGGTGACGCGCTGGCGAGGGTGAACGGGACTCAGCAAGGCGCGGCGGCGGTAGGCGGGAAGGTGTGGCTGCCGGGAAGTGGTG
>PMZA01000136.1 GCA_003170595.1 Armatimonadota bacterium
GCTGTGGTTCTTAAGGTCTGTCATCCTGAGGGAGCAACGTCCTTTGTTGCGACCGAAGGACCTAGTCTTCGCTAGGGGAACCGCCCCACCGTGAGGCTGACGCCATGACCGATCTCGACCGCTTCCTTTGCGTCTGCCACGGCGATCCCGCCGACCCGCCCGACTACGTGCCGATCTTCGGCTTCGCGGGCGCGCCAGGCCTTTCCGGCGGCGTCCTCCGCCAGCTTCACCGGCGCCTCGTCGCCCAGGGCATGCCAGAGTGGGTCGACGGCGACCTTTCCCTCTCGCAGCCCTACACGGTCGATTCCTGGTGCCGTTACTGGGGCACCACCGTTCCGCTCTACGCCGACTTCTTCCCGGCCGACGCCGGCGGCCCCGGTTTCCAGGTCGACTGCCGCATCGAGGACGACTGGCAGGTCATCGAGTCCGAGACTGGCGCCGTCACCCGTCAGCCTCTCGACAACGATGAGATCTATTTCATGCCGCACTACGTCGCCTACGATGTCCGCGACCGCGCCTCCTGGGAGTTCTACCGCGACCGCACCACCCCCGGCCCGGCGTGGTCGTCGGAGCGCATCGACGAGGCCGCCCGCAAGTTCGACGGCCGCGACCGCCCCCTCTGCGTCGGCGCGGGCTCAACCTGGGGATGGCTACGCGGTCTCATGGGGCCGGAGATGGCCTGCACGATCCTCCACGACAAGCCGGCCCTCGCCCACGACATCCTCGACTACCAGACGTGGATCCGCCGCACCTACATCTTCCCGATGATCGAGCGTCTCCGCCCGGAGGTCATCGCAACTGGCGAGGACATGTGCTACAACCACGGCCTCCTCATCAGCCCGCGCCACTTCCGCGAGTTCTGCGCCCCGGCCTACCGCGAGATCGGCGAGGTCGCGCGCGACTGCGGCGTGACGATGGTCGCGGTGGACACCGACGGCAACTTCATGGAGCTTGTGCCGCTGCTGGAGGAGTGTGGGGTGAACGCGATCTACCCGGCGGAGGCGAAGCCGGGCAACGACCTCTTCGCCCTGCGCGACCGCCACCCGAACTTCATCTTCATGGGCTGGCTGGAGAAGGAGTGCGTGAACGAGGGGATGGAGCACCTGATCGAGGCGGAGGTCCTGGGCAAGGTGCCACCCCTTCTCGCCTCCGGCCGTTATCTCCCCAACCTCGAACACGCGGCGCAACCGATGGCGACCTTCGATAACGTACGTCGCTTCATGACCCTGCTACACGACGTGACGGGCAACCCCGAGGGCACGTTCCCCCGCCTCCGATAGTGAGACTTGTGCCTTCTGTAGGGCGGGCATTTATGCCCGCCGCGTCTTGGGCTTGGCTTGTGGAGGGGCCGNNCCTACCCGGCCCGGCTTTTCGCCTTTCTGCCTTCTGCTGTCATCCTGTTGGAGCAGCGCTTTGTGCTGCTCAGCGAGACGGTTTTTGTCTCGCGAAGGATCTGCGGTGGCGGCCTTTGCCTTCGTGTTTCCGCTTTTCGCTGTCATCCTGAGCGAAGCGCCGTTTGCCGAGCGAAGGATCCCCAGCCCACACATCGCCACTTATGCCTTCCCGGATTCCCTCCACCCCCCACGTTAGCTCCCCCTTCGCCCCCGGGTATACTCTTGTTCTATGCATACGAACGGCGAGCGGTCGACAACCGGCGAAGTCCCCTCCGCCCTTCGGCATCTGCTCTGGCGACGCCTCATGATGCTCGCCGCCATCGCCGTCGCCACCTTCGTCGTCCTCGGCCCGCGCATCCCCCTCTACACGCACGTCGGCCTACCCGCCGCCGCCCAGACCGACATCTCCGCCGGCCTCGCCCCCGAGTTCCCGACCGGCATGCAGTGGCTCAACACCGACCGCCCCCTCACCCTCCGCGGCCTCCGCGGCAAGGTCGTCCTCCTCGATTTCTGGACCTACTGCTGCATCAACTGCATGCACATCCTGCCCGACCTCCACCGCCTCGAGACCAAGTACCGCACCGACCTCGTCATCATCGGGATCCACTCCGGCAAGTTCACCGAGGAGCGCGACCTCGACGGCATCCGCCAGGCCATCCTCCGCTACGGCATCGAGCACCCGGTCATCAACGATAACCAGGCCGTCGTCTGGAACATGTACGGCGCCCAGGCCTGGCCCACCATCGTCCTCATCGACCCCGACGGCAAGATCGTCTACCAGGCCGGCGGCGAGGGCGTCTACGACCGCTTCGACCCGCTCATCTCCGGCGTCATCACCCGCTTCGACCATCTCGGCAAGCTCGACCACAAGCCCCTCGCCTTCGCCCTCGAGGAGGCCAAAGCCAAGCCGACGCCGCTCTTCTATCCGGGTAAGATCCTCGCCGATGAGCCCGGCAATCGCCTCTTCATCGCCGACTCGAGCCACAATCGCGTGGTCGTCTCAACCCTCGACGGCCGCGTCCTTCAGACCATCGGCAGCGGTGCCCCGGGCCTCAGTGACGGCACCTTCGCCGAGGCCACCTTCCGCAATCCGCAGGGCCTCGCCCTCGGCGGAAACTCCCTCTACATCGCCGACACCGATAACCACGCGATCCGCCGCGCCGACCTCGCCGCCGGCACGGTGACGACCATCGCCGGCAACGGTCGCCAGGCCCCCGAGTTCAGCACCGGCGGCGTCGGCACCTCGACGGCCATCAGCTCGCCGTGGGACGTCGCCCTCTCTGGCGGCACGCTCTTCATCGCCATGTCCGGCACTCATCAGATCTGGTCGATGGACCTCGCATCATCCCGCGTCCAACCCTTCGCCGGCAGCGGCTTTGAGGGCCTGCGCGATGGCCCGCTCGCCGAGGCATCTCTCGCTCAGACCAGCGGCCTCGCCCTCGACGGCGCCGGCCGTCTGTACTTCGCCGACCCCGAGTCCAGTTCGGTCCGCTATCTCGACCTCGGCGCGCCGGGCCTGGTCCACACGATCGTCGGCCAGGACCTGTACGACTTCGGCGACGTCGATGGCACGGGCGACGAGGTCCGCCTCCAGCACGACCTCGCGGTTGCCGTCCGCGACGGCCTGCTCTACGTGGCCGACACCTACAACAACAAGATCAAGCTCATCAACGCCGCCGGTCGCTCGTCCGTCACCTTCGTCGGCAGTGGCAAGCCCGTCCTCGTCGACGGCGCCGCGCCCTCCTTCTATCAGCCCGGCGGCCTCTCGATCGCAGGCAATAAGCTCTTCGTCGCAGACACCAACAACCACGCCATCCGCGTGGTCGACCTTCCCTCGAAGATGGTCAGCACCCTCGAGCTGCGAGGCCTTGAGCCGCCCGTACCGGTGAGGCCTCACGTCGCCGCCCTCGAGCCGGTCAGCCTTCCCCCCGCCCGCGTCGAACCAGGCAGCGGCGCCCTGACCGTCACCCTCGTCATCCCGACGGGCTACAAGCTCAACCCCGAGGCGCCGTCGGCCGTCGAGGTATCGAGCGGCGGCCAGGCGGTCCGCTTCACGGATGGCGCGAACAGCGTGGCCGTCACGAAGCCGCGCTTCCCGCTCCGCGTTCCCCTGAAGCTGACCGTGGGCAGTGACAACGTGGCGGTGCATCTGAGGGTCAACTACTGCAGCGAGGACGCCGGGGTTTGCCGCCTCTCCGAGGTCTTGCTGGACGTGCCGGTCACGGTCTCATCCTCGGCGATCGGCCGCGATCTCACGATCACTCACACCCTCGCGCCGTGACCTCCAGCGCGGTCGCGCCTACTCCACCTCGATCCCCTGTAGGATCGCATCGTTCTCGCCCACCGCCCGCACGCGGATCGTGAAGACCCCATCCCTATCCGGCGCGACGTTGAGTTCGCGCAGATCGATGGCCATGCCCACCTGCCCGGCCGCTTCGCCCGGGTCCCACGCCTTCCGCACCACGTGCCCATTGATCTCGATGTCCATCGGCCTCAGGCCTGGCTCCGGGAGCCACAGCTCGGCGAACTTGAGGTGCACCGTGTACATTGCAGGCGGCAGCGCCAGCGCATACGACACCTCGCGCCCACACCTCGCCGTCTGATAGAGCGCCTGGTCATACAGCGTCGGTGAGGCCTGCGCGACCGGGCTCGCCGACCCCACCGCCTCGCCCTCCCCCAACTCGCGATCGCGATCCCAGACGAAGCTGTTCCAGTCGACGAAGTCGGCCTCGCCCCCGCAGTTGATGCGCACCGTACTCCGCGCCTCTGGGAGGATCTCGATGGCTTGCACGATCGCCTCGTCCGTCTCCTGCCACGGCTCGAATCCGCCGGTGAAGCGGAGCACGATCTTCCCATCAGCGCGCGGCACGACGTAGCGGAAGACGCGATCGTCAGCCTTGCGGAATCCCCGCGCGTCCTGACAGATGTCGAAGTTGCGCAGCATCTCGCGCCCGTTGATCGCGACATTGAAGGGCCGAGTGAACGATCGTTCACTGTCAGGCTCGGCGAACTTGAGCCGCACCGTGTAGAGGCCCGGTTGCACCGGGATCGCGTAGGTGAAGTCGCTGCCTCGCCGGCTGCTTCGATAGAGCGCAGGATCGTCCGCTGCCTCAATCTCCACCCCGCTTTCTACCGCCCGCCCAGCCTCGAAGAAGCGATCCTCCGACCAGACGTTGCCTGCGTTGTCGGTATAGGACCTCTCCGCGCCGCACAGAATCCTGGCCACGCTCGCCTCCCCGTCATCGCTCGCCGCCTCGATATAGGTGATCCTCGGCATCCACGCCGCGATGTCGTTCTCAGGATCGTTAGTCGTATCGAGCACGAACCGGATCGCATCGCCCTCGTTCACCATCACCGCCAAATCGTGGACCGCCCCGACGAGATCGTTCAGCCCCGCCTCCGCCCACCCCTCCTCCGGCCAGACCTGCTTGTCGCCGTGGAGGATGCGAGCCCGCAGCGGACCACCCGCCGCCTGCCGGTACCATTCCTTCATGACCCGGCTGACGATGCGGACGTCGCCGGCCTTCGGGGCGACCCACGTGCGGACGCTGCACGCCGCCGCCGACGACTGCATCCACGCGCGACCGAGCCGCGCCCCGCCGATGCCTTCCCACCAGCCCTCGATCCCGCCTGGCTGATTGGGCGTTCCGCCTTCGTCCGCGGACGAAGTCTTCGGCGGCGTCACCCAAGCCATCGGCTCGAAGGTCACACTNNCGTCGCTGGTTGTGTAAGCGCACCAGCCCTCGCGACCACGGGTAGGGAAGAGGCCACCGAGGGCGCAGGCGGTGACAGGTTCATCGGCCAGCTTTCCGGCGATGGTCCACTCGCTCGCGTTGCCGTCGCCATCGACTGACCGCACCGCATACGCTGCCTCCGGCTCCCATCCCTCCGCATGGTCGAAGTAGTAGGTGCCGATGCTGACCTTGCCGAGGACCCCCTCTCCGCGCCGCACCTCGTAGTAGCTCAGCCATCCCTCGTCCGCGCCCGCCGACCAGTAGATGCCCACCCCCGAGTGCCCGAGGTTCGTCTCACGCCGCGCGAGCACAGTCCCCGGCGCGGTCGGCGCCGTCTGATCGTGCCCGCTCCCCGGCCTGTTCGGCAGGCCCAGGTAGATCAGCTCGCCTGGCGCCTGCTCCTCAATCGCGATGCCGTTCTCCATCAGGTCCGCCCCGTCCCTGACGGTCGTCGCCTGCGTCGAATCGAAGCCCACGACATACTCGTGCCCGGGCAGCAACCCTCGCGGGAAGATCGTCACCGGCCCGGGCGCTTCGTGCTTGAGGATGATGCATGCCTTCGTCCGATCGCGACTGGTCCGCTGGGCGTAGTAGAACTCCGTGTCGCCAATCACGGTCGGATGGAACATGTACGACCATCGCCCGGCGACCCCCTCGCGTAGCAGGAACCGGTAGACCTCGAGGTCCCGCCTCAGGCTCTCCTGCGCCTCCTCATCAGCCTTCAGACCCCAGAACGGCACCATCGTCATCGTCGTCCGCGCGGTCTCGGGTTTGTAGACGCCCCCGCTGAGGAACGGCTCGATGATATCGACCCACTTATCCGGCGGCTCGATGTAGGAGAAGTAGTAGTTCGTCTGCGGCCCCCGCCCGAGGTCGGCGAAGTAGTTCGTATTCGCGTACCGTTGGATTTCCGCCGTATGGCTATACGAGCTTCCCCCGCTGCACGTGTGGAACGACGATCGCGGGAAGCGGTCGAGGAAGCGCACGATCTTGTCGCGCAGGTCGCGGTCCGCCTCGAAGTCGGGGAAGTCAACGCCATCGGTCCGCCATTCGAAGTCGCCCCACGCGCCAACCTTCCCGGCCATCACTCCCGGCGTCGGCCTCCCCGCGAACCAGGCGAGCCAGCCCATCCCCATCTTCTCCAGGTACCGCCGCGTCAGGCGAAAGTCCGGCCCCTCGTAGGTTGGCGTGAAGACGCTGCCATAGTTGTCCGGCGGCATGCCGTCGTACGATGACCACCCGGCGTCATCCCAGAGCATCTCGAACCCGACCGCGCGCATCAGGTCCGCGTTCATGTCGAGGTAGGCGAGCCGCTCGGCGAACTGCTCCTGCAAGTTCTGCGCGCAGTACGTCCAGGGCACCGCCCACTTCGGCCGCGCATAGTATTCGATGTTCGTGTAGTCCCACAGGTACCGGTACTGCCAGTCGTACGATCGCACGCCCATGTCATCGAGCGTCCCGGCAAAGACACCGAGAGTGATCGCGGGCAGAGCTATCCGCTCCCCCGGCGCGATCGCCACCGCGGCCAGGTCAGGCACGTCGACGGTCAGGCGCAGCGGCCAGTCCTCGCCTCGCTCAACCGCAAGCTTCCAGTTGCCCAGATACTCGAGCGCGACGAACAGTCCGTCGCTTGGCTCGCCCCCACGATGCAGCGCGGTCCACGGCATGAAGTCATGCGTCGCCCGCGCGGCGATCACCTGCTCATACCCCGGCTCGACCGCAGCGCTCAGCATCATTCCCTGATCGTCTTTGCTGTTCCCGCCGACCATCCAGTGATGAGTGAACGGCGCGCCCCCGTCCTCCGCGACCGGCAGAGCCAGGAGCCTCGCCTCAGCCGTCACATCAGCGTCGCCTACGTTCTCCAGCTCCACCCACTGGCGGAGGATCGACGTGCCGGGATAGGCGATCACGCGGAAGCGCACGAGGACGTCGCCCCGAGCAAAAGCCATCTCAAGCAGCGCCACCGGCTGCCGGCCCCCCCATGCTTTCTTGGACTCGGCGTCACGAAGCACCCACGCGCCTTCCCCGATCCCAACTACAATTGGCGCCAACGCGCAGCCTTCGGGTATGTACTCCGTCGCCGGCGAGGTCAGCTTGTTCCTGAATCCGGTCAGCGCGAACATACCGTCCGCGACCGCGTAGGTCGCCTCAACGGCTTCCGTCCCGACCGTCCACGTCGCCCCATCTTCAGTCCCGCGAACGAACGCATCATCAACCTGAATCCTTGCCATCGGTGAGCCTCCCGCCTAACGGCCTTCCGCTATCTATTCATCCGCCACAGCATCCAGTTCAGCACTCCCGCGAAGCTGACCCACGCCAGATACGGCGCCAGCAGCCACGCCGCCGCCACCGACACCTGCGCGAAAGCCACTATCGTCCCCACGATCGCCGCCCAAAGCAGCGTGATCACCAGCATACCGAGCCCCGGGGACCTCGCCCCAAAGAACGCCGGCGACCAGAGCCCGTTGAGCACTAGCTGCAGCACGAACACCGCGAGGGCCACCTGCCCGGCCGGCGTGTGCATGTGGTGCCGCCAGATGAGCCACGCCGCGACCCCCATCATCGCGTAGAGCACGCCCCACACCGGTCCGAAGACCCATCCCGGTGGCGAGATCGACGGCTTTTTCAGCCCCGCATACCACGCCCCGATACCGGCTCCGCTGGCAAGCCCGCTGGCCGCTCCGACCGCTTCGCACACCAGAATGCAGCCCACAAGCCCCAGCGCCTCACGCTCGTTCACGGTGCCTTCCCTCCTGTCACCGAGCTTCCCGGCGCTTGCCCCGGAACCTTCTCGGCAGGAGTCTGTCTCTTAACGGCTAAGAGTTATCCATGGCAGGTATGCCGTCGTCGCAGCTCAGGACGTAGCCCTCGGGGGGGACTGCGCATGGAGATGACCTTGGCCTGGATTGCTGTGGGCGCCTGTGTGCTCGGCTTGATCTATTCCAGCTTCTGGCCTCAGTCGGTGTCCCGTCGCGACCGCCTCCGATCTCTCGTCCATCCGCCCTTCGATTCCATCTTCATCTTCCTCGTCGTCTGGGTGATCGTTCTCTTCGTCGCGACCTTGCCCACCGAGCACCCCTGGGCGCCGGGCCTGACGCTCGGTTGGGGCTTCCTCATCGGAGCAGTGCTTGCCCTTCGCGCAGCTTATGAAGCATCCGGCGGCAACGATGGTCCCGACTGGGCGCCCCGTGCCGTCGGCCTTCTTTGCACGGCGGCCCTCGGCCCTGCCGCGATCCTGCTCATCTTCCACGGCTACCCGACCGAGGCTCTCATCGGCTGCGCGCTCGGCTCAGTCTTCGTCGCGATCGTTGCCTCGGGCATCCTCCGTCCTCTCTACGCAGCCGCTCCCGACGCAGAGCGCCCCTCGCTGTCGATCTACCGCGGCCTGGAGATTCACGCCCTCGCAACGGTGGCCATCGTCGCCGGCGCCCGCCTCGCGATGGATCACTTCCCCCGCGCGACGCCTGACGCGCCTGCCGGTGGGTACTGGGCCTTCCCGCCCCTCGCCGTGGCGGTCGGAGCCCTGGCGATCATCCTCCTCTCCGGCCTTGGCGCAGGACGCCTTCGCCGCTGGGGCATCCTCGCAGCCTCGGGCCTCGGCGCCGTGGCCATCACCGTCCTGACCGCCGCGCTGCAGGTTCACGCACTTCCCAGGCTCACGTGGGTTCTCCCTCTCTCCGGAGCCGTCGTCTTCGGCTTCGTGATCGCCCTCTTCACCTACGCAGAGGACTCGTCGTCGGATGAGACTTCTGCCGCAGGCTTCCGACCCGTCGCTCTCGCTTTCGGTGCCATCCTCCTCGCCCTCGCCCTGGTGGCCCTGGCCTTCACGCATCTTCACGGCTTCGGCGAGGCGCTGGCCCTCCTGCCCGCCCTGCCGCTCGTAGCGGCGGCCTATCTTGCCTCCCGTCGCGACACCGAGCCCGTGGCCGAGTCCCTCGTCGTCGGCGCGATGAGCCTCATCGCCCTCCTCGTCCTTTACCGCCTCTTCCTCGACACCGTCGGCCATGGCTGGGAGCTTGACTTCCAGCGCCACTACGATTACTTCGCGGTCATCCTCGGCGTCGGCGGATGCTTCGGCCTCCTCGGCTTCGTGTCGTCGTCGATGGATCGCGCCGCCACGGCCCGTGCCGGAGGCAAGCTCGGCCTCGGCGACGCCTTCGCACGCCTAACCCTCCTCGGCGTCCTCATCACGGTTCTTCCTCTCGTCCTCGCCGCGGTGTGGGGCGTGAAAGCCGTCGGCGCCTTCCTCGCCGGTCTCGCCATCGGTCAGGCCGCGTGGATGCTTCTCTCGGCCTGGGTGGTCGGCGCCGATCGCGTCAAAGCCCTCGCTTCAGCGCCCTATCTTTACTTCATCGCCGCGGCCCTCATCGCCCTTCAGTTCACGCCGCCGCTCCTCGCCCTCGAGCTATCGCGCTCAGCCAAGATCGTGATCGTTGCGATCATCACGGTCATCGCCCTGCTGTGGATCATCTCGGAGACTCTGGGCGCCGCGGCCGCGAGCAAGCGTGACGCCCCATCCCTGGGAGAGGTTCTCTCCCCGGGAGGTGGCGACGATGAAGCTTAGGCCGCCCTTCCTGCTCGCGGTGATGCTCGTCGGCTTCGCCCTGGTGGTCATGCGCCTCCTCTGGGCCGAGGCCCCACGCGGCGCCGTCTCTGGCACGATCATGCTCGCCGACCGAGGAGCGCCCCTCGCCCTCACCGACCTTCGCCTCATCTCGACCACTGATAAGAGCCTCATCTATCGCGGCAAGACCGACGCCGCCGGCAAGTTCAGCTTCCGCCACGTCCACACGGGCCTCTATCGCCTGGTCACCGACGCCCGCGCCCACAAGCAGCCCGCCGATAAGATCGCCGTCCCCGAGGGCGTGACCGTCCCGGACGTCTTCGAGCTTCAGCCCACCGAGCCCTTCCTCGAACTCCATACGCCCCAGAGCCTCTTCACGCCCGCCGAGGACATCTCCTTCCGCTGCGACGGCTTCGTCCCGACCGACAAGCTCGCTCTCACGGTCTACAAGATCGCGCCCACCGTTGCCGCCGCCGCCTACGACGGCCAGCTCCTCTCGACACCGGCGATGAGGGGCCGTTCTCTCCAGAAGGACAACCTCGCCTCCATCCCCTCGCTCTCCGTCGCCAAGAAGACCGACATCTCCGTGGCCCGCCGCGATGCCGAGGGCGTGTTCCGCCAGGACTTCAAGCTCGGCACGCTCCCGGCCGGCATGTACCTCCTCGCCGCCGAAGGGGCCGGACGTCGCGGCCTCGGCGTCGTGACGGTCACCGATCTCGGCCTCATCTTCAAGACGGGGCGCGCCGATGCTCTCGCCTTCGCCGTGGACATCCAGACCGGCCAGCCTCGCTCGGGCGTCGTCCTCGATCTTACCGCCGGAGGCAAGCCCGTCTGGCATGGCGCCACCGATGCCGACGGCCTCGCGCCCATCGATCTCCCCTCCAACCTGCCTTCCGGCGACCTCCGCCTCACCGGCGCCTCCGGCCCGTCCCTCGCCGTCGCCAGCGCCTATCGCGGGGATTCCGAATCCGGCCCGCTCCGCATCTACACTTACACCGACCGCCCCATCTATCGCCCCGGCCAGCACGTCTGTTACAAGTCCACGATCCGCGAGCTTCAGGGCGCCGACTACAAGGTCCCCTCCGTTCTCGACGTGCAGGTCAAGGTCAGCGACGAGAAGGAGAACATCCTCTACTCGGGGTCAGCCAAAACCAATTCCTTCGGCTCCCTCGACGGCGGCTTCGACCTGCCCGACGCCGCGGTCCCTGGCGTATACACGGTCTCACTCCTCGCCGCGGGCAAGACCTCCGAGGCCAACTTCGCCGTCGCCGAGTACAAGAAGCCGGAGTTCGAGGTCGCCGTAAAGCCTTCCACCGATCGGGTCATACGTGGCGACCGCCTTGATGCGACCATCGAGGCCACGTATTACTACGGCGCCCCGGTCCCCGACGCCCAGGTCGAGTACCGCATCCTCCGCTCGCCCTACTGGTTCGTCCCGCCCGATGAGTCCTTCGACGAGGACCTCTTCGAGTCCGAGGACAACGAGGGCGAGGTCGTCGCCTCCGCGAAGGGCCGCACCGACAAGCAGGGCCATCTCACGATCGACGTCCCCACCTCCGCCGCCTCGAAGAAGAAGGATCACGGATCCGCCGACGACCTCGATCAGGATCAGCGCCTCGTCGTCGACGTCACCGTCACCGACGTCGCCCGCCGCGAGGCCACCGGCTCGGCCGACATCGTCGTCGCTCAGGGCCAGTACCGCCTCGATGTCTCAGCCGACGACTCCGTCGCCACGCCCGGTCAGAAGATCGACGTCGCCGTGAAGGCTGCCGACTACGACGCCCATCCCGCTCCCTCCGCCAGCGGCGAGTTAGTCCTCTCCCGCACGCGTTGGGAGGGCGATCGCGAGATCCTCGACGAGGAGAGCCGCGCCACCTGGCAGGCCGATCAAACCGGCGAGGCCCACGCCTCGGTCACGCCCAAGTCCGACGGCGAGTACCGCCTTACCGCCCGCTCGACCGACTCCGCCGGCCACGCCATCCTCGCCACGAGCTACGTCTGGGTCATGCGCGGCAGCGGCGCCGACTTCTCCTTCCCGTACCAGGACCTCGACCTCCGCGCCGACCGCAAGCTCTATCGCCCCGGCGACACGGCCCGCGTCGTCATCAACACGCGCCACACCCCGGCCGTCGCCCTCCTCACCATCGAGGGTACGCGCCTCCTCGATCGCCGCCTCGTCAAGCTCGACACGAAGTCCACGGTGCTCACCATCCCCATCCGCGCCGACTTTCTTCCTGCCGTCACCGCCAACCTTTGCTTCGTCAGGAACAAGCGCTTCTACTCGGGCCACGCGATCCTCAACGTCTCGCGCGAGAACAGGACTCTCCACGTCCAGGTCTCGTCCGATAAGCAGTCCTACGCGCCGGGCGAGGCCGCCTCCTACAAGGTCCGCGCCACGTCCCCCGACGGCAAGCCCGTCCAGGCCGAGGTCGCCCTCGGCGTCGTGGATGAGGCCATCTACGCGCTCAACCCCGACACGACTGAGGATATCGGCAAGTTCTTCTACCCCAAGCGCACCCTCGAGATCGACACGGTCTTCTCCTTCCCCGAGGTCTATCTCAGCGGTGACGACAAGGCCCACGCCGAGATCACGACTCGCAAGCTCTTCCCCGACACCGCCTTCTGGCGACCCTCCGCCGTCACCGACTCGCGCGGCGAGGCCAGCTTCTCCTTCACCATGCCGGACAGTCTCACCACCTGGCGCGCCACCTGCCACGCGGCTACGCTCGACACCCTCGTCGGCCAGACCACGCAGAAGGTCACCGTGACGAAGCCTTTCCTCGTCCGCCTCGAAGCCCCGCGCTTCTTCACGCAGGGCGATCAGGTCTTTATCGCCGCCATCGTCCACAACCTAAGCGGCGCGGCAGTCAACGCCCAGGTCGGCCTCGACGCGCCGGCTCTTGATGGCTACCAGGCAGCTCAGACCTCGGTCAACGTCGGCGCAGGCGAGACAAGGCGCGTCGAGTGGACCGCTCTGTCCCTCACCCCCGGCGATGCCCGCGTTCGCGTATGGGCCAAGGCCGGCGAGCTATCCGACGCCATGGAACTCACGATCCCCGTCATCGCCAAGGGCCGCGAGCGCGAGGCGATTCAATCCGGTGTGACGAACGCCTCCCGCGACCTTCACTTCGACGTCCGCGCCGACGCCATCCCCGGCACGCAGAAGCTCACCCTCCGCCTCACGCCCTCCCTCGCCGGCGCGATGCTCGGCGCCCTCGACTACCTCGCCGAGTACCCCTATGGTTGCACCGAGCAGACGATGTCGTGCTTCCTCCCCGACCTGGTCATCGACCAGCTCCTCCGCTCGCGCCAGGTCGCGAATCCGCGCCTCGCGAAGACCCTCCCGACGATGGTCCAGGCCAGCCTGCTCAAGCTCTCCGACCTCCAGCACGATGATGGCGGCTACGGCTGGTGGCGCTACGACAAGAACGACCTGTGGATGACGTCCTACGTCGTCTTCGGTCTCAACCTCGCGCGCGCGGCGGGCTATACGGTGAATGAACAGATGTTCACTCACGCCGCCGAGACCCTCGAGAAGATGACTGCGAAGCTCGCGCCGAAGAAGTCCGCCGAGGAGGACGATCGCGCCTACGTCGCCTACGTCCTCGCGCTGACGAATCACGGCGCCTCGGCAGCGAAGCTCGTCGACGCCTACGCCCTTCCTGCCGGCGCTGCATCTCGCTCGAAGCTCTCCGATCGCGGCGCCGCCACTCTTGCCTCAGCCCTCGACCTTCTCGGGCGCACTGACGAGGCCCATGCGCTTCTCGCGGAAGTTTGGACTCGCTTCGCCGCCGGTCACTTCCGCCTGGGCGATAAGTACGTCGGCCCCTCCGACGTTGAGATCGCCGCGGCCTTGCTCTCGGCAACCTGCGACCTCACGCCCGACGACCCGCGCTTGCCCGAACTCGTCCGCTGGATGCTCGAGCGCCGCCAGGACAACCACTGGCAGTCGACGCGCGACACCGCCTTCGCCCTCTACGCGCTCAGCAAGTACCTCGCCCACACGCACGAGCTGAACCCCAACCTCACCGTCGCGGCCTCGATCAACGGCAAGCCCGTCGCCACCCGCACCTTCACCGCGGCCGACGTCTTCATGCCCGAGTTTGTCGTCACCGTCCCCGCCGCCGACCTCGGCACTCAGGGCGCATCCCTCAAGCTCGATGTCTCGGGCACCGGCCTTCTCTACTACACCGCCGACCTCCATCAGGTCGTCGCCGAGGACCTCACCCAGCCCGTCAAAGCCGAGTCCGGCATCACCATCGACCGCGCCTACCGCCTGGTATCGGCGGGGGAGATGCTGCCCAGCCCCGGCCGCGAGGAGCTGCCGCTCTCGAAGACCGCGCCCACCGGTTCGCCCTCCACATCCTTCCGCGCTGGCGACGTGGTCGACGTGACCCTCACCCTCCATTGCGTCGATGCCGTCGACCACATCATGCTCGAGGACCCGCTGCCCGCGGGTTTCGAGGCGCAGGATCGCGGCCGCGTCGATCCGTGGGATTGGGACTGCTGGTGGGCCGATCAGATCCTCCGCGATCAGAAGTCATCCTTCGCGATCACGAGTCTCAAAGCCGGCACGCATCAGATCCGCTATCAGGTCCGCGCGCAGACGCCCGGCGTTTTCACCGCCCTGCCGCCGACCGCCTACGACATGTACAACCCACTGGTCCGCGGCGACGGCATCGTCCAAGCCATCACAATCCGACCGTGACGACCATGCGCATCTTCCGCATCCTTCTCGCTCTCGTCCTGGTCGCTGGCCTCGCCGCCGCGGTGATCCTTCCGCCACGCGATCACGTGCTCGGCAGCTTCTCCACGTCTCTCTCCGGTCGCACGCGCGGTCAGCGTGAGAACGCCCAGCGCGCCGCCCACGCCCTCGACGGCGTCGTGATCCAGCCGGGCGGCGTTTTCTCCTTCAACCACACCGTCGGCTCCTGGACGGCCGGTCGCGGCTTCGTCCGCGCACCGGTGAGCTACGACGGGGAGCTGATCGTGGACTGGGGCGGCGGCGTCTGCCAGACCTCGTCGACGCTCTACAACGCCGCCCTGCTCGCGGGCCTCGACATCGTCGAGCGCAACCGCCACGCGTGGGTGCCGGGGTATGTCCCGCCCGGCCGTGACGCCGCGGTGGCGCAGTTCGACGTCGACCTCCGCCTCCGCAATCCTTACCCCTGGCCCGTCCGCCTTCGCGCGACGACTTCAAACGATTCGCTGGGCTTTGAGGTCCTCGGGCGCGACGATGGACCGATGGCCTCCGTGCAGGTCGAGCCCCAGTCGGCGATCCATCCCGCGGAGGTCCTCCGCGCGGACGATCGCCTGCCTTCGGGTCAGCGTCGCCTTCTGACCCACGGCCGCCCGGGGATCCGCGTCGCGGTTTACCGCAGCTTCGTCCGCGGCCCACACTCCGGCCAGCGCGAACTCCTCTCCCGTGACGCCTATCCGGCCATGAACCGCGTCGTCTCCATCGGCTCACCCTCGCCCTAATGAGGACTCACCGGGTGCTGTAGCCGCGGCCTTCCAGGCCGCGGGGGTGGTGGTGTTGTGGCCTCTTTGTCCCTGCTCTTGTGCTTTTCGTTGTCATCCTGAGCGCGTTTCCTGCGCGAAGGATCCCCAGGATACGCCCGCCACGCTCACCGCATTTCGTCGGGCACTACGCTCCGCTTCCTCGTCTCCTTCGTCTGCCACTCCTCGCCTTCGTACGCCTCACCCAACCCCGGCAGCCCCTCCACCCTTACCTCGCGACACTTCGCCTCCAGCTCGTGCAGGAACGCCTCGCCTTCCTCGCGACTCGGCATCCCCCACAGCGAGACGGCCAACTGCTGATACGGCACGATCTCCACGAGCCTCATCAAGTCCTCCGCGCTCGCCTCGATCTGCATCTTCTTCCCCGCGCCAGACACATGCCTCAGCAGTTCCGGCCACTCGGCGCAGCGCCTCTGTCCGGCCCCCGGCACCCACTGAATCCCCCCGACCTCCTCCGTCGCCAGCAGCGCCTTCATGTGCACGACCGCGCTCGGCCC
>PMZA01000403.1:0-8266 GCA_003170595.1 Armatimonadota bacterium
GGGGGAGTCAAGGTTGGGGGAGGAGGAGCGGCGGGGGGCGATTCTTGACGAGGCGGGATTCGAGGGGGATAATGCGCAAGTACCCGTGCTGGAAGCCAACGACGCACGGGCTTTGCGTGACCCGGGGATGGAGAAGTCCCCAGACAAAGTGTATGGGCAATACCGAAGATTGCAGTAATAGTACACAAGCTCCACCTCACCAAAGCCGAACGAGGCCTTGGTTCTGGCCCGGCAGGACTGCGGGGGCGATAGCCTCGCGCTAGTCCTGACCGCTAGCGGGTGTGACCTACACCCTGCCCGGGCGAGAGCCGGGCGGGGTTTTTTCGTGCTGACAGACGGGGTGGATGAGGAAGGGGGTACCAGCCATGGTGTTCTTCGCCGAAGCCTACCTGTCAGCACTGCTGCGCTACGGGGTCTACGATCCCGAGGGGCGGTATGTTGGGCGACTGGACGATGTGCTGGCCAACCCTCACGAGAAGTTCCCCGTTGTCACCCGGATAGCCATCAAGCCCAAGGGCGATGGGAAGGTCTTCTACGTGCCCTGGGCGGACATCCGCAGCGCCTCGCAGGAGGGCATGCGCCTCGCACCCGGTTACGCAAGCTCGACGGAGTTCCCCGAGGGCGAGATGCAGCTTCGCCACGAGGTCATGGACCGGCAGATAGTGGACGTGTCGGGCCAGCGAGTGGTGAGGGTGCACGACCTCAAGCTCGGAGCGGTGGGCACCCACGTTCTTCTGACCCATGCGGACGTGGGCGGGCGAGGGATGATGCGGCGGCTGGGGTGGGAGCATTTCACCGTGGGCTTCCTCCGCATGTTCCATATCCACATCGGCGAGCGGCTGATCGCCTGGGAGCATGTGCAGAGCCCAACCCCCGGCGGCGAGCTTCATGTGGACCATGCGCGCGATGCCCTCAAGCGGATGCACCCGGCTGACCTGGCGGACATCGCGGAGGAGCTGAGCGCCCCCGAGCGTGCGGCTTTCCTCGGCGCGATGGACGAAGAGACGGCGGCCGACGCCATGCAGGAGATGGAGCCGGAAGCCCTCGTCGCGACGGTGGGCGAGCTGAGCGATGAAGAGGCGTCGGAACTGATCGATGAGATGGACCCCGACGCCGGAGCAGACCTCCTCGCCGACCTGCCCGAGGAGCGCAAGGAAAAACTCCTCAGCATGATGGACTCGGAGGAAGCGGCCGACCTGCGCAAGCTGCTGTCGTACCCCGAGGACTCGGCCGGCGGATTGATGACCACGGATCAGGTGTCGGTGCCCAACGGGATCACGGTGCTCAAAGCCCTGGACATCGTGCGCGAGGAGGCCCAGGAGGTCGACCCCGTCTACTACGTGCACGTCGTGGACAAGGATGGGCGGCTGCTGGGGATGCTCTCGCTGCGCGAACTGATCATCGCCGAGCCCGAGGCGATCGTGGATGACCTGATGCGGCGCGAGGTGGCCACGGTCCAGCTTCACACGCACCAGGAGGACATCGCGCGGCTGGTGGCGCGGTACAACCTGCTGGCGGTGCCGGTGATCGATGAGGATGGGCGGCTGCACGGGATCGTCACGGCGGACGATGCGATCGACGCGGTGATCCCGACGTCGTTCAAGAAGCGCATACCGAAGGCCTTCGCACGTTAGCCTTCGACATTACTTACGCGCAAAGGCCTTTGGGGCTGTCGCGCGCTGAACCCCCATGAAAGCACGACTGGCGAGGCTAACATCCAGCAAGCGGTTCCGACGGCTGACGCTGCTGATGGCGGTGGTGGGGCCGGGGATCATCACGGCCAACGTCGACAATGACGCCGGCGGCATCACCACCTACTCGCTGGCGGGCGGCAACTTCGGCTACAGCCTCCTGTGGTCACTCCTGCCGATCGGGATCTTCCTCTTCATCATCCAGGAGATGTCCTCGCGGCTGGGCGCCACGACCGGCAAGGGCCTCGCCGATCTCATGCGCGAGCGCTTCGGGCTGAAGATTACCTTCTGGGCGCTGGTGGGGTTGCTGCTGGCTAACCTGACGAACACGATGAGCGAGTTCGCGGGCGTGGCGTCGGCCTCGGAGATCTTCGGGCTGACGCGGTACGTCGCGGTGCCACTGGCGGCGGTCCTGGTGTGGGTCATCGTCATCAAGGGGTCATACAGCAGCATCGAGAAGGTGTTTCTAGTGGCGTGCCTGCTGTACGTCTCCTACCCGGTCTCGGGGATCCTCGCGAGGCCCGACTGGGGCGTGGTGTTCAGGTCGGCGGTCGTGCCGGAATGGTCGTTCTCGTCGGACTACATCATGATGCTGGTGGGCATCATCGGCACGACCATCGCGCCGTGGATGCAGTTCTACCAGCAGGCGGCGGTGGCCGATAAGGGCCTGACCTCGAAGGACATGAAGTACGCGCGGCTGGATGTGCTTGTCGGGACCATCGGCGCGGTAGTGGTTGTGTTCTTCATCGTCGTCACCTGCGCGGCTACCATCCATGCGCACGGCAAGTCGGTCACCGACGTGAAGGACGCGGCGATGGCGCTGTTCCCGCTGGCGGGGAAGTACTGCGGCGGGCTGTTCGCGCTGGGACTGCTCAACGCCTCGCTCTTCTCGGCATCGATCCTGCCCCTGGCGACGGCGTACCAGGTGAGCGAGGGCATGGGGTGGGAGCGGGGCCTGGACCGCAGCTTCACCGAGGCGCCCGAGTTCTACTCGGTGTACACGCTGCTGATCGTGCTCGGAGCGGGGCTGGTTCTTCTCCCCCACGCGCCACTGCTGAAGATCATGTACCTCTCGCAGGTGCTCAACGGTTTGCTGCTGCCGCTGGTGCTGGTGTTCATGCTCCTGCTCATCAACGACAAGCGGCTGATGGGCGAGTACCACAACTCGCGGACCTACAACATCCTGTCGTGGCTGTGCGTGGTGCTGGTGTCGGCGCTCGGCATCTACCTGACCGTGGTGTCGATTGCGCAGATGTTTGGTGGGAAGTAGGCGCAGGGCAGAGGCAAGAGCGGGCCGGATTCGATCTGAGCGCCTAAGCGCGCTCAGATCAGATGCGGCCCCTCCGAAAAGCCCAGACGGCGCGTGCTCAGATCGCCGGCTTTTGGAAGATGAGCACCATCTGGTGGTGGACGTTCGGGACGAAGGTGTAGGGGATGCCGTAGGGGTACAGGTTCTTCGAGTCCTGAACGAGCACAATCGTCCCCTTGAGTATGAGCCCCGTTTCCTGGATGACCCGCGCCGTGTCGGCGTGGTAGAGGTAGTAGCGGTCACCGTGGCGGAAGTCGGAGACGACGACGGCCATGAAGGCGGCCGGCGCCAGGACGCGGGCGGTCTCGTGCCACACGTGAGAAAGCTCGTCGAGGAACTCCTCGTAGGATGGAAGATTTCCCAGGTCGTCGGAGCGGTCGCTGTAACGCGTCGGGAGCGCTTTGGTGCGGCGCTCCGCGACGACCTTCATGCCGCGCTCCTTGTGGAGGATGTTCCAGTAGGGCGGGCTGGTGACGACGAAGTCGAAGGTGTCGTCGTGGAAATCGCGCAGGACCTCGCGGCTGTCGCCTTCGAAGATGTCGCGATCGGGATCGAGGAGGCGACGCTGCTCGAAGTCGGCCTTCTCGAGGAAGAGAGCGAGGCGCCCGCGGGCGATGCGCACCCACTGGGGCACAAGCTCGATGCCCTTGCCTCGACGACCGCAGAGCAAGCACGCCATCAGCGTCGAGCCCGAGCCGAGGAAGGGGTCGAGGACCAGGGCGCCGGGGCGGGTGAAAAGCTCGATGAGGCGGAGGATGTCCGTCTCTGCGAAGGTGGCGGGATGCTGGGCCTTGAGGGCGTCGCGCGCGCCGGGACGGCTGTACCAGACACTCTTCGTGCGCTTGAGCCACTCGCGATTGCTGAGGCCGTTGAGGCGGTTGCGCGAATCGACGACGGGGATGTCCGCCACCGAATCGTCCGCCAGCGCCTCCAGGGGCGTCGCGGGCAAGACCATGAGTTGCTGCCTCCTGAGCTGCGATTAGAGCTGCGATTGTTGGTGCGATGACTGGCGCGATTGGTAAGGCAGGCCAAGCTTAGAAAGACTGCTCAAGCGACAGCAGAAGCATGCGCTGGTCACTGGTGCCGACCGGCGCGGAGTCGCTCTTGAATTCCCGACCGTAGCTGAGGCGGACGGTCAGGTCTTCGGTCGGGTTGAACCAGGTGCGGACGGCGAGTAGCTTGTCGAACCAGAGAGCGTCGAGCCAACTGCTCTCCCACCAGTCACTGTCGGCGCGGAGGTGGTAGTAGGTCGCCTCAATCGGGATCGATCCAAGGCGGGTGCCAACGGTGCCGCCCAGGGCCTGAAGATTGGTCATGGCGAAGGGATGGTTCATCCACCACTCCCAGGGAACCATGTTCCACTGGTGGGGGGTGAACTGGATGTCCTCCCAGTAGGGATGGATGGTGGAGTAGACCTCGTCGAACTCAGCCGAGATGTCCGAGTAGAGGCCCTGGAGCCAGAAGTGCCTGCTCTTGGCGAGATCGAGCGAGGCCATCCAGGCGGTGGGGGTGTTGGTGCGGAAGTCGGGGCGGTTGGCGTGATGCTTGTCCTCGGCGTACTCGACGTAGAGGTTGCGCTCGCCGCCCAGGTGGTACCAGAAGTCCGCGCCCCAGCCGGTCTCGGCGCCTACGCCGTTGGGCTTGTAGTTCAGGGCGAGGCTCCACCTCGGGCGCAGGTAGCGGAGGCGGGCGACCATGTAGTCGTCGGTCTTGCCGAGGTCAGGCGGAATGGGCATCCAGTCGTAAGAGGCGCCACCGAAGAAGGTGTCGAGGTCGAGGTGCTTGTCGAGGAATTCCTTGCGCTCCCAGCGGACGCCCTGGATCGCGCGACGCTCGTCGTTGACGAGCAGGCCCAGCCCCCACTGGAAATACTGGCGGCCGACGGTGAAGCGGGACTTGCCGCTATCCCAGCGGGCGAAGGCGTCCTCAAGGTAGACGATGCCGAAGCCGCCGTTGCCGCGAGAATACTCGGGGAGGCCGCCGGGGAAGTTGATCCAGCGCGGACCCTCGCCCATTTGGGTCCCGAGGATCGAGAAGGGCACGGGGTCGCTGGTGCTGCGCAGGCCGACATGCACGAGCTTGGTGTCCTGATCCCAGCGATAGTCGACGCCGACCCGGGCGGATAGGGCATCGAGGAAGTTGCCGCCACTAAGCTCGGGCGCGCGGCCGATGCGGTAATCCAGCCAGCCGTGGGCCTCGATCCTGGGGCGCTCTTCGAGAGCGGTGACGCGATCACCGAGACCGGCGGTGTCGTCCGAGAGGGCCTTGGTGTCAACGCCGAGCTGGTGAAGCTCGACTGAAAACTCGTCGCAGAGCTTGCGCGCCAGGGCAGGGACGTTGGAGTAATCCAACGTTCCCGCGGGACCCATCGCACCGGCGGGGCCAGGCGGACCTGCCTCGCCGTCAGGACCAGCGGGACCAGCCGGACCCATCGCGCCCGCGGGACCGATCTCACCGGAGGCGCCGGCAGGGCCGGGATGCTGCCTGAAGTTAGCGAGCATCCGCGCAACGGCTTCGGCGAACTCATAGCGGGTCATGGCCCGCTTGCCGCGGATGAGGCCGTCGGGGTAGCCGATGAGGACCCCGGCCTTCTGGAGCTGGTCGACGGCGTCATAGGCCCAATGGTCGAAGGGGACATCGGCGGACGCCGCCAAAGCCGGCCGCCCGGTGGCAACAAAAAGTAGTGCCGCAAGAACCACGTATCTCGCACCCATGAGTTACGCACCGCCCGTCCGTAGTGGATGCCGACAGCCCGCGCCGGTCTGTCTATCCCAAGAATCTAACACTTACGGCTGATTTACGTCAACCATCTGCTTGGTTCTCCCGCCACCTTCGCGGCGAGGACACGCGAGGCTGTGGACAGCGCGGGCGCGGCTATCTTAGACTGCGATGGCCCCGCCCTTAGTAAGCAGGGGCCACGACACCGTCCCCCACGAGGGTAAGGAACCAACAACACATGCCCCGGGCAGTGCTCTTCGATCTCGACGGTACGCTCACGAACACCTTCGAGCTATGGTACCAGGCGGTGAGGGAACTGCTGGCGCGGCATCTGGGCGCCGACCTCGACCGCGAGGATTATCGGCAGAAGTGGTGGGGAATGGATGGCCGCGGCAAGGTTCGGGGGCTGCTGGGGAGCGGGGAGGACGAGGTTGAGGCGCATTACGCAGAGCTTGTCGACCTGCTGATGGAGAAGGCGCCGCTCGTGCGTCCGCTGCCAGGAAGGGCGGAGGCGCTGGAGGGCCTGAGCCGGCGACTGCCTCTGGCGGTCATATCGAATGGGCCGATGCGCTTCCTCGAGGCCCAGCTTCGGCAGGTCGGGTTCGACCGGTACTTCGCGGTGAGGATTGCCGATGCCGAGCCCAAGCCTGCGCCGGATGGGATACTGCGGGCGTGCGGAGAGTTGGGCGTCGAACCGGGCGAGGCGTTGTTCGTGGGCGACAGCCGCTTTGATAGTGAGGCGGCGGCTAACGCAGGAGCGCCCGTGATAATCGTGAAGGAAAACGAGCGGCTGGATGAACGGTTGGCTAGGGAAGTAGCGCTGTTGTAGGGCAGGCATTTATGCCCGCCGCCCAGCGACGCTGACAATACACGGCGGGCACGAAGGTCACGCACTAGGTACACTGCTGACGTCTGGCCGAAGGGCTGTCATCCTGAGGGAGCGGCGTCTTCTGCCGCGACTTAGCGACGCTCTCCGTCGCCAGGATCTCCTTCTGTCGATAGCGGAAGAGGATTGCCCGGCGGCCTAACAAGCCAAAAGGAGATCCTTCGTCGGCGACCTAAGGGTCGCTTCCTCAGGATGACAATCCTGGGAGACGGGTGCCAGGGCCCTGCAGCGGGATGCGTCGTGCATGCGCATGATGCCCGCCGCCCGGCGACGCTGACAATACACGGCGGGCATAGATGCCCGCCCTACAGAAAGCTCAAGACCAAAGGCTGGAAACCCGTGGAGGCATCGATCATGAGAACGTGGAAGACGATGGCTGTGGCGATGACTATAGGGATGACGCTGGCGGCGATGGTGCCTGCAGCGCGGGCGGACGTGTTCGAGTACGTCCAGAAGCCCGACAAGGCCTTCTCGTGGAAGCTCAACTCCGTGAAGGATGTGCCCCAGGGCAAAGTCTACGACCTGCACATGGTCTCGCAGGTGTGGGAAGGGATCACCTGGCAGCATCAGATCCAGATCTATGAGCCGAAGGAACTGAAGTACCCCGACGTCATGGGCCTGATGATCACCGGCGGCCACGCCAGTCCCGACAGCATCATGCTCGGGATGATGGCCGCGGGGATGATGGGGATGCGCCTGGCGGTCCTCTACGACATCCCGAACCAGCCGCTGTTCAACGGGCTGGGCGAGGATGCGCTGATCTCCTACACCTGGGTCAAGTACATAGAGACCGGCGACGAGAACTGGCCGTGCCTCTTCCCCATGGTGAAGGCTTCGGTGCGCGCGATGGACGTGCTGGAGAAGGTCGCCGCCGAGCAATGGAAGCAGAAGCTGCGCGGGTTCATGGTGACCGGCGCGTCGAAGCGCGGGTGGACGACCTACCTGACGAGCGAAGTGGATAACAAGCGCGTCATCGCCATGGCGCCGATGGTCTTCGACATCCTCAACATGCCGGTGAACATCCAGCACCAACTAGACTTCTGGGGCGACTTCTCCGTGATGATCAAGGACTATACGGAGAAGGGCTTCATGGACGTCATGGACACCGGGCGGGCGTACAAGCTGCAGTACATCGTGGACCCCTACTCCTACCGGACGCGACTGACGATGCCGAAGCTCATCGTCCTCGGGAGCAACGATCCGTACTGGCCGACGGATGCCGTGAACTTCTACTGGCCGGGGCTCGAGCAGCCAAAGTTCCTCCTCATCGACCCGAACTCCAAGCACGGGCTNNGCGAGCTTCTTCCGAATGGTCGCGAGCGGGGCCGAGTTCCCCAAGATCAGGTGGCAGTGGACCGAGACGGCGGATGGGGCGCAGGTAACTGTGACCGTGAGCCCGAAGCCGGTCGAGGCAAGGATGTGGATCGCGCGGAACAACATCCGCGACTTCCGTCCGGTGAAGTGGGATGAGGAGCCGATGACCGCGGACGGGGAGAAGCTGGTCGGGAAGGTGGCGATGGCGGACGGCCAGCATACGGCGGCGTACGGTGAGATCGTGTGGGAGATCGACGGGCAGAAGATGTACGTGTCGACTACGCCGAAGATCCTACCGCCGAAGCCGGGACCGTAGGAGAGACGCGGGGCAAGGGTTCGCCCGGGGAT
>PMZA01000403.1:8328-25555 GCA_003170595.1 Armatimonadota bacterium
CCTTGCGATGCGCAGCATCGCCAGGAGGCGACGCGGAGCGTTGCCGACGAAGGATCTCCTTTTGGCTTGTGGGATGGCATGGTACTCGCAAGCCACCATCGACAAAAGGAGATCCTTCGCGCACAAACCGCGCTCAGGATGACAGCCAAGAGCGAAGGCAGCGCGGTCTTCTGTAGGGCGGCCCTTCATGGCCGCCGCCGACGAGGGCCACGGTCGCGGCGCGGGATGAACTGGGTTCGCCTAGCGAACCCCAAGCCCTACAGCAAGCAGAAGGCTTAGCTTCCTGAACCGGGTTTGTAGTAGGGCGGGGAGATGTGGGGTTCGTGATGGCGCGGCTCGACGATGAGCTTCACGGTCGTCACGATCGCCAGCACTTGCAGCGCCGCCCCCACGATCAGCGCCACGAGCGGTGACGCCAACTGCGCAATCGCCCCAGCCGCCGCCGGGCCCACTAGCCGCGCGGGGATCATCGACGTCTCCACCAGCGCCGCGTAGATCGTCTTGTCCTCCTCGGGCGCGGTCTCGATGATGAGGTTGATCGCGCCGACGAAGTCTCCCGCCGGCGCCGCTCCCAGAAGCGCGAACCCCAGGTAGGCCACCCAGAGATGCGGCGCCACGAGGACCAGCACCGTCGCCACCGGCGTGAGGATCGCGCTGAGGATCATCGTCGCCTTGTGGCCGCGATGATCGCCGAGCCAACCCGCCACCGGCGAGATGAGGACCTGGCCGCCCGCCATCAGGAAGGTGAGGATGCCCGCCGCCGAGGCCGGCAGGTCGAACCGCGAGACCGTGACGACCGTGCAGAAGATCATCGGCGCGCGGGAAAGCTCGACGGCCCAGCGTGAGGCGATGAGACGCGACCACGGGGCGCGGCGGTCGAGGAGCAGGCGGACCATGGCGCGCAGATCGACCCCACCGGCAGGCTCCTGTACGGCCTCCACGACCGGCGCGTAGAAGAGCATCGAAAGAGTCGTGAGCACACCGGCGACGGCGAAAAGGACCGCGAAGCCGTGGAAGCCGGTGTCTCCTTTGAGCACGGCCGCGCTGTAGAGACCGCCCGCGAGCATGGCGCTGGCGAGGGAGGCACTCATGATGCCGATCGCGCGCCCGCGGCGGGTGGGATGGAGAACGCGGCTGAGGAAGTCCGTCCAGGCGCCGCCGGAGAAGCCGGTGATGAAGGACGAGACGAACATGCACACGAGGGTGAGCACGAGGGCGCGATGGCGATCGTGCGGTGCGATGTTCTCCGCGATCCAGGCGGTGATCAGCCACAGGAGGCCGAAGGGCATCAGGGCGAAGACGAAGGGCCACTTGCGCGCGCGGAAGCGACGGTAGATGAGCGCGCCCGGTATCGCCACCACGGCGTACAAGGCGAGGCTCAGGCCGGGGAAGACGCCGATGACGAAGTCCGAAGCGCCGAGCGCGCGGAGGTAGACCGCGACGACGGTCATCGTACTGATGCAGGCGAGGGCGAAGCCCCAGTTGGCCTCGACGAAGGCGCAGGCGGTGAGGTTGCGCCAGAAGTGGCGCAGGCGGAGGTCGGTTGTGTCGCCGTCGGGGGAGGCCATGATTGGGGATCGCGGGGGTAGTTCGGCATAGAGAGGGGCGGCCCTTCTGAAGAGCGCGGCGGGGCGTAAAGCCCCGCCCGGCGCACGCGAGCGTGCGCACAGCAAGCACAGGCGCGGCAAGCCAACCACGGCGGGCATGAATGCCCGCCCTACAGCTAGGGCTTAAGCCAGGGCTAGTTCTCGGCCATGAGCCTGGCTGCGTCGCGAAGATTGCCGTGCGAGGATATCGTGATCACGTCACGCGTCATGACATGCGGCAGGCACGCCATACCCAACACCTCCCTGCGCTGGTGAGTCGAAGGACTAGTACGACAGGGCGCGGGAACCTCCTGCCCGTGTTATCCTTGCGGGACACTCTGCGATAGACGGAGAGGTACGGATGAAGATAGCGATACTTGGGCTTCCCCTATCAGGCAAGACGACGCTCTTCCGGGCGCTGGCGGCAGGGCATTTCTCCGAAAGCGGTGATGCCCACCTGGCCGTGGTACCGGTGCCGGACCCGCGGCTGAAGATCATGTCCGACCGCGAGCGCTCGAAGAAGATCGTGCCGTCGCCGGTGGCCTTCGTGGACGTGGCCGCGATGAAAACCGGCGAGGACGCCGGGGCGCGGGTCGATAAGTTGCACGCGCTCGTGACCGATGCCGATGCGCTGATGCTGGTCGTGCAAGCCTTCGGCGACATGGACTATGACGGGAACGCCGTCGAGCCGGCGAGGGCGCTGGGCACGCTGGTGCAGGAACTCGTCCTCACGGATCTGGCGATCGTCGAGAACCGCCTCGCCCGCCTCGAACGCGAGCATAAGGCCAAGAAGAAGGGCGAGACCGACTCCGAATGGGACATGCTCCAGCGCGTACACGCCCACCTCGAGCAGTCCGGCTGGGCGCGGATGCTGGAGTACAACGACGAGGACACGCGGACGCTGCGAGGCTTCGGCTTGCTGACCATGCGGCCGGCCCTTGTCGTCTTCAACCTCGCCGAGGAGGACGTTGCCGGCGAGAAGGCGACGCCGTGGCTCGCGGCCGCGGCCGATATCGGCCTCCCGGCGGAGACCGCCTGCGCGACTTTGGAGCTAGAGATGGCCCAACTTGACGACGAGGAGCGGACGGTGTTCCTCGGGGAGTATGGCCTCGAGAACGCAGCGCGGGAGAGGCTGATACGCGCCGCCTACAAGCTGCTCGACATCGTCACCTTCTTCACCATCAGCGAGATCGACACGCATGCCTGGACGATCGCGCGGGGCACGAAAGCGAAGCAGGCAGCGGGGGCCATCCATAGCGATATCGAGAAGGGCTTCGTGCGCGCGGAGGTCATGGCCTACGCGGACTACATCGCGGCGGAGAGCAGAGAGGCTGCGACGCGGGCAGGCAAGCAGCGGCTCGAAGGCGCCGACTACGTGATCCAGGAAGGCGACATCATTAACGTTCGCTTTACTAGGTAGCGTGTGCCGGGGATCCTTCGTGAGCAGCGGAAAGTGCTGCTCCCGGCGGTGCTCCGCACCGCAAGGATGACATCCAAAAGCGGTAAGACGAAGGATGCCACCGCAGATCCTTCGGGAGACGCAAAGCGTCTCCCTCAGGATGACGTCCAACGGCGGAAAGACGGAGGTTTACATGCGACTGGCAGCAATGGCGGTGATGATGATGGCCGGTGGATGGATGTATGCCTCGCCCGGGACTGAAACCGAGGCGAGCTATCGCGTATTCCGTCAGCCCGAGGACCGGCTGGTCGTATGGGACCCGCGCGTCGAGTTCGGCGTGGGCGTGCATGGGCTGAACGAGGAGCAGGCGGTCCTCCTCCATGACGTGGGCGTGCGGATCATCCGCAAGACGATGTACTGGAATACCATCGAGACCACGACCGAGGCGGGCAAGTATGACGAGAAGGCGCTGGCCGCCTGGGATGAGACCGTCAAGCTTTGCGCGCGGCATGGGATCACCCTCCTAGTCATCGTCCACGGCAATCCTCCGGGCGTGAACTTCGAGCACCGGCAGGACGGCTACGTCCGCTTCGCTCACTTCATGACCGACATGGCGCGGCGATATCCCACGGTCCGGTACTGGGAGCTGTGGAACGAAATGGACGTCGGCTTCACCGACCTCTTCGGCGCGGGCAAGGACGTCGCGCCCCTCGAGCGCGGGAAGATGTATGCCGAGATGCTCAAGCTCGCCTATCCGGCCATCCGCGCGGCCAACCCGGAGGCGTGGATCCTCACCGGAGGGATCGCCGAGCCGTGGGGCGACTTCACGCGCGGGATATATGAGGGTGGCGGGCGCGAGTTCTTCGACATCATGAACGTCCATACCTACGGCGTGCCGCTGTGGGGATCGTTCCTCGGGCGAGGCATGGCGTGCCGGGCGATCATGACCCGCTACGGCGACGCCGATAAGCCGATGTGGAACACGGAGTTCGGCATCGACGCCGGGAACATGGTGCAAGCGTGGGGCTATCCTCACGACCGGCAGCCCGCGGTGGATGACGCGAAGTTCTTCGACGACGAGATGATCCGCGAGTACAAGGACTGCCTCGACGGCGCGCGGAAGTACGGCCTCTACCAGAAGGTCCTCGCCTACCAGTTCGTCGCGGGCAACGAGTGCAAGCCGGCGGGCATCGAGGAGAAGGTGCGGCTGCCGAAGGGCATGACGCTCGATGATTACGGCTACGGATGGCTGAGGAAGGATGGCAAGACGCCGAGGCCGCTGTATGAGTGGATCAAGAAGCTGAACTTCAACGCGCCGCTCGTGAGCGAGCCGTCGCGGGAAGTGACGGTCGGCTACGGGTTGCCGGGATGGAAGCCGAAGGGCTTCCCCGTCGATAGCATGGACATGTTCGAGACCATCAAGGGCGTGCACCTCGACGGCATGTACCCGACGGCGATTCCGCTGGAGGCAAGCAAATGACCTCGCGAGAGATCGTGACCGCGGCGGTGGAATTCACTAAGCCCGAGCGGCTGCCCATACGGTGCGGATCGTTAGGCATCGATGACACGTACGGCGTGGGGCCAGGGTATGCGGCGGGATGGCAACCGTCGCAGCCGGGTGAGGATGAGTGGGGCTGCATATGGCACACCCCTGACGCCGAGAGCGGCGTGTTCAACATGGGCCAGCCGCGCGGTCATCCTCTCACCGACTGGGCCCTGATCGATGAGATGAAGTGGCCCGACCCGCATGACCCGGCGAGGTACGCGCATATCGAGGAAGCGCTGGCGGGCGCGGGCGATAAGTATGTGATGGCCGGGTGCGGGTTCACGTTCTTCGAGCGGATGCACTACCTGCGCGGGATGGACAACCTCTTCGTCGACATGTACGAGCATCCGGAGAAGGTGCACGACCTGGCCGAGAGGGTACTGGCCTTCCCTATCGGCGTCGCGCAGGAGTTCGGGAAGCGCTTCGGCGGGCGGGTGCAGGGCTTCGGGATGACCGACGACTGGGGCACGCAGCTAGCGTGCTTTGTGAAGCCGGAGATGTTCCGGCGGTTCTTCAAGGACGGCTACCGGAGGCTGTATGGGGCGATCCATGACGCTGGGATGCACGCGTGGATGCACTCGTGCGGATACGTGAATGACGTGATCGGCGAGTGGATCGACACCGGGCTCGACGTGGTCAACCTCCAGCAGCCGCGGGCGCTGGGGATCGAGGAGATCGGTGCGCGGTATCGCGGGAAGATCTGCTTCGAGAGCCTCAACGACATCCAGCGGACGCTGCCCTTCGGAACTGAGGAGGAAATGCGGACGGAGGCGGCGTTGCTCTTGAAGGAATGGGGAACGTGCGACGGCGGGTTCGTCCTGAGCGACTATGGCGACGGGCGGGCGATCGGGGTCGCGGATGAGCGTAAGAAGATCATGCTGCGGGCGTTCTGCGAGCTTGCGGCGCCGGAGATGCTGGAGGCGATCGGCTAGGGCGCGACAAGCGCCGAGGTGCGGAGATGAGACGGAACGAGTCCAGGACCCAGCCGATATCGCGGCGGAAGGTGAACACGAGCGCCGCCTTGCGTCCCCTGGCGGTTGTCGCCCTCCTCGTGGGCGCGGTGATGTACTACAAGACCTGCGTGGCGCCAACGTGCGAGATCTGCGACGCACGGCAGATGGTGAAGCTGACTCGTGCGGACCTCGACGCCCTGCACCCGGGGGCGATGGTGAACTACCCCAGCGATAGCGAGGAGAAGACGAGCGGGAAAGTCGACTGGGCACCCGGTACCGCAGTCAACGGGGTGTTCTGGTTCGTCCTTCTAAGCGACGGCACCCCTACGGCCAAGCCCGTCAGGTTTGAGTTCATGGTCAACAACGGGAAGTACTCCAGCCCGAGCCAGGTCGTGCGCGCAGTCGGTCTGCCGATCTCTCCGTTAAGCGCTATCGGGAATATGTTCAGCGGCGTTGAGGTGGACAAGATAGGACAGTCGACCGCGCGTTTCGGATCGATCGGTCCTTTCAAGTTCGTGACCGTGGTCTACGACGCGGGTAAGGGACTGCAATCCGAGTATACCGTTCATCTTGATACGCAATGAGCGGCGCGACTGAGAGTAGCGTGGGTCAGGCGGCGCAGGCGCGTCTGACGAGCAGGGAAAGACGAGAAATGCCGAGAGCGCTCCAATCGGGACGCTCTCTTTCTTTGCCGTCGAGTCCCCCGCTAGATCGGGTGCTCCTGGAAGAACTGGCCGATGCGCTCGAAGGAGATGACCGGATAGACTTCGCATTGCATGCTGTCGATTAGCTCCGAGCCGAGCAGCTCCAACAAGTCGTCGGCGCTGTCCAGTTCGAGCAGGAGGAAGGCCATGCGCCTTCCGCCGAGAATGCCTCCGGCGAGTAGCTTGCCCGAGGCCGTGATCCTCTGAATTGCCGTTGCGACGTTGGCTCTCAGTTGCCGCACCGCGTCACCCACGATACTATCCCTCGCCTCTGCAATCACCAGGAACTTCATCTGCACCACCCCCCACAAGTTGCCCTCTCGGACCGTCAGCTTTGACGGTCCCGTAGAGTGTACCCAACGCTCTCCGCAATCGCGCAAGTTGAGTCGCGGCGCGGATAAGGATAACATCGGCACCAGTTTCTTGGTCAGGGGCAGCTAGCTCCCGGGGAGTAGGGATTTGGCGCAAGGCGCAGTCAACATCCAGGAAGAAGGCTGGAGCCCACTGGCTCCGCCGATCGTCGTCACGCTCTCGGTGATGCTCGCGGTGTTCATGGAGGTCCTCGACTCCACCGTCGTCAATGTCTCCCTCCCCCACATCGCCGGCACGCTGGGCGCCGCCATCGATGAGTCGACCTGGGTCGCCACGTCCTACCTCGTCTCCAACGCCATCGTCCTCCCTGCGACGGGATGGCTGAGCCGCGCCTTCGGCCGGAAGCGGTTTTACATGGCGTGCGTGGTGGCCTTCACGCTGTCGAGTCTGCTCTGCGGCTTCGCCCCGTCGCTGCTGTGGCTCATCGTCTTCCGCGTGATGCAGGGGCTGGGCGGCGGGGCTCTGCAACCCGTCTCCCAGGCGATCCTCCTGGAGACCTACCCGCTGCGCAAGCGCGGGATGGGGATGGCCCTCTTCGGCATCGGCGTCATCTTCGCGCCGATCATCGGGCCGACGCTGGGCGGATGGATCACCGACAACTTCAGCTGGCGATGGATCTTCTTCATCAACATCCCCGTCGGGGCGCTGTCGCTTCTGCTGACGCAGCTGTTCGTGGCCGATCCTCCGTACCTGAAGCGCGCGGCCGGGAGGGTGGACTACTTCGGGCTGGGGCTGCTGGCGGTGGGCATCGGCGCGCTGCAGATGGTCCTCGACAAGGGCCAGCGCGAGGACTGGTTCCAGACGTCGTGGATCATGCAACTGGCGATCCTATCGGCGGTGTGCATCGTAGTACTGGTAATCTGGGAACTGCGGATCAAGAACCCGATCGTTGACCTGCGCGTGCTGCTGTTCAAAAACTTCGCGTCGGGGACGACGCTCATGTTTGTGCTCGGGCTGTCGCTGTACGGGAGCCTGATTCTCGTGCCGCTCTTCCAGCAACAGCTCCTGGGCTACACGGCGACGCTGGCGGGACTGGCGCAGTCGCCGCAGGGGCTGGCATCGCTGATCTGCATGCCGATCGTCGGCCTGCTCGTGGCCAAGGCCGACACGCGGTACATGCTGGTGTTCGGGCTGGCACTGCTGGCTGTGGCGCTGTTCATGATGTCGCGCTGGACGCTGGACATCAGCTTCTGGCAGGCAGTGTGGCCGCGGATAGTGTTCGGCGTGGGGATGAGCTTCCTGTTCGTGCCGATCACGGCGACGTGCGTGGCCTTTGTGCCGCCGGAGCGGATGGGTAACGCGACGGGAATCTTCAACCTGTTCCGGAATGTTGGTGGGAGCATAGGCGTGGCGCTGATGACGACGTTGCTGGCGCAGCGGTCGCAGTTCCACCAGTCGCGGCTGATCGAGAGGGTGAACCAGTACAGCTACCCGTACCAGTTCATGTACGGTCGGCTGCTGCATGGGCTGATGGGGCGCGGTGAGTCGGAGTTCGCCGCGCATAAGCTGGCGACGGGGGTCGTGTACAGCCTGGTTCAGAGGCAGGCGTCGGCGATGGCCTTCGTCGACTGCTTCTGGATTGTGATGTTCCTCGCGCTGGCGACTCTGCCGCTTATATTGACCATGAAGCGGCCACCGAAACATGGGCCCAGACCAGGTCCGGGAACCCACTAATGCGAAGTACCATCGGACTGCTTGGGGTATTGGCGGCGACGTCCGTGCTGGGTGTCGGAGAGAAGGCGCCGGCCTGGCCCTACGTCGTCGTGGGCACCGGGCAAAGCGATTGCTACAACGACTCTACATGGATCGACCCGCCCCGAGCTGGCGAGGCTTTCTATGGTCAGGACGCCCAGCATCCCGGGCCGCGACCGTCGTACAGGGACAATCGCGATGGGACCGTCAGCCACATCAATACCGGGCTGATGTGGGTGCAGGCGCGGGGCGTGAAGATGACGTGGAGTCAGGCGGCGGCGGGCGCGGCGACTTGTCACGTGGGCGGGTACACGGACTGGCGGATGCCTAGCATCAAGGAGCTTTACTCGCTGATCAACTTCAACGGGAGCTTCGTCGGGTCGGCCGACTACTCCACTCCCTATCTCGACACGAAGTACTTCGAGTTCGAGTACGGGGATGAGGCGAACGGCGAGCGGGGCATCGACTGCCAGGACTGGTCGGCGACGCTATACGTGAGCAAGACGATGATGGGCAATCCGACCGTCTTCGGGGTCAACTTCGCCGACGGGCGGATCAAAGGTTACGGGCGGTCGCGGCCGGGGCAGAGCGGCGACACGATGAGGCTGTACGTGCGCTATGTGCGCGGCAATCCGGCCTATGGTAAGAACGACTTCGCCGACAACGGCGATGGGACCATCACCGACCGGGCGACAGGGCTGATGTGGGCGAAAGCCGATAGCGGGAAGGGGATGAACTGGGAGCAGGCCCTGGCGTGGGTCCAGGCGAGAAATGCCGAGGGGTATCTGGGGCACAGGGATTGGCGGCTGCCTAACGCGAAGGAACTGCAGAGCATCGTCGACTACACGCGGTCGCCGGCGACGACGAAGTCACCGGCCATCGATCCGCTCTTCCAGGTCACGCAACTGAAGGGTGGCGAGTGGCCGTTCTTCTGGTCGAGCACAACGCACCTCGACGGGCCACCTGACCGGCAGGGCGGGGCGGCGGTGTACGTGGCCTTCGGGCGCGCAACTGGGTGGATGCAGTTCCCGCCGAACTTCACCGCAGAGCTACTCGATGTGCATGGGGCCGGGGCGCAGCGGAGCGATCCCAAGAGTGGCGATCCGGCGTGGTATCCGTATGGGCGAGGACCGCAGGGCGATGTGATCCGCATCAACAACTACGTGCGGCCAGTACGATCGGAAAGGTCTGTGTAGGGCGCGGGTTTATCCCGCNNCCGCCCTACAGCAAGCCAAACCGAGGAAGTCCAGATCAGCCAGCCGATCGAAGGGCAGGCAGCGAAAGCAGGAAGGTAGTGACCCCGTCTTCCGCGGCCTCGAGAGTGAGGTCGCCACCGTGCGCGCGTGCGATCTCCCTGGAGAGGCTGAGGCCGAGGCCGACGCCGTCGACCTCACGCCCGTGCGACTGATCGCCCCGGTAGAAACGGTCGAAGACACGGACGCGATCGTCGGCGCCGATGCCGGGGCCGGTGTTCGACACGCGCAGGCGGATAGTCCCCCCGGAGGACGAGAGCTCGAGCCGCACCGACCCGCCCGCGCGGTTGTACTTCACGGCGTTGCCCACGAGGTTGCGCACGACCTGGGTGAGGAGGTTGGGGTCGGCCAGGACGAACACGTCGGGGGCGAGGTCGGCGGTGATGTCAAGGTGTGGGGCCATGACCTGGGCATCGTCGACGACGCCCTCGACCGCCTGGGTGAGATTGTGCGGCTCGAGATTGGGCTTGAGCTTGCCCGCGTCGGCCATCGAGAGAAGGAGCAGCCCTCGGACGATGGCGTTGAGGCGATGGACCTCTTCGAGGAGAGCGCTGAAGCGGCGCTGAGCATCGGAGCCGGGCTCGGCATCCTGGAGACTCTCGTCGAGTTCGCCCTGGAGGATGGTGAGTGGAGTCTTCAGTTCGTGAGCGGCGTCGGCGCTGAACCTGTTGGCCTGGCGGAAGCTCTTCTCGAGGCGATCGAGCATCTCGTTGAAGACGGTGATGAGACGAGCGAACTCGAGGTCGTCACCCGCGGAAGGCAAGCGCCGGTCGAGGCCGGCGGCGGTGACATGCTCGGCGGCCTCAGCCAGCGCGCCGACGGGGCGCAGGGCCCGCTCGGAGACGAGCCAGCCTGCCCAACCGATCAGGAGCAGGGCCACGGGGAGGGTGAGCAGGACGGCGTACAACGTCTCGCGGACCTCCGGGGCGAAGACGTCGAGATCGCAGCCGAGGGCGAGAGCGACCTGGCCGTTGCTGAACTCGCCGAAGCGCCAGAGACGGCCGTCGGCGAAGAGCATGGAGAAGCGCGGTGGCTCGAGGTTGTCGGGGCGCGGAGGCCCCTGCCGGCCGGGACCGGGCGGAGGTCCACCGGGCCCTTTATCAGGAGGCGGCGGTCCTCGTCGTCCTCTACCACCAGGGCCTCCACCGGGCGGCGGCTCATCCGGTCCTGGCGGCCAGCGCAAGGATGCCCTCATGGGATCGGGTGGGCGGAAGCGCTGAGCACTGAGACCGGCGGGCCAGTTGGGCGAGACGTAGATGGTGTTGCCGCCATACACCTTCGCCAGCAGCACCAGCGAACGCGACACATCGCCGCGGTACTCGGCATCGAAGGCATGCTGGAGGGCGTCCCAGGCGCCAAAGCCCCACGGTGACATCAGGTGACGGCGGGCGTGGGAGAACATGTCGTCGTCGATGCGCCGAAAGCTCGTGCGACAGACCACCAGCCACGCCGAGATGCCGAAGAGGGCGAGGATGAGGCCCGACGAGGCCATCGAGAGCAGGGCCAGGCGTCCCCGGAAGGAGCGGAGGACTCTGGGGCGCCGACGCTCAGGCTTTGAACCGGTAGCCGACTCCGCGGACAGTTTCAAGGAAGCCTCGGCCTCCTTCGGGGTCGATCTTCTTGCGCAGGCGCTGGATGTAGACGTCGACGAGGTTGGTGCCCGGATCGAAATCGAAGCCCCAGACGTGCTCGATGATCTGGGTGCGCGGGTAGACGCGGCCGGGCGAGCGCATGAGGTAGGTGAGGAGGTTGAACTCGCGGGCCGTGAGATCGACGGCGGCGTCCCCCACCTTGACCTCGCGCGTGACGAGATCGACGACGAGGTCGCCCGCCTGGAGGAGGCTGAGCTTATCGCCCGAGGCGCGGCGGACGACGGCGTGGATGCGGGCGATGAGTTCCTCGACGAAGAAGGGCTTGGTGATGTAGTCGTCGGCGCCGACGCTGAGGCCCTCGAGGCGTTCGTCGAGTTCGCCGCGGGCGGTTAGGATGAGGACCGGGACGGTGTTGTGACGCTCGCGAAGATGGCGGAGGATGCTGAGGCCATCGCGGCCGGGAAGCATGATGTCGAGGACGATGGCATCGTAGCTCTGGGTCGTGGCCATAAGGAAGGCTTCGTCGCCGTTGCCGGTTACGTCAACCGTGAAGCCCTCTTCCTTGAGGGCTTTGCGGATGAAGGCGGCGATCTTCCTCTCGTCCTCCGCGACTAACACGCGCATGCCTGGAAGGTAGCAGATGCGGGTGGGGCGAACAATAGAGGGGAGATTACAGTTCTGTAATGGAGATGCGGCTTGTTCTGTCACGCTCGAGGGGTAGTGTAAGAAGGACGGGCGATAGGGATCGCTCGAAACTCAAGCCTGAAGGGAAGATGAAGACGATGAGAACCACGATCTGGAAGGCGACAGTGTGCATGGTGATGATCCTGGCGGTAGTGGCCTGCCTGCCCGCGTTTGCGCAGCCGCCTGACGGCGGAGGGTTTGGCGGACAGGGCGGACCTCCCGGCCCTCCTGGCATGGGACCTGGCGGTGGGCAGCCTGGAATGATGGGACCCGGGATGGGCATGGGCAGAGGGATGATGGGGCCGGGTATGGGCATGCCTCCCACGCCGCCTCAGCCCGTAGTCGTCGTGGCTGATGGGGTAGTCTACGTGGCCTTCGACGGGAAGATAATGGCCTTCGAGGCGAAGACGCTGCACAAGTTATCCGAGGCGACGTATTCCGAGCGCCCCGGCATGCGGCGTGGGCCGGGCCCGCGTGACACGGGCGGCGAGAAGCCGGCGCCTGAACCTCCTCACGAAGGGCATGGCGAATAGCTAACCGCGGCTCGGCCGTGAAGTGCTCGCTACAAGAAGACGCCGGCCGGAGAGATCCGGTCGGCGTCGCGCTTTCGGCGAAAGCCGGGCCGGGTAGGGGACCTGCGTCCCTTCGGGACGCTTCCCTACTCGGCCCCTCCACAAGCCAAGACCACCCAGGGCCAGCGGGCTACCACAGCTTCTTGCGTACGTGGCAGGGCGGTTCGTCGGTGCTGCCGGCGTAGCGGTCGCGGTAGTAGTTCTGGTGATAGTCCTCGGCGCGCCAGAAGATACCGGCGGGCGTGACCTCGGTGGCGATCTTCATGCCGCGCTGCTTCAACTCCCCGATGAGCTTCTCGGCGGTCTCCTTCTGCGCCTCGTCGGTGTAGAAGATGGCCGAGCGGTACTGGGAGCCGAGGTCCGGGCCCTGGCCGTTGGTCTGGGTCGGGTCGTGGATCTCGAAGAACAGCTTGGCCAGTTCCTCATAGGAGACGCGAACGGGATCGTAGAGGACCTCGACCGCCTCGGCGTGGCCCGTGGGATTGCCGTGCATCGACTCGTAGGTCGGGTTCTGCTCGGTGCCGCCGGTGTAGCCGACGGTGGCCTGGATGACGCCGGGCTGCTGCTGGAAGAGGTACTCGACTCCCCAGAAGCATCCGCCGGCGAAGATGGCCCGGCCGAACTTGGCCTTCTCTTTCGGGACGAAGAGGAGCGAGAGAGAGTTGACGCAGTGGCGCGTGTTCTTGGCCGTGAGATGCTCGCCGGTGAAGACGTGGCCGAGATGGGCGCCGCAGTTGGTGCAGGTGATCTCGGTGCGCTCGCCGTCGGCGTCGAGGGTCTGCTTGACCGCGCCATGGACCTCAGCGTCGAAGGCCGGCCAGCCGCAGCCGGAGTTGAACTTATCCTCGGAGCGATAAAGCACCGCCCCGCAGCGGCGGCACGTGTAAACACCGTCGCCGAAGAAGTTGTCGAACTCCCCCGTGAAGGGCGCTTCGGTTCCCTTGTGAACGATGACTGCTTCCTCTTCCGGGGTCAGCTTACGATACTTATCGGGATCGGGTTCGGTGGCCATGGAGGCACCTCCTGGACCTGCTGAAGGCGTTGGCTGCTGACTGTCAGCAAGCGCTACGCCGGGCTGATTGTCAACCGGCGCTGGCGTGCCACCTACGCCGGCTGCGATCGAGATGATCGCGAGGGCGGCGACGATGAGGATTGCCAGGCCGAAAAGAGCTGCGGGTGAACGAAAGACTTGTCGCATATCACATCCTCACTCTAGAAGAGTGGCGGCCAAGGCCGTCACGATAAGGTTAGCCACCAGTCGCGTCCGGCCAAACATGTAACTTCGTTATATACGATGACGTCCGGCAGGAGTTCGGATCGATGGGGCGTAAGAGTCAGGCGGTCGCCGATCCTGCGCGGCCGAGGGAGGCGGTGGAAGTGGCGAAGGTGAGACAGGTTGAGCAGGCGGTTCGGAGCAAGCCCACCATTGAGGGCGCGGGGGTTCATCTGCGGAGGGCTTTCGGATTCCATGAGGTGCAGCGGTTCGACCCGTTCCTCTTGCTCGATGACTTCCGCTCGGACAACCCGGAGGAGTATCTGGCGGGATTTCCGTGGCATCCGCATCGGGGCATCGAGACGATCACGTATGTGCTCGACGGCAAGGTCGAGCATGGCGACAGCATGGGCAACGCGGGAGTCATCGGCCCCGGCGACGTGCAGTGGATGANNATCATCCATCAGGAGATGCCGAAGGGACGCGGCGACGGGGCGATGGGCGGGTTCCAGCTATGGGCGAACCTGCCGGCGAAGGACAAGATGATGGACCCGCGCTATCGGGGCATCGAGGCGGCTGAGATACCGAGCGTGAAGCTCGAGGGCGGGGCGTCGGCGAAGGTAGTGGCCGGGCGCGTCGGGGATGTGCTGGGGCCGGTGCGGGATGTCGTGACCGGGCCGACGTATCTGGACATATCGGTGCCGGCGGAGTCGTCGCTGAAGTATCCGGTCGACGCGGGCGACACGGTGCTGGCGTATGTGATCGACGGGAAGGGGTACTTCGATCCGAGGCGCGATCCGTTCGCGTACGAGGCTGTCGGCATCAACTACTTCGAGACCGAGCGCGAGTGCCTCTTCGATTCGCGGCACCTGATCGTGTACGGCGACGGCGACCAGATCGTTGTGGCGACGAAGGACGACCCGGTGCGGTTCCTGTTGTTCGCGGGGAAACCGCTGGGCGAGCCGATCGCATGGTACGGGCCGATCGTCATGAATACGCAGGAGGAGCTGAGGGTGGCGTTCGAGGAATACCAGGCGGGGACGTTCATCAAGGCCGGCCGAAGGTCCTGAGCAAGCGCCAAGCGTCAACTTGGCGCGCGTCGAAGGATGAGGGAGCGTTGTCTCAATCTCCACGGGCGGGCTCTGGTGCGCCACGGCGTTTGCTCAGTTCGTGGAGCCTCACGACGTCACCAGCGATTAGAGCATCGCGCTTCTCATGGCTCCAGCCCTTGAGTTGGCGCTCTCGACGCATGGCGGCAGCCTGGTCGGGATGCTCCTCAGTGTAGACGAGCGTTACGGGTCGGTGAAGGGCGGTGTAGGCAGCGCCACGGCCGGAGTTGTGGCGCTCGAGACGGTCGGCAAGGTCGTTGGTAGAGCCAACGTAGTACGTGCCGTCGTGGCAGCGGAGGATGTAGACGAGGTAAGGACCATCCATAGCAAGAAGGCTCTTGTAGCAGGCGGATGTCCCTCGGCTCACTTCGCTCGCTCGGGACACCATTTTCGCTCTCAGAGAGAGCGAAAATGGTGGAGGCGCCGGGAATCGAACCCGGGTCCGAAACGAGATCAGTAAGGCTTCTACGAGCGTGTCGCGCGATTGGGTTCTCGTCGCAGCTTTCCCCGCGCGCGGGGGATTACTTTGACCAGCCTCTACTTGATTCCCCAGCCGGGTTCCGAGGCACTACCGCCGGGTATCCGATCTGGGCGACGCCCGTATCCGGCCCAATCGGAGAGGCCGGGCGGACGGACGGCTATTTAAGCCGCCATTGCATATGCCGAGTTGGCATTTGTGTTTTGCGTGCGTGGTAACGGAGTAGCACGCCTTCCGGCTCGCAACCCTACCTCAACTTCGCCCCGTCGAAACCTTGTCGCCCCCACGGGCTAAGTATACCCCACGGCGGAAGGAGGCACCACGAGGGCAGGTTACGACCAGGGGCAAACGCATCCCGGGGATCCTTCGGCGACAGAGAACGTCGCACTCAGGATGACGTCCAACTGCGAAAAGACCCGCGGACTAGGGCCAAGGGAAGGCGGGCGCGGGGATGCGCCAAATGCCGGCCATCGTCGCCCAAAGTACCGCCTGCGAGAACTCGCCCAGGATCAGGCCGAGGAAGAAAGGGCGCAACGTGTTGTACACGCGCCACCCGCCGTACTTCATGATCGCCGACTTCACGATAAAGGCGACGAAGATCGGCGCCCAGAAGACGATCATCGTCCACGACCCCGACAGCGCGAAGCCCAGTGGATACAGCGGCCACCACGAGTGCACCATCCGCATGTAGGCGAGGAAGATGCTGATCCCCACGCCCGAGACGAAGAAGAGCGGCAGGCGCGGATCGTAGCGGTCGGGCGAAGTCATGGGCCCCTCGAAATGCTGGAACCCCCAGAGCGGATTGCCGCTGTAGACGTAGGAATACATGCCCACCGCCCCGCGCGTGTACGGGAAGTATAGGTGGAGGAAGCCGCCCACTCCCAGCGCGACCGCGAGGGCGAGGATGGCGGCGATGAGGAGGTGGCGGCGGCTGAAGCCGAGGAGGTCGGACATCTTCAGGCCGTCGAGGAAGGTGCTGACGAGATTGCCGCGCAGGTCGCGGGTGAAGATCGCGTCGGCCATCGAGAGGGCGGTGAGGTTGGCCGGACCGAGGGCGGTGCGGGTCGTCACGAGGCGGACGAGGTCCACCGGGCGGAAGCTCGTCTCAGTCATCAGCATGCCGGCCTCGGAGACCGAGCGGGCCATGACCAGCACGACGCAGAAGAGGAAGACGACGACCTCGATGACCGCCATGGCCGGCGACATGCCGAACTTGATGAACCAGCCGATCGCGACGACGGTGGATGCGCCGAGGACGATGAAGGCCGCGCGCGGGGACATCATCTCCCGCGCCTCACCGGAGGGCTCACCAATCTTGGCGCGGTTCCACATCTCGCGAAGATGAGGCCAGGCTGAGCGCATCAGGTAGGCCGTGAGCACCACATACGCGCCGGCGACCTGATAGCCGTTCCACAGGCTCGTCGGGTAGAGGGGCATGGCCTCGAAGGCCAGTCCGAAGCCGCCGAGGACGATGTTTTGGCACGCCGAGAGCCAGAAGAAGACCCATAGCGAGAGGAGAAGTTGCGTGGGCAGGAAGTAGGCGAAACCGATGGCCGCGAGGGAAAGATAGGCGCCGCCGAGGCCCGACTGGTTGAAGGGGCGGCCCATGTTCGCGAAGACCCCGCCGAGGTTGAAGCTGAGCGGGAGCATGGGGACGCCCGGGTAGACGCCGTGGAGGCCGTTGAGCGTGAAGATCACTGTGGGCAGGGCGAAGCCGATCCACGTGAGGCGNNTTGCGGAAGAAGCGGCCACCGGTCTCGACGTCGCGGGCGAGTTCGACGGGGAGCTGCACGAGGGGGAAGGTGAGCTTCTCGTTATCGACCCACTGGCGGCGGAGGAGCGAGGCCATGGCCAGGTAGGCGGCGAGGAAGGCTGCGACGACGATGAGCCAGTAGCCGAGGGGCCTCAGCCAGGCCTCGTAAGGGATGGGCTGGCCGGGGCGGACGCCCTCGTAGAAGAGGCGGACGATGGGCTGCTGAGCATCGCCGCGAGGATCCCAGGGAACCGCCCAGTCGGGAATGTGGCGGAAGAAGATCTCCTGCCAGTGATTGCCCGGCGTGGCGTAATAGTTGAC
>PMZA01000338.1 GCA_003170595.1 Armatimonadota bacterium
CTGGTCCACCTGGAATGCGAGTAATTGATGGTTCATAGTGCATCCAGGAGGGTCAAGAGCCGTGAAGCGGGAGAGGTATACGGAGCCCCAGATTGCGTTCGCTTTGCAGCAGGCGGAGGCGGGTACGCCGGTGGCGGACATCTGCCGGAAGATGGGCATCGCCGAGGCCACCTTCTTCCGGTGGAACAAGCGCTACGTCGGCCTGGGTGTGGCCGAGGTCCGGTGTCTTCGCCAGCTTGAGGACGAGAACCGGCCCCTCAGGCAGCTGGTGGCCGACCTGACGCTGGACAAGGCGATGCTGCCGGACGTGCCGCGGGAAAAGAGCTGACGCCTGTCCGCCGGCGGGCCGCCGTGGTCTACCTGCAGGCGGACCAAACTCGGGAGCAGGAGCAGCCTGCATTTCTGACCGTCGCTCGTCACTAGCCACCCACTTCACGTTCATGGATGAACCGGGCTAGAAGCGGGCGTAGACGAAGGGTACCATTCCCTGGTATGCGAAGATGCTAAGCAGCATCAGCGCGAGGTACCACAGGACCCGCAAGACCATGTTCTCCGACAGGCGCGCGGCACTCAGTCGCATTCTGCTGAGCATAGTATCATGCCACCCCGAACATACGCTTTACGATGATGAGCGCTTCGGGAAAGGGCTTGGCGAAGAAGACAAAGGTCAGGCTTACGTAGCAGTAGGTGAGAGCAACGCTGAGGTGACCAGCGAGTCTCCATTCGCCAACGGCATTGGCCAGCGGGTATCGCTTGCGGGCTGATGTCCACAGGTGGTAGGCGCTGATTCCGATGCCATGACAGAAACCCCAGAATACGAAACTCCAGCCCGCGCCGTGCCAGAGGCCGCACAGTGTCATCGCCACGATAGTGGACAGATGCAGGCGTACGGGGGAGGGACGCCGCGTTGCGAGCGGCATGAACAGATAGATCCGGATCCACTCCGAAAGAGAAATGTGCCACCGGCGCCAGAACTCCGCCAGGTTCCTGGACAGGAACGGCCGGTTGAAGTTCTCCATGATGTCGTAGCCGAACAGCCGCGCCAGCCCAATGGCGATGTCTGAGTAGGCGGCGAAATCGAGGTAGATCTGCAGCCCGCAACCGATGAACACCAGCCATGCAGCCTGGGTGCTGAAGCCCTCCGGCTTCGTACTCAGAGGGAGAATGTGGATGGCCAAGCGGTCGGCCAGCAGCACTTTCTTGGCAACCCCGTACAAGATGCGCTGGAGAGCAGCACCAACCTGCTCTGCATTGAACGGGACGGTGGGTCCGCGCACGAAGGTCACCCAGCGCTCGATCGGTCCACAGATGAAGATCGGGAAGAAGAGGACGAAGAGCGCCATCGTCGAAAGGCCGGGGCGCTGGGCACGCGTCTGCTGCTGGTCAACGACATATGCAATCAGCCGAAACGTAAGGAACGAGAGCCCTAGTGGCACCCACGGGTATGTGTGATGGGGGGGGATGCCAAGTGGTCCCAGTAGCAGACCCCAATACTTGTAGAAGACCAACGGTCCAAGCAGGCTACCGATGACGGCGAGCATCCATAGGCGCTTGGCGGCCTTGGCCTTCAGCCTGGGGCCAACCATAACTGCCAGATAGGCGAACGTTCCCATCGCCACTGCTACGACCAACGCCCCGAGGTCCAGGTAACCCAGGTACGACACGCTTACGCCACACAGCAGTAGGACTCGGGGCCTGCCCAGGGGCAGAAGTTGGTACGCTACCACCGAGAGCAGCACAACTATGGCCGGATAGGCATCGAAGATGGGCATCAGTGATTTCCCTTAGCGGATGTCACCAGTAACGGCCGTAGGCGAGAGGCAAGCTGGCGAGTTGTCCATAGTTTCCCCTGTCGGTTGGCGTGCAACTCGTCGTTGAACCCTTCCATCGGTACTGTGCCTCGCAGGTCGAGAAATGGCACCGCCAAGTCCCCGCAACTGCGCCTGGCTATCGCCAACTCAGGGGGCTCTGGAGAGCCGGTGTCGATGGGCCGCGGGAGCCATGCTACCACCAGTTGCGCATTTGCCTCCCGCACGAGCTTGGCAACGGCCGCGATATCGTCTTTGATCAGCGTTGAGTAGTCGTAGCCGTTGCCAGGGGGGAACAACGGGACTTGCGGAGCCTCCGCCTGCCGACGCTTGAGAACCGCAGCCAACCGACGGGGGTTGGGGCTCGCGCGTTCGGAACGATACTTGCCAAGCGGCAGCCGGTGCCCGGCTATCCTGCTGCGCGCCCACGCCGCGAGGTACTCGCGGAAGTAGGCGCGGTAGCGATAGAGCACCAGGTGATCCAGCAACCAGGCCTGAGACAAAACGCGCGCGCGCTCTGGCAGGCCAGGGATGTGGTCGTAAAGGACCTCTCCTCCTAGCGTCTGAACCACTATCATCTTCGAGGGCATCCAAAACTCACCGTCCTTCTTCAGTAGCTCGCTGAAGACGGACTCGTCCAGGCCCCAGACCACCAGGTCGGGCTCGACTGGCTTCAGGCGGTTGGCCAGAAGCACTATGGATAACCCGTAGCACCCGTCCATCCCGAGGTTGTCAGCCCAGGTGTCGCCCCGTTCAGACAGGCCCCCTGCCAGCCACTCCTCATCCAAGTTCATCCGAACCATCGAATCCCCTAGGAGCAATATGCGTCGCTTTCCTTCTGCATCCGCAGGGCGTGGGTGGAGCAACAGATACTCTAGGTGGTATTCTGGGCCGCTGCCGGCGATCGACGGGAAGCGCTGGACAACCGCCTTCGTCATACGGTCCCCCAACACCAGCAAGCAGAGCGCAACCCCGAGGGCCCACAGCCTCCGGTGGCTATTGAGAGGTCGCACAGGGCTATGGACACTAGGTTCCATCGGAGGGAGGAGTTCTGGTGCCATCTTGGTGTCGGCCTATTCCCCGTATTGATCGACGAGGCGCAGGATGCTGGTGACGTTGTCAAACTGCTTAGCGGTGGCTTCCTGGTCGGGGATATTGACGCCCCACTCATCCTCGATGAACGACAGAATCTCCACAATACCAAAGGAGTCGACCAGCCCGGAACTGATCAGCGGCTCCTCAGCGCTCAACGGCCTGTTGGCATCTTTGGACAAGCTGGCTCGAATGAACTCCAATAGCATCTGTTCGCGTGTCGACAACGGCTCATCACTTCCCTTGCATGAAAGCTGCGCCGAAGTGGCCCCCGGTAGCTACTCTTCTAAAGCGGACAGATCGCCCGTCGGCAGGCCCAGGTGTCGGGCCCTGATGACACGACGCATTATTTTCCCACTCCGGGTTCGCGGGAGATGATCCGTGACAACGATCTCCCGAGGCACCGCATGAGAGCCAACCTGTCGTCTGATCAGGGTCCGCAGCTCTCGAAGTAACTCCTTGCCTGTTTCCTGATCTCGGCGCAGTACTACGTAGGCAATGGCCACCTCGCCGGCATCCTCTGCAGGGACGCCGAAGGCAGCAGCCTCTACGATGGCTGGGTGCTGCAAGAGGACGCTCTCCAACTCGAATGGTCCCAGCAGGTGACCAGAGGTGTTGATGACGTCATCGTCTCGCGCCACAAACCAGAAGTAACCCTCCTCGTCCATGTACGCCCGGTCGCCTGTAAGATACCATCCGTTGCGGAACTTGGCTTCGTACGCATCCGGATTTGCCCAGTACGTCTTGAACATGGATGGCCACCCTGGGCGCAAAGCCAGAAGGCCTTCCTGATTGGGACGTAGGGGTTCAAGGCGTTCGCAGTCCAGTACGGCGGCTTCAGTCCCGGCGAAGGGGCGTCCCATGCTGCCAGGTTTGATGGGCATGAATGGGTAATTGGATATTTGGATACAGCCGGTTTCGGTTTGCCACCAGGTGTCGTGGACCATCAGCCCGAACACCTCATAGGCCCAGCGGATGACCTCCGGGTTTAGGGGCTCTCCCACAGAGCAGATGTGCCGCAGAGAAGATAGGTCGCGCTGTCGGGCCACCGCTACCCCCTCACGCATCAACAGCCGTAGCGCGGTGGGGGACGTGTACCACACCGTCACCCTCTCCTGTTCAATGACCTCATACCACTTTTCTGCCATGAACCCACCCAGATACGCCACCTGAGTGACGTGGTTCGCCCATGGGCCGAATATCCCGTACGACGTTCCGGTTACCCATCCAGGGTCGGCAGTGCACCAGTAGATATCGTCCGGCCGAAGGTCGAGCACAACCTTGGTCGTGATCGCGTGCCCGACGATGGCCCGGTGGGCGTGCAGTATCCCCTTCGGCTTGCCCGTTGTCCCACTACTGTAGTGCAGTAGCATCGGGTCATCTGCCGCCGTGGCATATGGCTGGAACTCGGCACTTGCACCTTCAAGCAGTTGCGACAGGCTCCGCTCGCCGGCCTGCAATGTTGCGCTCCCAAGGACCAGGACCTGCTCCACGGTAGGCAGGTCCTGGAGCGCTTCGCGCACCTTGGGCAAGTGATGTGCCGCAGTGATGAGGACCCGGGCCCCGCTGTCCTGGAGCCGGTCTCGGATCGCCTCAGCCCCGAACGCGGCGAAGATGGGGCCAGCGATCGCCCCGAGTCGGATGGTGCCCATGATAGCATCAAACAACTGGGGCAGCGGTTCCAGAAGGACAAATACGCGGTCTCCGCGCTGTACCCCCATAGCCTCCAGAACGGATGCAACCCTGGCAGCCCCTTCTCGCATGTCCTCGAAGGAGAACTCGTGGCGCTCTCCCTGGTAGGTCCGGGAGATGAGGGCGGTCTTAGCGGGTGCTTGGCAGTGGCGATCCAAAATCAGGTCGCATGCATTGAAGTCGTCGCCGGGGCGAATGCCCAGGAGTTCGTACCCGAACTCCCAACCCGAGTCGGCCCGGAATTGCTCATAGGAGTCAAACATGGCCTGGGCTATACGCTCCTCACCGGGATTACCCATATCGAATGGGTGTCGTTCCTTCTTGGGCTGAACAGCCGCCTATCTGACATATAGGTTCGCCGCTCGAGCCACAGGCACCTTTTTCTCTGGCGGTGGATGGGGAACAAGCGCATCGGCTACTGCATGGGTGCAGTTCCTGGCCTCACGGCTCCACTGTGATGAGCGACAATGATGATTGCCGCCGTGTTGCCTCATGAGAGATTGTCGTCTGAACCCCGATAGCTGGTCCACCTGGAATGCGAGTAGTTGATGGTTCATAGTGCATCCAGGAGGGTCAAGAGCCGTGAAGCGGGAGAGGTATACGGAGCCCCAGACTGCGTTCGCTTCGCAGCAGGCGGAGGCGGGTACGCCGGTAGCTGGCATCTGCCGGAAGATGAGCATGGCCGAGGCCGCTTTCTTCCGGTGGTAGAAGCGCTACGCCATTCTGGGTGTGGCGGAGGTCCGGCGTCTCCGCCAGCTCAAGGACGAGAACCGGCCCCTCAAGCAGTAGGTGGCCGGACTGACGCTGGACAAGGCGACGCTGCCGGACGTGCCGCGGGGGAAAGGGCTGACGGGCCGCGGTGGCTTACCTTCAGGCGGACCAAACTCGGGAGCAGGCACACCAAAGCCCAGGCTGAACTACACAGCCTGGAACTGCTAGAGGGGTGAAGGTTATCGCGCAAAGAAAAAGAGGGCGCCGTCCTGGCGCCCTCTCTGTGTGATCAGTCGGTACCGCGCGCTCTCCTACGCCCGTCTCTTCCGCCAGAGCAATCCGATCGGGAGGCCCGTCAGCAGCAGCGCCATCGTTCCCGGCTCGGGGACGCGGTCAGCGTCAACGTCCATTAGCTGCGGGTTGAACGCACCCTGTCCGGCCACATTGCCCATGTACCACCCGTTGCCGTCGTAGTTGTCGAAGCCCCACCAGCCCGAACCGATGGCAGGCGAGTTATCAGTCGTGAACAGCCACGGGTAGTTGGCGGGGAAGGCGGGCGTGGAAGCCACAACGAAGTAGCTCGTGTCCGGTTGGAGGGTGAACAGCCCGGTTGGGGTGAACGCGTAGTCGCCACCAGCGAAGGGATCGCTGCTACCGACCAGAGTGGTGAGAAGAACGCCGGGAGCGCCGTGGCCGGTGCCGAGAAAATCGGTGCCGCTGGAATCCCAGATGCCGAGGTTGAACGCCCCCAGGCCACCGGAGACGCCATCATCGAGGGCGATGGTCACCTTCTTGAGGAAGTAGGTGCTGTTGTCAGTGACGAACTCCTGGCAGCCCTCCTGGGTGTTGTAGACCTGCAGGGACGCAGCGTTGGCGGTGCCACCGGGGACTGGAATTGGGTCGGGCGTGGGTGTGGGCTGGCCGAGGGAGTCGAAAATCGTGATGGCCCAAGCACCATGCGAAGCGAAGAGAAGCAGCACTATCGAGGCTAGCAGGACACGTGAGAAGTCGCGCACGGTCTTATCCCTCCCGGATGGATCGGACCCCCACGCCTCCACCACTTGCCACTGCGTACCGTAAGGATGGCACAGCGCCGACCGCCCGTCAAGTCCCTGGACTTGCTCCACTTCGGCGGTTCTCGTTCGCATCGAGGCCCTTGCCGTCGCTGATTGTGGGCGGCGAGCCGAACACCGGCCTCAGACGTGCGGAGGTCCCTCGAGCCTTGACTCGCTATCTCGTCGGCATTATGATGCAGGGGCGGCGTACTGACAACGCGAAGCAGCCGATCGTCCTAGAAATCGATGCCCAACGGCTGCTACAGGGCCGGAACGAGGCGGCGAATGTGGCCATCGGCCGAACGATGTGATCTAGGTTCCGATCAAAGCAACGGGAGCTGTCAGGATCGCTTTGCCTTGCCATCCCTCCTGCTGGATGTGGCATCGAATCTAATGTACCTCTTCGGCACTCACTGATCATGATAGTTACCGGTCTCGTATTTGCGCTTCTGGGGGCGGCAGTTGGGCAGGCACAAGATGTTCCCGCGGCATCGGCCGCGAGGACGGGTGGGTATCTGGCCGCCATGCGCACCGAGCTGGTGGCCGTGGGCGTGAACCTGCGCAAGCTGGAACTCCGCGGCGACTGCCTCTATGTCGAGTATGAGAGAAAAGGCGAACTGGAGACCGATGGCTTTCTGCTGGCGAGTGTAGCCGCTCTATCGAAGCCTCTTGCGGCCGGGGCGAAGTCGATGGAGATCGTCGTGGTCCGCGGGGACCGGAAGCTCCTCGATGTGACGGCCCCGCCGGAGACTGTGAGCGACATCTACGCTCCGGACCTCAGCGCGAAAGACAAGGATCGGCTGGCGGCGATGCTCGCCCGGTGTATGGCCAACCTGCCCAAGGGAAGCCAGGCAGCGGCGCCGAAGGCCGTTCCTGCCGTTCCCGCCGCATCGACCGCGACGGTTGCTCCGGCCGTGGCCGAAGGCCCCACCCCGGTGTCCGCTCAGGCTCAGGGCGGCGCCGCCGCTCCGGCCGCCCCTGCCGTAGCGCCGAAGGTGGCATCTGCTCCGGCCGCTTCACTCCCAGGCAAGCATCCGACCACAGAGCAGGTCGCTCAGGGCACTGCCCCGGGCGTCGTTCCGGTGCCTTCGGCGCAGACACGCCTGACCCCCGGTCAGGAGCAGGAATTGGCCCGGGCGGTGCTCAAGGCCCTGACCGCCGCACGGCTCGAGAACATCGAGATCGGCGTGGACGCCGCGGGCGGATGGTTCTTCAGCTTCGAGAACCGCACCTACCGCGACGACCTCGCGGCTGTGGGCGAAGGCTTCAAGGCCCTAGGCCGACTCCTGCCGATGGGCCAGGTGACTCTGCAGGTGACGAGGGACGCCGTCCCCACCTGCACGATCCGCGTGGACCTCGCCGACTACGCCAGGATGGAAGCAGGCCTGGTGACGCAGGACGAGATGGTGCATCGCTGGCAGGTGAAGCCGGGCGGCCAGGGCGTCGATGGGCCGGTGAGGATGATCGCGACCGGCAACTCCAGCTTCGGCCGAACTGATATCTCTTTCCGTCCCTACGTAGCGTACCAGATCGGCACGGAGGGCAACCCGCTCACGAGCCAGTGGTACATCCTCACCGAGGGCGACGCCACGATCCAGCGCGGCTGGCATGCGCGGGCGCGCCTCGCGACGAGCCTCAGCCCCGGCCGCGGCACGGATCTCGACATGGGTCTCGTGACTGATACCCGGTGGCTCAACAACCGCCTCCTCGTGACCGGTAGCGTGGGCAAGCTGCGCGACGGCATCTACGGCTGGTATGGCGAGGCCCAGCAGGATTGGGGCAGCGATCGGCTCGGCCTCGTAGGGTCGTCCATCGGCGACGATTTCAGCGACGCCAACGCGACGCAAGCCTTCGGCTACTACGAGCATGAGTTCGGCGCCCTCGGGCTTACAGCGCGGCTGGGCTATGGCACATTCCTTGAGAGCCGGGACCAGGGGGTCTCTCTCGCTCTAGAGCGGCGGTACGGCGAGAGCACGGTCACAACCGAGGCGGTCCGCTCCAACAACGGCGGCCACGGCCTCGGCGTACTCATCTCCGTGCCCTTCGGTCCGACGGAGGCTTCCGCGCCCAGCGACTTGCGGCTCCGGCTGGCGCCCTCCTTCCGAGAGGACTACCACTCGACGCCGAGTGCGCAGGGCGACTACCTCCAGGGCGACTGGGACCTCCGCACCTTCCGGGGCGATCTCACGGCACCGTATATCGCCACGCATGCCGACCAGGTCTTCGGCCGCCCGCAACAGGAGCCCGAACAGCCCACCTGGCCCATCGGGATGAGCTGGGAGGGGACGAGCGGCCTGATGAGGATACCGACCGCCGATGTCCTGCCGGATGGGACGATGGCCCTCGGCAGCGCCTACATCGACCGCCACCACAGCAAGACGGACCCTCGGTCATCGGAAGAGCCGGTGTTCTTCGGCCTCGGCTTCCTGCCCAACGTGGAGTTGGTGGGCAGACTGACCTTCCTGCCCGACATGCGCTCTCCGTACTGGAGCAATCCGTATTCCCTCGACCGGAGCTACGACGTCCACTGGCGCGTTCTGCGGCAAAGTGGCAGTATGCCTGCGGTCGCGATCGGCGCCCAGGACCTCGAGTGGGGTACGGGAGGGACCGTGATCGGCCGTGCGAACTACTTAGTGGCGTCATGGCAGCAGGACGATCGGTGGCGGTTGCATGCCGGTGCCGGGACCGGACGCCTGAGCGGGATCTTCGGCGGAGCCGAGTATATGCTGACTGGCTCGCGGCTGGACCTCATGGCGGAGTATGATGGTAAGTACGTCAACCTTGGCGCGCGGAAGTACCTCGGCAGCTGGGGCAGCATTGATGTGGGTGCCCTCGGCCTGAGCGGGCTTGGGGGCTCAATCGCTTTGCACACGCCTTTGAAGTAGGGAGGGAAGACCGATGGCACGTATAGCGCTTGGTTTGGTTGCGGCAGCTCTCTTGGCGTTGCTCGTGGTGGGCTGCGGTGGTGGTGGTGGCGGAGGGGCCACGACCGGCGCCTTCCAGGGCTATGTCTACTACTCGCCCGCCACGGCCGGCTATGACATTTCCGGCATCACACCGGCGCCGGCCGGATCCACCCCAGTCGCGGGCGCGGTGGTGGCGGTGCCCGGAGTGCCCGGAGCCACGATCACCACAACCGACACCGGGTTCTACCAGATCAGCGATATCCCGCCGGGCGGCCAGACTCTGGACGTTAGCGTTTCGGGCAACGTTGTTCTGTCAGCGATCGTCGTGTCCACGGCCGGCATGACCACAATGGGCCACGGACACTGGCAAGGCGGAGGCTAAGGCGGCGGGGGCAGGACGAGGGGAACAAGACATCCATGTCGATGGACACGCAGCCCGATTCGGACTTCAGCCTGTCTCTAGGGCCCACGCACCCATCCTCCGGGCGCGGGGTGGGAGTGACCTGTCCTCATTAGCGGTACCACCAGCTAGGCCAGACTTAGCACGGCTTCCGCAACTACGGCGCCGCCGACTATCTCCTTGCGGCGTATCTGGTAGGCGGCGAGGCCAAGCGCGGGACCAAGTGGTCGATCGAGATGAGCATGGCCGTGGCTCGTCGATAGAGTCAGCGAAGGGCCTTCGAGGTCCTTACGAGCCGCACCCGCCCTGTCGCTCCATCGGTCCCGCCGGGCAGCCCACGACCACGGTGTTCGCAGGCACGTCCCTCGTGACCACTGCCCCGCCTCCGACCACGGCCCACTCGCCGACCTTCTTGCCCGGAAGCAGGATGGCGCCGATGCCGATGAAGGCCCCTTCGCCGACAGTGATCGTGCCACCGAACCTGACGCCGGGCCCGACAAAGGTGTGGTCGCCCAAACGGCAGTCATGGTCCACGCTGCACGCGGTGTTCAGGATCACGTTGCAGCCCAGCCTCGCGCCGGTGTTGATGATCACGCCCGCCACGACCTCCAGCCCCGGGCACCACTCCACATCCCGTGCAATCACTGCCGAGGGATGTATGGCATCCCAGGGCTCCAGCCCCAGGGCGCAGGCCTGCCCATACTTCTCGGCGCGGAGGGCGTTCTTGCCGATGGCCACCACGAACCCCGTGGCGCCGTCCTCGCGAATCTTCGCCAGTTCCTCCATGCCGCCCAGAACCTTCACGCCGTCGACGATCTGACCATGCAGCAGCTCAGCGTCGTCGACGAAGCCGACGACTTCGGCCTTGCCCTGGCACCGGAGGACGTCGAGCATGACCCGCCCGTGGCCGCCCGCACCGATGATCACCACTCGCGCTGCGTTGCCTATGGCTCATCACACCGTCCCTTGGGAGTGGTCCTCTGCCTCGGGCCTCTCGCTCTGAGGGTTGAACTCCGCGACCGACCCGTCGCCTGCGGCGATGTCCTTGCGGGCGACGACATTCCATATGGTCTCCGCGAGGATCCTTGCATCCAGACCGAGCGACCAGTGTTCGACGTACCAGACGTCCATCGCCAGCCGGTCATCCCAGGAAGCGACGTTTCGTCCCGTCGCCTGCGCCCAACCTGTGATGCCCTGCGGCATGAGGAGGCGCATCTTCTGCCGATCATTGAAGCGATCGAGATATCGCACCGGCAGGGGCCGCGGCCCGACAAGGCTCATCTCGCCGCGAACCACATTCCACAACTGGGGCAACTCGTCGAGGCTCGTGGCGCGAAGGAACCTGCCGAGGCGCGTGATCCTGGCGTCGCCTGCGGCGATTGCGAGCCCCGCCCCAAGCTTCTCGGCGTCCTGGACCATCGTCCGCAGCTTGAGCAGGTCAAAGGGCTTGCCGTGCGTGCCTAATCGCTTCTGCTTGAACAACGCGGGGCCGGACGACGTGAGGCGCACGAGCAGCATCAGGAGAGCCAGGAGTGGGCACAGAACCGCCAGCCCCGCAGCCGAGGCCGCAACGTCGACCACCCGCTTGGCTAAGAGCGCCAACCGGGAAGACTCCCTGGAAGTACCCGCCGTCATGCGTCCGACCACGTAGCCAATCTGCTCCCCATCGCTGCCGTGCTCGCGATGGGGACCTTTTCCCGTCACGGGGCGAGGCTCCTCCCTGAGGGTTGGGGACGGTGTCTTAGGGCGACGTCGCCGGTCGCGGTTGGAGAGTGTCCATCACCGCCTGGAACTGATCCAGCACGGCCCACTCCGGGCCGGTGTGGTCGACGTTCCCGGTCTTGAGGTGGACGAGCTCGTGGAGCAAGATGTAAGCCTGGTCACGCTCCGCCGGATAGCGGCTGTACATCAGCGTGGAGATCCAGATAAGGCCGTCGGGCAAGAACGTGTACGCGTTGAAGTCAGTCGGCAGTGTGGGTGGCGCGACGACTTCCAGGTGGCCCGCTGCGAGCACAGCTTCCCCGAGCGTGGCATAGTCCGAGGAGCCCGCCTGGTTGATCAGCGCGAGCAGCACCGCCGGGCTGTGGTAATCCGCCAGCGACGCCAGCGAAGGGAAGCTGCCGCCTATCGCAGACGAACCACTCGTATTTAGAGTCGCGCTGCCGACAGGCGAAGAAGAGCCACCGCCGGAGCCTGCGAGCACCACACAAAGGTACAGAGGGAATACGCGTGCGGCGGTACTCATACGATCGCCCCCTCTGCGTAGAGGCCCTTGCAGAGCCGGGCCACGAGCTAGTCGATCTCCCTAGCGGTCCTAACGTCGCCCTCGCCAGGCAGAGGCGCACGCGGTTTCTTCTGGCCCATCATCAACTTGACCCTCCCTTTGGAGCCGTGTCGGACTCCGTGCCTGTTTGTCCCGCGGATAGTGCGATGCAATCGGTGTGCCGGGGATGGAGGTCGAGAGCCGGAAAGGCAAGATCTGGGTGACGCCCGAGGGCGCAGCCCCGTCAGTACCAGCAGAGGGGTCTCCTACCATATGTCGTTCTTATCCGAGGGGCGGGGCGACTGTGAGGAACGCCGAGAACGCCACGCCCGTCCCGTCGAAGGTCGGGCAAGCCAGATCGCCGTCAGATGGGGCTGAGCTTTCTCGATGCTTTCCATGAGGTGCCAAGGAGCGGAGATACATAAATGCAACGTAGCTGTAACTTCTACCCCTTGACTGTGGCGGTGTCGTCGTGTAGTCTTATACCTGATAGAACGTCGGGGAGACCGTGGTGGGCACGCACGCGGCTGGGCTGTAACGCTTCCGACCTCAGGTCGGGTAGCCGGGGCAGAGAGTAGCGGGCCAAGGGGGCTCGCCTGCTTATCGGGTGTTGGGTCCGGGGCACCGGTGTGGTTGGACCCTCGTCGTAGATCGTGCAGGCATCTGAGCTGGCTAAGGGACCAGTCAGAGCCTGCGCCCCGAAGCAACGGCAACGCAGCTTCCAGTAAGTCGCGGATCGCTCCGGCTCCCGGAAATCCGGGTTGCGCCAGGGCACCCGTCGGCCGCAGCAGCGACTGCAGCAGAGACTTTCGTGCAAGACTATCGTCATGTTGCCGGGTCGGGAGGGAGTAACCATGCGAGACTACCACCTTAGCGTGAGCCCGTGGCGGCTGCTGCTCGGTGTTGCCGATGCATCCTTCGTGATGGCCCTCTTAGTGCTAGCCAGCGTCGCATACTTCCAGGGCGGTCTACCGCGCGAAGAGTGGCACCGCCTGCAGGAAACGGCGTTTCTGGCTGCCGCGTTGCTCCTCATCAGCAACCATTTCCTCGGCCTCTACAACCGCGTATGGGAACACGCAAGCCCTGAGACGGCGGGGGTCGTCGCCCTCAGCGTCACCGTGTCGCAACTGGTCGCCGCGGTGGCCGGCAAGTTCCTGTTCGGCGCCTTGCCCATACTTGTGTGGGTCACCACTCTGCTCGGCGTGTTGGTCTTCACCGGCGGGGTCAGGTTCGCGTGGCGGTTGATCAGGCCCCGTCTGCAAGACGCCGAACTGCTCTCGGACGACGCGCCCAAGAGAGCCCTCATCTGCGGGGCGAACAGCCATGGTAACCTCCTGATGAGCCAGCTGCGCAGAGAGATGAACGGGCGATATCAGATACTCGGATTTGTCGACGACGATGCGGCCAAGCAGGGAGCCATCGTGGGGCACGGACGCGTCCTGGGCACTATTGCTCAGATCGAGCAACTGATCGAGGCCCTCCAGGTGGATGAGGTCATCGTCGCCATGCCCGACGCGCCGCGGGAACAGATCCGGCGCGTCTTCGATGGCTGCCGTCAGGCCGGCATTCCCGTTAAGGTGCTGCCGCACCCGCTGGAGGCCATACACGACCCGCGGTCCCGGCGCGTGCGCGAAGTGAACGTTGACGACTTGCTCGGGCGGCAGTTGTCCTCTGAGCAGATCACGCTCTCGGAGAACTACCTCGCCGGCAAGTGCGTGATGATCACTGGCGCCGGCGGCTCCATAGGCAGTCAGCTATCTAGCCAGATTTGCCGGTACAGGCCACGGCAGGTGCTGCTGGTCGGCCGGGGCGAGAACCGCATCCACTGGATCTATCTGCGCCTGAAGCAGCTTCACCCCGACATCGACATCGTTCCGGTCATCGCTAATGTGACCGAGGACACCAGCATGGGAGCCCTGCTCGAGGTCTTCCATCCGGAGATCGTCGTGCATGCCGCGGCTCACAAGCACGTCTACCTCATGGAGTACGTTCCGGTCGAAGCGGCGCGGAACAACATACTGGCTACGGCTCGATTGGCGGATCTCGCGGAGCAGCACGGCGTCGAGCGGTTCATCTTCATCTCTTCCGACAAGGCCGCTTGCCCCGTCAACGTGATGGGCGCCACCAAGCGCATGTGCGAGTTGGTCCTGACCAGCCGACCCTATGCGGGGACCGACTTCGTCTGCGTCCGCTTCGGCAATGTACTCGGCAGTGAGGGCAGCGTCTTGGAGATATTCAAGCGGCAATGGCAGGGCAATGAGCCGCTAACCGTGACCCATCCCGAAGCCACTCGCTACTTCATGAGCATCCCGGAGGCTTGTTTTCTTGTCCTCCAGTCGGGCGCCCTAGGCACCCACGGCAGCACCTTTCTGCTCGACATGGGAGATCCGATGCGCATCCTAGACCTCGCGCGCACCTTCGTAATGCTGCAGGGCGGAGTCCCCGACGCACCGGGCGCGATCGAGGTAACCGGTCTACGGCCCGGCGAGAAGCTGCACGAGCGGTTGCGAAACCCAGACGAGGAACTGCTGGAGACAAGCAACGAGCATATCAGCGGCGTGGAGAACCGAGGCGTTCCCGTAGATTGGGGGGAGGTATCGGCGTACCTGGAGCGCCTCGATCTGTGCGTTGCCGAAGAGGATGACGCCGGCGTGTGTCGAATTCTCGTCGAGGCCACGAGTGCTGAACTGAATTCGGCCAACTGGCTCAATGCTCGAGTTGCCGCGGTCCCAAGCGGGCCGGAGCCGGAAAGTGATGGTGCTTTGCTATCGCTTGGTGTATCATTGATCAAACGACTTGACGCGGGCGCGACACCGGCAGGACAATAGATATGCTGATTGGGGGCGGGTTCGCTCCCAGCCTCGCGGAAGTTGGGGACCTGGGTTCCGGGGTGGGTGTTGGGGTTTGCGGTCGCAGCGCCGGCCTTGTGCAGGCAGGCATCGTAACAGGAGACGAAGCTATGCAGCTTGCGGTTGCCCTTCTCGCAGCCATGGCCCTGACGGCAGCCCCAGCGCTGCCGACGTCCGCCCCCACGCTTCCCGCTTATCGCCTGGGGCCAGGCGACGCCGTCAGTATTGAGGTACTGGACCACCTAGAACTGAGCCTCCAGGTTGAGGTCCGCCCCGATGGGCGCATTACCTACCCGGCCACCGGCGAGATCCCGGTGGTGGGCATGACCATCGAGGAACTCACCAAGACCATCACCGACGCCCTCGGGCCGAAGGGCCACCATCTGAGAGATCCCCATGTAATCATCAACGTCATCAAGCAGCGCCCGCTGGTGGCCTATGTTCTTGGGGCGGTGCAGAAGCAGGGGCCCGTCGATCTCCCGGTGGGCTTTGCGTCCGTGAATGAAGTGCTGGCGATGGTGGGCGGGGTTACTGAGGAAGCGAACCTGAGGAAGGTGCTGATCTACCGCGGCAACGGCCGGCAGGAAACCGTCGACCTGGCGGCCGCGGCTGCAGCCGCAAAGCAGGCGACCATCCTCTATGCCGGCGACGTGATGATGGTGCCCCAGGCGGAGAAGATCACGATCGGCGTGCTTGGCGGAGTGGGCAAGGCCGGCCAGCTAATCCTTCCGCCGGGCCAGACCGAGATTGACGTGCAGACCCTGGTCCTCCAAGCGGGCGGCATCGGGCCTGATGCCGATAAGGATCACGCACTCATACTCAGGGCCAAGGGCACCATCGAGGATGTCGCCCTTCAGGCGGCGCTACGCGATAAGACGAAGGCCCCCGTCCTGCGGCAGGGCGATGTCCTGTGGATATTGCCGAAGCCGGAGGATCAGTTCTTCGCCATCCTGGGAGCAGTTTCCGGGGTAGGCCCGCATCCTTTCCGTCAGGGAATGACGATGGCCGACGCCATGGCGGCGGCCGGGCAGTTCGGCGAACATGCTGACGCGGGGAATGTGCAGTTGATCCATGCCAACGGCGACCGCGAGAACCTTGACCTGCGCCCGGTGCTGAAAGGCGAGAAGGTGGCTCTGCTCGAGAAGCCTCTCCTGCCGTCTGATGTCCTCCTCGTGCCCATGCAGGAAAAGGAGTTTGTGATGCTCGGCGCCGTGAACAAGCCGGGCATCTTCCCCTGGCGCGAGAAGGTCCGGCTATCCGACGCCTTCGCCCAGGCGGGCGGACCGACCGAAAGAGTCGCCGCCATGGCCTCCGTCTTCCTGGTGCGGCGTACCGGTACCGACAAGCCCATCGTCATGCAACTGGACGCCCGCGAACTGATAACCGGCCGCAATGAGGCGGCCAATGTCACCCTACTTCCGGACGACACGATCTACGTGCCAACCCACGAGGAGAAGTCCTGGCAAGACAAGCTGTCCTTCCCGCTCGCGCTCTTGGGCATCGCCACCAGCCTTAGCTATCTACGCAATCGCTAATGAGACTCTTCGTGCTCACCGTGCCTATTCCTGGACGGTCGGCAGCCTGTGGGGACGGCCTGGATCGCTCGCGATCATAAGCAAGGCCGTTGTGCCGACCTGCTGCCGTGGGCACACCGAGGGCGGAGGATAGACCACCAGACTGAACCCAGGATCATGGAAAACGCACCCGAACTCAGAAGCCCAGGTACCACTCCACCGACAGCCTCTCGCAGCTTGTGGGATATACTCTCGCGCCGCTTCTGGCTCATCTTGCAGGTGAGCCTGGCCGTGTTCCTGAGCGCTGTCGTGGTTGGTCTCGTCCAGCCCAAGGTCTACCGCGCCACCGCCTGGTTGCTGGTGACCCAACAACCGGTCAGCACGGCGCAGCTAGCGACCGCTGCCGAGGCCGAGGCGAAGGTCGAAAGTGAAGTGCCGATCCATCTACGCCTCATCCGGCGTCCGGAAGTCGCCGAACGAGTGAAGCAGCAGCTGCACCTTACCCTGCCGACTGGGCGGATGATCGCGAACGTCTCCTGTACGGAAGTATCCGGCACCCAGAATTCCCATCTGCTGGCCCTCAACTACGAGGATACCAACCCCCAGACTGCGCAGAACGTGGCCAATTCCTGGGTGGCAGTCTACGTGGACGACACTGCCAAGCGCGGCGGTCTGTCTGTGGGCTCCGCTCTGGACTACGTCGACAGGCAGCTCAAGTCGATCGAGACGGAGCTTCGGGGTACAGAGGACCAGTTGGCCGCGAAGCAGGACCTCAGAAGTACTGGCGCCCAGCTGGCCACGAATCTTGACCAGAGTCAGGAGAAAGGGCCCGCGCCTTCGTCCGTCGACCGGCTGGCCCAGTTGGAGGCGGAACTCGCGGCCAACCGCGTAAAGCAAGCAGCGGCGGCTGCGCAGCTGGGCCAGACCCGTCAACTGCTGGCGCAGGAGCCAACGCAAGTTCAGGAGACGCAGGAGCAGCCAACGGCCGTGGCGCAGGCGATGGAAAAGCAGATGGCTGACCTAGCGGCGCAGCGCGAAAAGATGGTCGACTCCTACTACGCCGACAGCTCCGAGGTAAAGGCCCTGGACGCCCAGATCGCGCAACTGGATAAGCAGCTGAAGCGCTCGCAGGGCTTGACCAGGAGCATGGTTACCAGGGCCCCAAATCCTACTCGCGCTAAGCTCAAGGACTCCCTGGTGACGCTGGAGGCGGACCTCCGGTCGTCACAAGCAGAAGAGGGGGTCTTGCGGCAGCAACTTGCTGAACAGGAACAGATTGTCAGCCGTCTTCCCGGTGCACAGATCGCCGCTGCAAGACTGAAGCGGCGGCAGACGGTGCTCGAGCAGGTTTACCAAATGCTCCTTTCCCGTTCGTATGAGCTCCAGTTGCAGAAGGCCATGGCCGCGCCCAACGTGCAGGTCGTGGAGCAGTCGGATCTGCCAACGGCGCCCGTGAAGCCGCAGATGGCTACTCTGGCCGGGATCGGATTTCTGCTCGGTCTGTTGATCGCCGTCACTGTGGCCGTCATAGTTGACCAGGTAGAGGACACTTTCGGCACTGTCGAGGAAATGCACGCCTATGTGCAGAGACGGATCATCGGCAGCATTGCCCGGCTCCAGAGCGGAAACGCCTCCTCTTTGGTGGTGATGGACGAGCCCCGCTCCACCTTCGCCAACTCGATACGTATGATGGCCTCGATGGTGCGGATCGAGATGGAGCGCCGTGGAATTGCGAGCCTGATGGTGAGCAGCGGCGGCCGAGAAGAGGGCAAGAGCTCCATAAGCGCCAATCTGGCGGCCGCGCTGTCGGGCGGCGGCGAGCGAGTTCTCGTCGTGGACGCGGACTTGCACAACCCTACGCAGCATCGCGTCTTTGGCGTGACGAACGACAAAGGGCTGTCCAACGTGCTGCTCAGGCGCATGCCGCTCTCAGAAGCCGTGATAGAGACAAGGTTTCCGGGCATTCAATTGCTGACGGCGGGCCCCTTGCCGCCGTCGCCGGCAAACCTGCTGGCGACAGAGGAAAGTGCCCACACGATCGAGGAGATAAACGCCTTCGCCGATGTCGTCATCTGGGATACGCCGCCGGCGGCCATCCTGCCTGACGCGACTATCCTCGGTGGGCACGTCGGCGGCTGTGTGTTCGTGGTCGGCCCCAAAGCCAAGCGCCGAGTGGTCCGCCAGACCCTGGCCAGCTTCGACGAGACGGGGGTTCCTGTCATCGGCGTCGTGCCCAACCAGGTGCGGCCCACCGGCGGCTATTACTACTACTACTACTACAACCAGTACTATCCCCGGCGCGATGGAACCGACGAAACCGAGGGAGCCTGAGGTGCTGCTCCCGGCCGGAACGAACGTACGGGTACTGCAAGTGGCGGCCAAGTCCTTCACCCTGGCGAACTTCGCGCTTCCCCTGATGGTGAGGCTACGAGAGGCGGGCTTCGAGGTGGATGCTCTGGGCGGCCTCGACGGGTTTGAGGGCCGTGTGCAGGCGAGTGGGTTCACGCTCCATCCCTGGCGCATGGGCCATTCCTTCGACCCCCTCAAGCTCTGGCGTGCGCGCAGACAGCTCGCGGCCTTCCTCGACAGCCACCCCTACGACTTCGTGCACACGCACTGCTCCTTCGCCGGCATCGTCGGCAACCCCGTTGCCTACTCCCGCACCAAGAACCTGATCTACACCCAGCATGGCTTCTACGTGCATGAGGGTCTGAACTCCGTCAGCCGCCGCGCCTGGCTGGCCGTCGAGAAGATCGGGCTGCGCTCGGCCCACCGTGTCATCTGCATCAGCCAGGCAGAGAGAGACCTGGCGGGCAGTCTGGGAGTTCGCGACGAGAGCACGTTCGTGACCGTTCCCGGCGCCGGCGTCAGGACCGAGCAGTTCCGCCTCTCCCCGGAGGATCGCCAGCGCAGGCGACAAGCCCTCCGCGAGAGTCTGGGTCTGCGCCCCGACGACGCGGTCCTCCTGACCGTTTCGCGCCTGACTTGGGACAAGGGCTACCGCGAGATGATCGACGCGGTGCGGGCGCTGAAGGCAAGTGGCCACCAGTTCAAGTTCCTCGCAGCCGGGTCTGGCAAGGACGACGCGGGCATCCGCGAGGCCGTCAGGCGCGCCGACCTGGACGCCGATTTCCGGTTCCTTGGTTGGCGGGACGATGTGATCGACCTCCACTGCGCGGCGGACCTTTTCGTCTTTGCCTCGCATCGAGAGGGGCTGCCCATCGCCACAATTGAGGCTATGGCGAGCGGCTTGCCCGTGGTCGCGTCCGACATACCGGGCTGTCGCGAGGAGATCGAGCACGGGCGGTCAGGGCTCTTGTTCCGCGTGGGAGACTCGGCGGAGTTGGCGGCGGCCGTGAGATCTCTCCTCGCCGATCCGTGCCAGGCTGAACGGCTCGGCGAGCAAGCGAAGGAACGCGCGCGGCTCTTCGACCTCAGCCACGTGCTCGACCTGCAACTCGACCTCTACCGCGGGCTGGCAGAGGGATCATGAGCCGCCCAATCCCGGCGATACCCATGCCCCTCGGCTGGTCCGACGTCTTGGCCGCTTGCTTGATGGGGCCCGGCGCAGCGCAGGCCTTCGAGGAGGCCTGCCGGGAATACCATGGGGCCGTCAAGGCCTTCGCGATCTCGTCGGGCAGGGCCGCGATCTGGGTGGCGCTGCAAGCGCTCAAGCGGGTGCGACCCGAGCGGACGCGGGTGCTGCTCCCTGCCTATACCTGCCCGACGGTCGGCCGAGCCGTCATGGCGGCGGGGCTCAGCGGATTGTGTGTAGACGTCTCGCTGGACGACTTCAACCTCGACGTCGACCAGACGGCAGCGGCGATCGACGACACCACACTGGCGGTGATAGCGCCGCATATGTTCGGCACCCCGGCTGATGTCGTGCGGCTGCGGGAGATCTGCCAGACGAGTGGCGCCCCCCTGATCGAGGATGCGGCCCAGGCCTCTGGCGCACGCTTTGATGGACGGCTTGTCGGGACCTTCGGAGAGATGGCCGTCCTGAGCCTGGGACGCAGCAAGAGCCTGCGCGGGTGCCGCGGCGGCGTGCTGCTTGTCAACGATCCGGATCTGGTTGGGGTAGTGGCGGAGGAGGTCTCGCACCTGCCCAGCGGCGGTTGGCTTTCGGCGTCTGAGGTCTGCAGACAGCTTGCCATCTGCACCCTGTCAGCACCAAGAATGTGGCAGATGGCGAAGCAGCTTCCCTGGCTGCATGTGGGCGCTGAGGACCAGGAGTTCGACGCGAAGCCGGAGCAGCTATCAGCGTGGAAGGCCGGCCTGGGGTCGTTAGCGCTGAAGCGGCTGGAGGCCTACAACGCGCATAGAGCGCGTTTGGGCAGGTCTATGGACCAGGAGCTGTCTGGGGCGCTCAGGGCGCACTCACAGGCCAAGGCGTCGCCCCGTGAGAGTGTCTACGCGAGGCTGGCGTTGCGCCTTGACTGCTCTCGGGATGAGAGAGATGCGGTCGAGCAAGCTCTGCAGGCGGAGGGCATCGACGCACGCGCCTTTTACAGCCGGGCCATATACCAGTATAATTGGTGGACGCCGGCGCCGCACCAAGGGCCCTGCCCGAACGCGGAACGCCTGGTGGCGACCAACCTTGCGCTGCCGGTGTACTGGGGCATGGATGAGCCAGAGGCCGAGGCTGTTGCGCGAGCGTTGCTCAACGCCCTTCTTGCAGGTGGACGTAGAGCGGGGTCCGCCTCAACCAGCGGTGAGTCTGAGACAGAGGCCGATATGATGCACGGGGGCAGGTCATGCGCGCGCCGCGGTGCTGCGAATGATCAGTTGGCGCGAACGGACGATAAGGGCCAGCGGGCCAGTGCGGCTACGGACAACTCAGACTAGGTCGGGGCTGATGTTGTATGACGTGAGTCTGGCTGCCGGGCGTACTGGCGGGTCAAGGCTGGCTATGTAGCTGCCTACATCGCCAAAGGGACAGGCCGCCAGCAGCAGTCAATAGGGACGTAGGAGGGCCGGCGAATGGAGTGGACTGAGGCAGTGGTGCGCTGCGTGCAGTGCGGCGGCCTGGGTCTGGTGGTCTCACCTGACCGTAGCGCGGTCAGCTGTATGCATTGCCGGGCATGCTTTGCGGTCTTAGAGGATATCCCGGTAGTGCTGCCAGAAGAGCTTCTGAACGGTGCGGTGCCGGACGGGCCTGAAGACGTCGAGCGAATTCTTCGCGATGGTCAGCGGCTTAGCGATTATGTGGCGATCGCCAACAGGCGGGTCCACGATGACCTTGGGGTGGACGGATATGCCTGCATACATCATCGCGAAGAGGCCCATCAGTCACGGCTAGGCTATGATAAGTTATTTGAGTCAGCCAGGCGCCAGGCCAGCGGAGCAACGCGGGCTGTAGACATAGGCGCGGGCGACTGTCGGGTTACGATGATTGCTGCCGAGCACTTCCCCGAGGTCGTCGCCTTGGATATCAGCCATGCCATGCTACTGCAGAGCAGAACGAGGGAAGACACTGTGGCTCGGATATGCTGTGCGGCGGACAACACCCCGCTGGCAGATGGCTCGGTGGACGTGGTAATAGCTGCGGCTTTACTGCACCACCTCGTAGATCTGCCCCGCTTCTTCGCCGAGGTCCACCGACTTCTCAGGCCAGGTGGGGTCCTTTGTACAACGCACGACCCCAACTATGCTCTCCTCAAGGTGTGGCGCACGTTGCGGAAGGTCGTTCGTTTGGGCGCAACTGACTATAGCTGGCCGGGAGGCGCCCTGGGAGCGCTGGCCGAATACCAGACTGCCTTCAAGGGATTGCGACCGCATATGGTGCGCCAGCAACTCGTGGCCGCCGGGTTCAATCCCGTTAGGGTTCGGACGTACCTGACCCCTGCCACGTTCGAGCCCAGGTGGCAGCGATGGCTGCGGTCAGCCCTAACCGTCACGCGCCCTGTGTGCCCGCGGATTCTAGGCACGCATTTCGCAGTGATGGCCTCTAAGCCTTGATCGAGGAACGCTGACGGATGATGCCCTGGTTGAGCTGAACGCCGCTGTGTCGGTTGCCGCGTGCCAGTTGCTCGTTCAGCGAGCGTGGGCGGCAGGCCTGCGTGAGCTGGCGCCCCCGTTTTCCGATGGCGCACGCTCGCGGGGACGTCTTAGGCCAACGAGGGGCCCTGTGAGAGCCCCTACGCGAGGCTGGCAGTGCGCCTCGACTGCTGCTCCCGACCTAGAGACGCGCTCGAGGAAGCTCTGCAGGCGGAGGGCATCGACGCGAGGGCCTTTCACAGCCGGGTCACGTACCAGTACGCTTGGTGCGACTCGGCGCCGCACCAAGCGCCCTGCCTGAATGCTGAAGGCCTGGTGGCGACCAATCTTGCGCTGCCGGTGTACTGGCGGATGGATGGGGCCAACGCCCAGCGTGTCGCCAGAGCGCTGATCACCGCCCTTGAGGCCTGAAAAGAAGCGACCGGGCGGTCCCCCGGGCACATAAGAGGAGACGGCTAGTGGCACTCAGAGCAGGCGCCTTCGATGGCACGGCCGAGGACTGGGATGCCCTCGTGAGAGCGCATCCCGGGGCGACCTTCTCCCATCAGCACCGCTGGCTGCAGATGGTGCAGGCGGTCTACGGGGGCGACCCTCATTACTTGGCAGCCTGGGAGGATGACCAACTCGTCGGCGTTCTCCCGACGATGCTCCGTCGGGTCATCGGCTCTGGTCGCGTCCTGCTTTCGGTGCCCTTCGCCGACGAGGGCGGCCTATGTGCCAACGGCGACGAGGCGGAACAAGCTCTGTTGGCCTCCGTCGAGGCCCTGGCGAGAGACCTGCGCGTGTCTTTCGTGGAACTGCGCCAGCTTACCCCTCTCTCCGCCGCCAACATGCTCTGCGATACCTCGCGTGTCGTCCTGCGCATGCCGCTGCCGTCCGCTGCGGAGGAGTTGTCCCGCAACCTGTCGTCGAACATGCGAAAGAAGCTGCGCCGGGCTGGCCGTGATGGCCTGACCTGCCAGGTCGGAGGCCAGGAGCAGGTCAGGGCGTTCTATCGCGTATACTCGCACAACATGCGGGACCTGGGGTCACCCATGCACTCCCGGCGTTTCTTCGAGGCGCTATTCACCGAGTTCCCTGGCGCTGCGCTTACTGTACTCGTGACGCTAGGCTCTACGGTGGTGGGGGCTGCTGTGGCGGTCCAGTTCAGAGACACGCTGACAGTGCTCTGTGCCCATTCGCTCAGGTCCTATCACAAGCTTTTCCCGAGCAACCTGCTATACTGGCGCCTACTCGAAGTGGCCATTGAGCGCGGCTGCTCTCTGGTCGATTTCGGCCGCTCGCCGCGCGGGAGCGGCATCTACGAGTTCAAGAAGCTGTGGGGCATGGAGGACTGCCCACTCTATCGCCAGTTCCTCCCGGTCCTTGGGACACCGAAGCTCGGCGAGGGGCGCGACAGCTTCGCGCACCGGGCCTTCGCGCTTCTGTGGCGCAAGGTGCCGGTCGGCTTGGCCACGGCCTTGGGGCCGCCCATCTTCAGCCGTCTGCCGATCTGATCATAACAGCCTTGCCTTTGTGGTGAGGGACCTCCCAATCCCACGCCTCGAGTAACGGACGCACGGGCCACAGCCGACATCAGCCGGGGGCTGGCGGCACTGGCAACCAGTGAGGATGGAGTGGCAGCCGGGGCTCGTCAGGCAGTCGCGTCCCAGCGCCGACCGTGCTGATGAGTCGAGCATAGGCGTAGGTGCCATGCAGCGGGGGCGGGGTAAGGAGACCGGCGTAGCTGTCGCTTCGGGGGATAGAAGGGTGGTGCCTACGGGACGTCTGGGACCCGTGTGCTGAGGCACGGGCGCACGTTCGGTATCCGACTCGCCTCCACCACTGCGGGCGCTTGCCTCGTGCCCCCGGGGCATCCGCTCCCCAGGGATGTCCGCGTACCAGTTTAGCCCCCGCGCGCCGACCACAGAGCCCAGTGCTCGCTCGTGGCCCTACAATTCTCTTAGCGCGCCGGCGGATTGCCTGCGCCCCTGCTTCTGCCTCGGCGCGACACGACGACCCATTTCGTCCACGCCCCGGCGCATCGGCCCCTGATGAGACAGTACCTGACCCAGGCATAGAGCCGCTCGCGCGTGCTCAGCGTGCTCAAGTCGCCGTCGGGCATGAGGACTAGTGATCCCGACGTCCCGCCGGAAGCCCTGCAGCGCCCTTCCCGCAGCCCGTCAATCAGCGCGGCAAGTGCAAGGGAGTCAATGTCCGCGTGGGTGATGGGTGTCAGCGCGTGGATGCGTTCGTGGAAATCGGCCCCTGCGAAGGCGAGCATGCGTCGGCCCGAACGGCGCCGCTTCCGAAGCAGATCAAGCATGGGGAGGCTCGGCAGGGGCCCGTCGAAGCCGCTGTTCCAGACCTCCCACCCGTCGTAGTCAGCCGCCAAGCCCCGCCGCAGCGTCCAACGATAGGTGCAGGCCGGGTGCGCCCAGATCGTCAGTCCTCCCCGCGCTCTCAACTCCTCCGGCCTTCCGCCAACAGTCTCCGCGTCAGCTTCACGCAGCAGTTCGGGAGGTCCAAGCAGAAGAACGTGGCGCCCCTGGTACTCGAACTCAAGGCCTAGAATAAGTAGGAACGTTTCGTTGCTCAACCGCGCACACTCCACCACCGCTTCGTCGAAGCGACCGGGCGGCAGGAACTTCGCGTGCTCGCAGAGGACGACGAAATCCAGCCCCTCTGAAACTGCTAGGTCGCGGACCTGCTCCGGCGTAAGAACGCCGTCCGAGAGGGTCGAGTGCACATGCAGGACGCCCCGGTAGGCCGGCATGCAAGCTACACCCCTCGCGAGCGTTGCGCGAGATACTGAAGCGCGGGACGGAGGTCGTCCAGGCAGCAGAGGCCCTCATGAACGCGCGGATCGAGAAGATAGGATAGCTTGGGCAACCAGTGGCCCAACGCCCAGGGACGATTCCGAACGGCCCTGCAGACGCTAAGCAGGTACGTTGGCAGCAGCCTCATACGCACACCCGCGTGATACGACACTGGAGCCACTGACTCCCGCAGGGCTGCACGGTAGAGCATATGCGGGAAGTTGACCCCGGCGGCCTCGGCCAGCGGAAGTGATCCCCAGAAGCGCGGGTTGACTTCCAGCAGGAAGAACTCGCCGGTCTCGTCCGAGCGATGGAACTGGGCCATCGCGACACCCCGCCAGCCCAGGCTGTCCAGCAGCCGCCGGCCCAACTCCTCAAGCCGCGCATCCCAGACACTTTCGCACACCGCCGACGGACCGCCAGGCGTCGGATACTCCATCAGCCGACGGTGGCTGCAGGTGGCGACCAGGCTGCCGTCCGCGTCGTACAAGCCCTCGAAGCCGTAGGCCGCGCCCTGGATGAACTCCTGGATCACGGGTTCGGACTGCACGGCATGGAACCGCCGCCACGCCCCGAGCAACTCGGCGGGGGATTCCACCTTGCGCCAGCGCGCCTGTGCGGGCAGGTACAGGTCCTCATCGTTGCGCGGCTTAACGATCGCGGGGTAGACGATGCTCTCGGCCACCTCGCTCGCCTCGTCCTCATTGCGGGAGCTGTACATGCGGGGCACGGGTATGCCGAGCTGGCACGCCAACTGGTACAGCTCTCCTTTATCGTTGGCGCGGCGTAGAACGCTCTCTGGCGGCAAGAGGAACCGGAACCTCTCGGCCAGCGCCTCCCGGTGAGCGAGCACGCGAAGCACGGCGTTCAAGCAGACCGGGATCAGCACATCGCCAGGTTGTCCAAGAGAGAGCAGACCTTCGAGCCATGCCTCGGCGGAGGTCTCCCAACTCGGGATCATGCTGGCTTGCTTTGTGTAGCGCGACAGGAAGCCGATGGGCTTTGGCGACCGGCCCTCCACCTCAACGGCCTGCACGCGCACGCCCTTGCGTCCGAGGGCCCGGATGACGTGCAGGGCGACCCTCTCGGAGGCGTCGGTGACAAGTGCAGCCGGTTGGTTCCTAGTGCTCACGTCTTCCTGTGACCCCATCGCTCTTCGCTGAAAGCTGCACGTACGGTAGCACAGCCAGACAGAAGGCGCGCGCAGCCTCGGTGAGGGCTTCGTCAGGTTGCCCCTTGCGGGTGTCCTCGATGTAAACGCCGAGCAGACACCGCACTTCTCGTGAGGAGTCCAGCATCCGGCCGACCAGGCTGGCCCACGAATCCGAGATCGTTCCCTGGTCCGCGTAGAGGTAAACGCCCCCCAGCTTGCCGCCTTGCCGATCCATGACGAGAGCGCGAGCACGGCCTGCGGGTCCTCCGGGGACACGAAGATCGACGGTGAACTCCCTCCGCATCCGCCAGCCTATCGCCGTCAGGCACATCTCCGGCGGGTGTATGCCACGCCAGTTGCGGCTATAGACGATGACCACGTGGGCGGTCAGGCCCTGAGGTCCCTCGTAGACGCGCTCGACCACCGCTTCCCTTTGATCCAGGAGCCTCTGGTTGACCGGGCATTCTCTGCCGCGCCACTCACCGATCGTCAGCGGCACGGCGGCAGGCTTCACCTCGCCCTGGGCAGGTAGGTGGGCCCTGGCCCCGACGAGATGCCCCGTCGCGTACAGGACGACAAAGAATGCCGCTAGGACTCCGGCTCTGATGGAGAACCCCATCGCGATGCCCCCACTGCGATAGTGAGCATGATAAGCGTGGTCACGAAGAAACACACCGTGCCGCTGCCCTGGTGGAAGAAGCCCTCGGCAACCTGCCCTCCGAATATCCTGCCCAGTACGATGGAGCTATCAATGCGGACCGCATTATCCAGCATCCCCAGCGGGAGGGCGAGGAGCATGATCAGGGCCGTCGCCCACCACCGCATGGACAGGAGGTAGGCGAAGACTGATGCGGCGAAGAGCAGTGACCAAATCGACCGCAACCCGCTGCAGGCGATGTCCACGGCGAGCGAGTACCCTGGCAGATGGATCGTCGTCCCCTCCACCAGATAGGGGATCCCGGTTAGTTGGGGGAGCACCGTCGCCATCTGGGTCGAGATCATGCGCAGGGGGAAGGTGAGCGGGTCCAGCACAAGCGGCACGGGCGTCACGAAGACCAGGAGGGCCAGCGGCGCCCAGAGGCGCTTGAAGACTTCCGTTCCCCAAAGCATGATGACGAAGCCGAACGCCACCGGCACCAGCGATATCGCGCTTGGCTGAGGATAGCCTATCCAGACGCTGAGCATATGCAGGGCTGCGCCGGCGATCAGAAACGGCCAGCCCCATGCCGTGCCGCGCACCGGCAGATCTCTCACATCCTCTCGGCGTGACCAGAGAGCGAACGCAACCAGAGGGACTGTCACCAGGGCGCCGCCCATGTAGGGGTCAGCGAACCACCGCTCGACGAGCCAGCGAAGGGTGTCGTGGTAGGTCAGCGCGAAGGCGCCGAGGAGCACGACCAAGGTGCCCCAGCGGGCGATCTGGCGCCCTTCTGTTGCGTTGCTCGTGCGGTTCTGTAGAGGGGTCTCCAGATTTGGCTCCAACGCTCTCGGTCTCCCGGCGGTAAGCCACCAATCATTATACGCGTTGTCGCTGGGTCCCACCAACTGCTAGTGTAGAGACAACGTCGCACTAAGGGGCCGGGGCCGCTTCTTCTCTGGGCCTTGCATCCCCCGACGACCCCAGTACACCTTCGCTCCGGATTCCTCTTCTTACTGGGCCAAACATCCGGCAGACGCAAACGGCCTTGACTCTCCGGGCTGAACTATGGTACAAACCATAGTGCAGCGTTGTGCTGACGCTGTTGTCAATCGCATACAGCGAGATATCCGCCTGTTTTGTCCCTATTCGACTGGTAGCGGGACACGTTCCGATCACGTGACTGCGTTAAGGAAATCTCCTATGGTGAGAGTCGGGATAGCGGTAGTGTTGGTGATCGCCCTCATGCCGATGGCCTGGGCCAGCCCTACCACTTACGCCACCCTCACATACAGCGGCGAGACGACGAACGACAGCCTGTCCTTGCCAAACTTCGCTCCCCACGAGAACACATGGGACTACTGCTACACCCTCACGTGGTGGGGCTCAGACGTAGCCGCCGGTAACACGTGGTCGATCGTCGTCCCCGTCCAGCCATCCGACATTACCGTGACAGGCAGCGTGACCAACGCCAACAACTGGACGTCCGGCTACGCAGGCAACGTGTTAACCTTCACGGCAGGCAACATACCAATACCAACGACCGGCTCCTCCGCGTCAGCGTACTTCCAGTTCTGGAGCAGTGCGCCCCCAAATCCTAACGGCGCCAATCCGCCGCTGAAGGCTACCTTCGAGGCCGGCCCCACCTTCAGCGGCACGTACTGGACAACCACGATCCCTCTCATCACCGGGAGCAGTACCCAGCTCTACACCAATCCCGAACCTGGGACGTTCGCTCTTGGCGCGATAGTGTTGGGGATGGCCGGTAGTCTCTGGCGACGCAGGCCACGCAGGAAGTCGGCTGCTTCCACACCGCCCACCGACCTGTAGCCCGGTCCTCGTACCAGAGGATCTTGCAGAACCCCCGCAGAGCCTTCGCTATCGAGAACACCACCCGTGTGCCCACCCACGGGCTGCCCGCCGGGCCATCGTGCGCCCTTCTGTTGCGTTGCTCGTGCGGTTCTGTAAAGGGGTCTCCAGGCTTGGCTCCAACGCTCTCGGTCTCCCGGCGGCAAGCCAGAGTCCATTATACGGGTTTGCGCTACGTCCTACCAACTCATATTGTCGCGACGACATCGCACTAAGGGGCCGGGGCCGCTTCTTCTCTGGGCCTTGCTCCCCCCGACGACGCCAGTACACCTTCGCTCCGGAGTCCTCTTCTTACTGGGCCAAACGTCCGGCAGATGCAAACGGCCTTGACTCTCCGGGGTATTCTATGGTACAAACCATATTGCAGAGTTGTGCTGACGCTGTTGTCAATCGGATACAGCGAGATATGCGCCTGTAATTCGTCCCTAGTCGACTGGCAACGGGACACGTTCCGATCAAGTGACTGCATTAAGGGAATCTCCTATGGTGAGAGTTGGGATAGCGGTAGTGTTGGTGATCGCCCTCATGCCGATGACATGGGCGTCCTCTAGCCTAACGTACAGCGGAGAGACCCCGACCTCCGGCGACACTAGTTCTCCCTCGCCACCCTTCGCTCCGACCACCAACGCATGGGACTACTGCTACACGCTTACGTGGAACAACGCCGCAAATGTATCTGTCGGCAACTCGTGGTCGATCTACGTCCCGTTCAGGCCAACTAACATCGCCTGCAGTGGCGCTATCGCTGGCACCGGCATCACCGGATCTACCCTCACCAGTCTCGGCGGGAATGGCACGTGGACGGTCAGCTACATCAACCATTTGCTGACGTTTACGGCAACCACCGTGACGGGCGCAACCGCAATCGGTACGTCATCGTACTTCCAATTCTGGAGCACCTCGCCCTCTAATGGCGGCTATCCTCCACTGAGTTCTAACTACACCAGTGGCACTCCCACCAGCGGGCAGTGGACTGACACGGGCTTCGGCAGCTTCACTAACCCGAATCAGCTCTACACTAACCCCGAACCTGGCGGATTCGCTCTAGGCGCGATAGTGTTGGGGATGGCTGGTGGCCTCTGGCGACGCAGGCCCCGCAGGAAAGCGTCTGCCGCCTAGCGCGGGCTTCCGAGTCCGGGCTGCCCGCCGCGCCGTAGCTCCATTCCCCGCACCAGAAGCTCTCGCAGGACCCCCGCAGAGCCTTTCGTTACGGAAAAGGCCACCCCGTGCCAGGAACGGGTTTGGCCCCGTGGGGCGGGACAGTCCCAGACGACCTCGACGCCCCGAGGACCTCGACGTCTCGCGTCGCGAGACTGATCGCAGTAGCGGGGCCGCGGTCTTTCAGACGGTGGGGGGGGCGCGGGGTAGCTCCCTAGGAGGTCGCTCTCCAAGGTCATGCTAAGCACGTTGTCTGCGCGAAGCAACCCCCGCACCCGCTTCGCAGCACCACACACCACTCGCGCCCGTCAAGCGTCTCCGTAGGCTTCATCCATACGGGCCTCGGGGCTGCAGGGCTGTCGCCGGTGGTGGGTTTGCCTGAAGCTCTGCCGCCCCATGCGTTACTCCGGCAGGACCTCCTCTGGCGTCTCCTTTCCGTGACCTTCAACCGGCGGCGTTCCCTCGGTGCCGGGGCCACCTCTCCATACCCATCGCGCCCCCGGGCCTCGCCACGACCAGTCCGGCACGTAGCCCGCGAAGGGCTCCGGATTGGTGATCAGCCCCTGCCAGTACGATACCAGTTCCTCGGGCGGATAGCCCTGCAGGGTCGGCGTAAGGAAGACGGTGTCGGGCGCCAGGCCGGCCTTGCGCAGGTTGTGGTAGTCGTTGGGGTGGTGGGCGAACAGCATCGCGGGGCGCTTGGCGTACCAGGCGATGGCCTCAGGTACGTCGGAGGCCACCAGGCGGCTGTCCGCCGCCGCCTGAGCGACGATGGCTGGCATCGCGCTTTTCCCGGGAGAGGGCCGCACGAACAGCAGGTCAGCCAGAGGGTAAGCCACGATTAGCACGAGAGCGCCCAGCGCCAGCCCCTCGATGATGCCCTTCACGGCGTCAGGGAGTTCGGAATCCACGAGTCCCTGACGCACGGCCTTGGCCACTGTAGCTGCCGCGAACATCACGATCAGCGGCACCAGCGGC
>PMZA01000393.1 GCA_003170595.1 Armatimonadota bacterium
GTGGGCGAAGACTAGATCCTTCGGCGACAGAAATCGTCGCACTGAGCAGCACACACTGTTGCTCTTTTCAGGATGGCATCGAGAAGCGAAAGAGCAGAAGGCAAAGCCTCCGGGGACGAGGGGATGTAACGCCGCCACCTCAGATCCTTCGCGGGGACGCTACCCGAGGGCGTCGAGTTGCGCGCTCAGGATGACGACGTAGGGCGGAAAGGCAAAGACGAAAAGCCGGCGGGGGATAAACCCCCGCCCTACAGCAAGCGTAAGACCAAGGGAAAGACGCGGCGGGCATAAATGCCCGCCCTACAGAAAGCAAAGACGATGCAAAGGCGTTAGCGTTCGCGGATGAGGATGCGGGCGGAGCCGGCGAGACCCGAGGTGCGCGGGTTCTTGTCGTAAAGATTCGTCGCCGAGTTCGCGACCTCGACCGTAATCTCGTTGCGGCCGGGCTTCACGTGATCGCTGATGTCGGCGCTCCACGGCTCCCACATCCGGATCTCGACCTCTTCCCCATTGACCAGCACACGGCAGCAATCGTGGACCTCGTCGAGTTCGAGGATCAGCTTCGCGCCGAGGGCGTACTTGTCGGGGATGTCCACGGTCTGCGAGTAGGCCGCGATGCCCGAGTAGTTCGGGTAACCCGCATCGCTCCACGGGCCGGCCATCGATCCGCGCGCCGGGCGGATCGTGCGATCCTGCACCTGGAAATCGCCGATGAGATAGATGGGCTCGAAGATACGCGGCATCTCCTCAAGGAGCGATATCATGCAGATCTGCAGGACGTTCTCGCCGGTGTGGACGCGATCGTCGATGGGGATCTCGAGGAGGTAGGGGTCCATCCACGAGGCGAGGGTCGGCGCCGGGAGGAGTTCGCCGTTGAGGAGGATCTCGAGGTTGCGCATGCCCGAGAGGAAGCCGACGTGGGAGGGGAGGTCGGGGGCGAGGTCGTCGAGGATGAGGCGCAGGCCCTCGAACTTGCCCTGGGCGACGAAGGTCGTCGTGTAGCTGTTGAGCTGTCCGAGACCGTGAGGGCCGATCTTCGCGGCGAGGCCCGTGTCGCGGGCGACGAACTCGAAGCGGTCGAGAACAAGGACGTTCGGCCCCTGAGGCTCGAAGCGCCAGACATCGGAGAGATCGATGGCGCCGACGTCGCGACCGGAGACCGGGAGGGGATGAACGGCGGGCTCGGACTCTGTGTCGAGGACGAGGAGGCGCGCCTCGGAGCCGCCGAAGTGGAGGTTCATCGAGACGCGATCGGAGGCGACGCGGACGGGAAGCTCGCGGGCGGTGCCGGTCTCAAGGTCCCATTCTTCGAGGCGACCGGTGAGGCCGATCGGGCCGCGCCACGTGACATCGGCGGGCTCGTCCTTGCTGCGGTTGACGATAAAGAACGTGTGCACGCGACCCTCGGTGCGATGGGAGCAGACGACGTCCTCGGCGACGGCGCGGTTCTCGGCCTCGAGGATGACATCGGGATCGAGGAGCGGCGGAAGGACCTCGGCGAGCCAGGCCTGAACATCGCCCGGGTCGGCCACGAAGAGGGCTCTGCCCCCGGCCTCGCTCTCGCCCTCCATGCGCTTCTCGTCGCCGGTCTTGAAGATCTCCGCCATGAGATCGCGGACGTGCTCATCGTCGCCGCGACGGTCGGACTCGAGCGGGAGTGAACCCACCGCGAGAAGGTGGCCGCCAGCGCGGAAGAAGGCGAGGAGCTTCTCCGCCGCGAAGCGCGAGATCAGCTCGAAGGCCGGGAGGATGACGACCCGGTAAGTCTCGTCGGAATTCTGGAAGGCGAGGCTGCCCTCGGCGACCTGGGCGCGCTCGATCTCGCCCTCGTCGAGGAAGTCGAAGTCGTAGTGGAGGCGGAGGAGGCGGTCGCTGAGTTCGGCGAAGAAACGGTCCTGGGGCGAGTCGCGATGGATGTGGCCGTCGCGGACCATGTTGACGGCGATGGTGCGGGCGGGTGAGAGGATAGCGACGCCGCTGACGTGATGGCCCTGAGTCTGGACGAGGCAGACGCGACCGATGTAGTCGGCCCACTTCTTGTACCACGGCCACCAGGGCGCATGGTAGAACTCGCACGGCGGCCAGTCGGTCTTGCGGAGGCCGAGGAAGGAGTAATAGAAGGCGTGGGGGATGACCATGTTGACGCCGAGGGCCGCCATGAAGTTGAGGTCGACGCGGCGGTCGGAGAGACGGTGGCCGTGACCTGATCCGCCGAAGGCTTCGGTCATGACGCGCGGGCGGCCCATCACGTGAGCGACCGAGGCGGCACACTTCGAGGCGAGGATGCGATGCGGGGCTTCGCGAGTGCCGACGCCGTGGCCGAGATAGTCGAGGCCGGGGCGATCCATCTGCTCGAGGACGCGAGTCTGGTTGCCCTGCGTGCGGACCTGGGCGAAGAGCGGATCCTCCAGCGTGTGGCCGATGTACTCGAGATTGTGCTGATGGCACCAGGACGATAGCTGTTGGTGATAGGCCTCGACGTACCACGAGGCGACGGCGTCGAAGAAGTCGCAGCGGACCTTGCGATAGTCGTCGGAGACCTGGTAGACGAGGTCCATGAGACGCGGGCGGAGGTCGTAGCCCTTGAGGCGCTGAAAGCGGTCGAAGAACTCGCGCGTCCAGGGCAAGGTCATGCCCGGGAGGCGGCGATGGGGGTTCTCGACAGTGCCGCGGAGGGCCTCATCGGCGACGTAGGCGTCGTGGATCATGAGGCCGGGCTCATCGGTGAAGACGCCCTTCACGGTCTTGCCGAAGTGGGCCTCGAAGCGCAGGTTCGGCTCGTAGCAGGAGTCGACAAACTTGCGCATGGTGGCCGGGTTCATCGTGTCCGTGTAGTAGCCGCGGAACCAGGTGACCTTCTCGGCGACGGGGCATTCCCAGAAGACAGTAACGAGCCAGTCGCCGGGAGGGGCAGCCCACTTGAAGGAGCCGTCGGAGGAGATGGCGCGGCTGATCTCGGTGTACTGGCCCTGAGGTGCAAGGCCTCCGTCGTCCGTGGTCTGATAGCGGCAGGCGAGGGCGGTGATGAGGGTGTTGCCGTTGCCCTGGAGGTCGGCGCGGTAGGTGGCGCCGCCGCTGACGAAGAGGCGCTGGACGCGGAGGTAGCGCATCCGGTTCTCCGGGAAGCGGCGAGTGAGGCGGCCGCCGAAGTTCGCGCTGGGCCAGTTGTCCTCGTCGTAAAGCCAGGCCTCCATGCCGTGCGCGGCCATCTCGTCGATGCAAACCTGCATCGCGTCGAGCCAGGCGGGCGACATGAAGGGGATCTTGAGGCCGTGGCGGGGGTGCAAAACGGCGCCGCCGACGCCCTTGTCGGCCATCTCGGCGATCTGTACGCGGAGAAGATCGTGATCGCAATCGAGGTTGAGGAACCAGAAGGGCTGAGGGCGGAAGGAGACGGGCGGGTCAAGGAAAGCTTCGCGAAGTTGGTCCATGCTAGACATCTCCTGGGCTACGATGGTTGGCGGCTACGTTGGACACGCCCGAGTAGCGTATACCACAGATGGGCAGGGATTTACAAGTATGAGGGCGAGAGGGTGTACCACGAGCGCGGAAAGGAAAGGGGCCGGATTCGCGATGAGTGCAAGACGCGCCCATCACGGATGCGGCCCCTCCGAAAAGCCACAAACTATCTCAGGGCAGAGATGCGGGACGCCATCTCGTCGATCTCGGCGATCGAGGTCAGCACGCCGATCTCAAGCTCGTAGTCGCGCGACTCCTGCGGATCGAGGGTGATCACGCGCCCGGCCTCTCGCTCAGCAACGCGGCCGTCCACCCACGCCGTCGCGGGTTCGAGGCCGGTGACGTAGTGGCCTTGACCAGGCATCTTCCACTGGACCAGCCAGGGGAGTTGCTTAAGGTTGTAGCGGAGATAGACACCGATGCCCTGACCGCCGTTGAAGGCGCGGTTGGCGAAGCCTGCGTAGACCGTGCCGTCGGCCTCGGCGCCGCACTCGTGGTAGTAGACCATCTCCTGCTGGTTCGGCGTCGGAGCGGGGAACTGGCTCCAGGTGCCGATGTTGTCCGCGGCGAGATCGGTGCGGGGAGTAACGTTGCGGCTGGGGAGCAGGTACTCGCCGCCGCCGTCCAGGACCGGGAAGCCGAGGTTGCAGTGATAGAGCCACATGTGCTCCTGGGGCTCCCAGGCTTCGTTGGTGACCTTGTCCTGGATGCGGAGCTTGCTCTCGCCGAGCCTGGCTGAGATGCGGCGCTCGACGAGCATGTTCGGGCCGAAGTGCATCGCCTCGCGGACCTTGCCCTGGACCCAGAAGGTGTAGTCGTCGCCGTCCCAGCGGCCGTCGGCCCAGACGTTCTTCGCCGGCGTGTAGGAATAGCGACCGTGGAGGCCGAGGCTGCCGGAGGGGGTGAAGACCTCGTCGCACTCGCCCTCGGAGCAGACATGGCGATAGACGGGCCCGCCCTCGATGGTGCCGGCGTCGTTGCAGGCGAAGCCCATGTGGGTCGTGCCGCACGTGGCGACCAAGCCTCCGAAGAAACCGTGAAGCCAGCCCATGCCCGGCGACTCGAAATAGGAGGCGTTCATCTCGCCGGGCGCTCCACGCCAGCAGAGAGATGCGCCCTGCCAGTCGGCCGAGACGATGTCGAGGCCGCGGTTGGCGTCGACCATGAAGTTGAAGCCGGAGCCGGTCTTGCAGGCGATGGCGAGGGCGTCGGCTTCGTTGCCCTCGGCAAGCTTGACCTGGCGAGCGCCTGCGATTTGGTCGATGTTGCCGACGCGTTCCATCAACTGAGTCCTCGTATAGTTCCGCCCGAAGATCTTTGCCATTGAAGAGCCCCCCAGAAAGGCTAAGTGCAAGTGCAAGACTGTGGGGCTCTGCCCCACACTGAGGACCTGCGGTCCTCCGACCCGCAGGGGCCGAGGGCCCCTGACCCCGCGCGACGCAGACGCCTCGCCTGCGGGACGATGCCGCCGCGACGCAGGCTGTGCGGGCGGAGTGCGTCTCAGACAAGTGCTTCGCGGTGAAGAAGGTGAGTCCTGCCGCGGTCATTCGCGGGCGAGGGCCGCAATCTCGTCGGGCGAGAGGGCGCGCGGGTAGATGGCGATCTCGTCGAGCGCGCCTTTCATGCCCGCGCCCAACCGGACGGGCTCGGTCGTGAGGAGCAAGGGCCCCTGGTCCCAGGGCGCGTCGAGCGCGGCTTTGCCGTCGACGTAGAGGCGGAGGCGACGGTCGAACATCGAGTACGTCGCGGCGATGTGATGCCACTCGCCCGCCTTGAGGTTCACGCCCGACTGAAGGTCGGCGTGGCGGTAGGTGCCCTTCTCGAAGGAGGCGCTGAAGCACGGCATGAGCGTGCCGGGCGAGAGGTAGATGCCGTAGTTGCGGCGCTGATCGGAGAGGAACTTCGTCACGGGCATCTGCCACGTGCCCGTATCGGCGTCGACGCGGAGCCAGAAGGCGATGGTGACCTCGTCGGCGAGATTGAGGGATGGGGCGTCGGGGATCGTGACCGAGCCCGTGCCGTCGAAGCGCAGGGCGGTGCCCTTGTGGCCGGGGATCCACTCGGCGTGATCGAAGGCGCCGTCGTTGCCGGCGGGTGAGGCGTCGTGGACGGTCAGGCCCTGGCCCTCGTCGAGATGCCAGAGGGCGACCGGGCCGGCGTCGGGCGCGGCGGTGCGGACGCCGAGGAGAAGGTCGCGGCGGAGGTGGAGGTCGCCGAGATGGCAATCGAGCGTGGCGCCGGTGTAGCCGGGGGTGACGGTCTCGGGGATGGTCACGCTGATCGCGACTTCGCGCTTGCCGTGCGGCGGGACCTTGATCTGAACGACGCCGGGCGTGACGGAGGATGCTTCGGGTACGGTGAGCGAGACGTCGGCGAGGCGCTCGGTGGCGAAGGGATTGACGATGGTGACGACGATCTTCGCGGGGCGAGCGCGAAGGATGGGCGGCACGTTCGCAGAGATGATAGCGCCGAGGCCAACGGTCTTGTCGTCGATGTCGCGGAGGAACTGCGTGGCCTCAGTGACGTGGAGGACGACGGCGCCGCCGTCGGGAGTGAGCGTGGACTCGTTGCCCATGAGATCGACGAGGTGGACCGGCACGTCGGTGCGGAGGGCGACGGTATCTTCGCCATCGGGACACCACACTGCGGCGACGCGCTTGCCTGCGACGCGGAAGCAGCGTGACATCGCGCGCGGGCCGAGGTCGAGTGCGCCGTCGGGCTTTGCGCCATCGAGAAGCATCGCGATCGTGCGATGGGCGTGCCAGGCGGGCTTGGGCGTCAGGTCGTTCCAGAGGAGGCCGACATTCTCCTCGGTGTAGAACCGGTCCACGCCCGGATCGTGGAAGCGGAAGATCAGGAGACGATCGACGTCGCCGGTGCCGAGAGCGAGGACGTCGGTGCGCGGGAGGAGGAGGGCCTGGCGAGCTTCGGTTGAGCCGCCTGGAATCTGCGTGGTCCAGCCGAACTCGGTGAACCAGATCGGGCGATGACCACCGTTGGCTTCGGCGAGGGCCTCGATGTGCTGAAGCTGGCCGGCGAGGTCGGAGGCCTCGGGTGTGGCGGAGCGATATGGGTGGATCGAGATGGCGTCGCAATACTTCGCGGCGCCGGCCTTGAGCAGTTCGTCGAGGAAGGCCATCCCCTCTCCACCGTCGACCGGACCTGCGAGGGCGGGCATGAGGATCGTGCACTTGGGGTTGCCGCGCTTGGCCGCCTCGTAGGCGACGCGGAGGACGTCGAGGTACTCGTGGGGGTCGGGCTTGGGCTCCCAGAAGACGTCGATGTTCGGCTCGTTCCACACCTCGAAGTGCTGGACGACGTCGCGCGAGCGGCGGACGACCTCCTCGACGAATTTCGCCCAAGCGGCGAGGTCGGGCTTGTAGACCCACGGGCGTGCGGCGCCGGGTGGGGCGGTCGATGCCCACTTCGCGGGGAAGCCGAGGATGCAGAGGGACTTGATGCCAGAGGTCAGGCCGTCGCGGGCGATGCGGACGAAGGAGGGCTCGGCCGCGTGGAGAGTGAGGCCGTGGCCCGAGCGATCGGGGATGTCCTCGGCGGAGTCGAAGCTCCACCAGGCGACGAGGCCGGCTTTGGGTGGGGCTGCGCCGGTGGCGAGGGTCTTCACCTCGGCGTCGGTGAGGGCGCGGTTGAAGATGGTGACTTCGTCGAGGCCGCCAGGGAAGGCTGCGCCGAGGATGAGGTCGTCGGCATTGGTGCGCATAGCGCCGCCGTCGAAGTCGGCCACGCCGTGCGGAAGGCCGTCGACGTAGAGGCGGACGTGCTTGTCCGTGCGCGAGTAGGACGCCGCATAGTGATGCCACTTGCCGTCCCAGGCGGAGAAGCCTGAGTCGAAGTCGGACCAACCCTCGGCGCGCTTGGTGAAGCTGCCGGAGAAGCAGAAGTCGCCGTTGTCGCGACCGAAGTAGACGCCGTAGTTGCGCTGATTAGCCGCGCCCCACTTGGAGATGGGTGCCTGCCAGTTGCCGTTGGAGGCCGTGCCTCGCGCGAAGAAGGCAAGGGTGACCTCGTCGGGGCAGTCGAGGATCGGGGCGTGGGGCAAGCGATAGGCGGCGCCGCTGAGTTCGACGGCTTTGCCGACCGGGCCGTCAACGAGCTTGCCGGGCTGCCAGGACCAGACGTCGCGCTCGGGGTTGATCTCGTTCCAGTCCGCACCGACGCGCGTCCAACGGATGCCGGCGTCGCGGTTGAGGCGATGGACGAGAGGCATGTCGTCGGCGCCAAACATGTCGAGATTGGCCATCGTGCCGAAGGTGGCGTGGGCGTCGGGCGGCTGCTGAGGAAGCGGGCGAGTGACCGAGAGGTGGCCGAACCATACGCGCTCACGAGTGCCTGAGCGGAGGGTGGCGCGAAGGTCGTAGGCGCCGAGGCGGCGCGTGAGGTAAGGGAAGTCGTGGGTGACGGTCGCGCCCGAGGGGACGGTCACGTCGGCAGCGGGCAGGGACTCCTCGGTGCCGAAGAAGTCGGTGAGGGTGAGGCTGAGGCGACCGGAGACGGGGTCGGCGCCGGTGTTGGTGAGAGTGACGCGGAGGGGTGCGGTCTCACCCGAGTAGAAGAGGTTGGCACGTCGGCCAGTGGCGACGGCGCCGTCGATGGCGTCGGCGGGGACGAGGTCTGTCGTAGCGCGAAGGTCGGCGAAGTAGTAGGTCTCCGGGCCCTTCGACTTAGGCGCGCGCGAGACCGAGATCTGGCGGAGGTTGACCGGATAGAGGATGGGCAGGCGCGCTTCACCGATGCGAAGGAGCGGTCGCCAAGTGGCATCGTCGACGGGGATCGTGAGTTCGCGCCAGCCCTGCCAATCGGCCGGGCCGAGGCCCTGCTCGAACCAGCGGCCGCGCGCGTCCTCCATCTGCAGGACGATCTGCGACCCTGTCGCCGCCGCCCACATCCAGAAGCGAAGCTCGCTGCAGTCGCCGGGGATCGAGCCGCCGGTATGATAGGCGGTGACGTTCCAGCGGCGGGGCTCGGTGTAGTCGGCGACGAGCTTGAGCGAACGAGGCGATCCGGGGCGGACCTGCTCGGTCGAGGGCAGGAGGCTGCTGTCGCCGAGGGTGTAGTTGATGCGGTCGCCACCGACCTGCCAGTGGGTCGTGTCGGTCATGGGATCGACGGTGATCGTGCGGACGTCGGCGTGGGCCGTCGTGAGAAAAAGGCTGAAGGCAAGGGCGAGCAGTGCTGTGCGCATGGGGCGTAAGGACCTCCTCAATCAAGCGCGGGAATCGTACCACAGCGCGGGGCCTCTTGAGCGCGGGCGGCGAGAGGGTTAACATGCGCGGGCCATGACAATACTCGACAAGATTGCTTTCAGCCCTGATCCGAAGGCGTTGCTTGAGCAGCTACACGTGGGCCCGGAGAGCGGGCTAGGCATCGAGATCCTCGCGCTGTTGGAGAGAGCGGCGCCCCTTGGGCGGCCGAAGGCTGTGTTCGATGAGGCGTTCATCGACGCGCGCGGGGAGGATACCGTGACCATCGCGGGCGTGACCTTCACGAGCCGCGTGCTGTGCGAAAACCTCGCGGACATGGAGCGAGTCTTTCCCTACGTGGCGACCTGCGGCGTCGAGCTTGATGCGCTGCTGGAAGGAATGGACGACGACTTCCTGCGCTTCGGTCTTGACTGCATCAAGCAGATGGCGCTATCGGCGGCCGGTGCCGCGCTGGGATGCCACCTGGCAGACAACTATGGGCTGACCAAGTCGGCGAGCATGAACCCCGGCGCCGGAGATGCGGACCTGTGGCGCATCGAGGAGCAACGGCCGCTGTTCGATCTCCTCGGCGATGTCGAAGGGATGATCGGAGTGAGGCTCACCGATAGCTTCCTCATGTGCCCGAACAAGAGCGTGTCGGGCATCTTCTTCCCCACCGAGGTCGACTTCGTGACGTGCCAGTTGTGCCATCGCGAAGGCTGCCCCAACCGGCGGGCGCCCTTTGATGAGCATCTGTGGATCGCGAAGCATGGCACCGCGGCGCCGCGGTGAGAGGGACGGAGGAGCCGATGAACTCGCGCGAGAGATTCCTGGCATGTCACCGCTTTGAGGCTGTCGACCATGCGCCGTTCATTGAGATCGCGGCGTGGGGTCAGACGGTGGAACGATGGCGAAGCGAAGGCATGCCCAGCGATGTGGATACGTCGTTCTACGTGGGCGGCAACGAGTTCTTCGGGTTCGAGCGATGGGAGTATGTGCCGCTGAACGTGTGGATGTTCCCCGGGTTCGAGTACGAGTTCATCGAAGAGGACGAGCGGACGACCACGTACCGCGGCGGCGATGGGATCGTGCGGCGGGCGATGAAGCTGGGCACCGCGGGAGGGATGCAGCCGTGCATGGACCAATACCTCAGCTTCCCGGTGAAGGATCGGGCGAGCTTCGAGGCGATGAAGCAACGCTACGATGCGAAGACGCCGCTGAGGTATCCGCGGTGGTGGGCGGACGTGGCGAGGTGCTATGTGGGGCGCGACTATCCACTGGCGCTGACGGGGATCGGCGGCTTCGGGCTGTACAGCATGATGCGAGCGTGGATGGGGACCGAGGCGGCGTGCGTGGTCTTCTACGATGACCCTGTGCTCGCCGAAGAGATGCTCGACTTCATGACCGACTTCTTCCTCGAGCTGAGCGAGCGGGCGCTGACGGACGTGGACATCGACTGGTTCAACTACTTCGAGGACTTCGCCGGGAAGGGCGGGCCGCTCGTGTCGCCTAAGATCTACAAGCAGTTCCTGATGCCGAGATACCTGCGCATCAATGAGCATCTGAGGCGGCATGGGGTCGACGTGATCAGCCTCGATAGCGATGGGAATATCGATGCGCTGTTGCCGCTGATCATCGAGGCGGGGTTCACGCAGATCTGCCCGTGCGAGCAGGCGGCGGGGACGGACATGCTGGCGATCAGAAAGGAGTATGGGACGGCGCTGGCGATGATGGGCGGGATCGATAAGCGGGCGCTGTCGAAGGGGCGGAAGGAGATCGATGCGGAACTGCACAGGCAGGCGCCGGCGATGCTCGAGGGCGGCGGGTATGTGCCGACCGTCGACCATTCCGTGCCGCCGGATGTGAGCTACGACAACTGGATGTACTACCTCGAGGCGAAGCGCGAGCTAGTGTTCGGCGGGAAGTGACGGAAGGGCGGTCGCGGAGAGAAGGGCTGAGATGGAGCGGTCGGAGAGTGGGGCGGAAGGATTGAAGTCGTCGCCTGAGAGGTAGGCGCGGAGCTGGCGCAGAAGATAGAGGGCCTCGGGCCAGGACTGGTCGAGGTTGAGGGCGGAGATAAGCAGACCTCCCTCACCCACGCGTGCCTCGTAGAGATACCCCAGCGGGCGGCAGACCGGATACGAATGCAGGACGCGCAGGATCGGGTCGGCGGCGGTGAGGCCGAGGGGTTCGAGGTCCAGCGGCGGGGCGTCGGCGATCATGCGGAAGAAGAGCAGGTCGGCCCAGCCGTCGTGGGGCAGATCGCCGAGGGCTGGATGGTGCGCAAGGATCGTGCCGTCATGGCCGTCCTCGTAGGGCGGGTAGTTGGCCGGCGGCGTGAAGTAGTAGTGCCCCAGCGTGAAGCCGAACTTCGGGTTAAAGGGCCTCAGCAATCCCTCGGTGGCGATGAGCAAGACCCGACCGCCGTCGCGCACGAAGGAGATCAGGGCGCCGTCGAGGCGCTCCGTGACGACGAGGCGATCCGATGGTGGGGGCGTGGTGTCGGGAGTCTCGCGCGGGAGGATCCAGAGATCCCACTCGTTAGTGAACGAGCGTTCATTCTCGACTAGCTCGGCGTGAAGGATGGCCTTCGCGGGATGGGGAAAGTCGGGAATCGTCACGGTTAGCTCGCCCGCGGGGCAGGTGCAGAAGGGTTGGTGGCCGTAGGTGATCTCGCCGCTGGACAGGACCTCTTCCCCACATCGCAAGGACCAACGAAGGCCTGGACGGCTCAGTGAAGGATGGCTGAAATCGGAGACGGAGAAGGCGCAGCGCAGCTCATCGCCGGCCAGAAGGACGCGATCATCGAAGCCGAGGCTGCTGAGGATGACCGTGTCGCCATTGGTCTGCAGCCACGTCGCGGCATCGGTGACCTTGGACTCGTAGAACTCGTCGAGGATGCCCTGGGGCGATGGGTTGCTGTCCATCGCGTTGAAGTGGCAGATGCCTGCGAGGCGCGGGTTGTCGCGGCGGCACATCTCCATTTTGCCCTTCATCTCGGCGAACTGAAGGCGCTGGCTGTTCTCGGCGGCGAGAGGCAGGAGGTGCGTGAGGCCATGGCGAGCGGCTGCGTCGAGGGCGATCTGGGCGGCGTAGGGGCGGATCGCGCCGGAGTATTTGTCCATGATTCGCACATCGGGATACGAACTCCACCAGCGGAACTCGTGCTGGATGAGGGGCTGCGCGCAGGCGTCGTCCTGTGATGCCTCCGCGTTGACGAAGTCCTGGGGCAGGGCTTCGTTGAGGCCGCCATCGGTCCAGATCACCAGACAGGAAGGCTTGCGACGCTTAGTCTCGTCGTGGCACTGCCAGGCGAGGCGCGGGAAGTGCGTCGAGGCGCCGAGTTCGTTGCTCATGCAATAGATGTTCGCGGAAGGGTGGTTCGCGTCGCGCTCGACGACGAGGTCCCACTGACGCCGGAGGGCCTCGCGATAGGCGGGCGTCGGCTGGGGCCACGCGTAGATGTGGTCCGAGGTCATGCCTCCCCAGGCGCCGAGCATGCCCATCTCGCTCTGCACTAGGAGGCCGACCTCGTCGGCGGCGTCGTAGTACTCGGGCGCCGGCACGAAGGACTGGCAGCGAACGTAGTTGTACCCATAGTCGCGCAGGGCCTGGAGCTTGCGGCGCCAGCGCTCGCGGTCGGTGTCGGGGCAGCCGGTCTCTGGGTTGGAGAGGAACTCGCCCGTGCCGCGCATGTAGTAGGGCTCGCCGTTGATCAAGAAATGCTTGCCCTCGGTGGAGAGCTTCACGAAGCCGAAGCGATCGGACCAGGCGTCGAGGACGGCGCCGCCGGAGAAGAGTTCGACGTCCAGGCGGTAGAGGTTGGGCGCGTCAGGCGACCAGAGATCGGGCGAGGGCACGGGAAGATCGAAGGAGGCTTCGCCGGATGAGAGAGTGAACGATCGTTCACTGAGGGTAGGGCCACCGTCGCGGGAGATGGAGAGTTTGAGGTCGAGCAACGATAAAGCCTCGCCTGCAATAGACAGCTTCACAGCGACGGATCGCTGGTCGGCGTCAGGATAGGCGCAGACGTGCTCGAGGAAGGCGGGCCCGGTGGCGCGGAGTTCGACGCCGCGATAGAGGCCCGACCAGTTGCCCTGATAGCTGAAGGCGAGGCCGAGTTCGCGGTCGGCTTCGTGGATGCGGACGGCGAGGTTGTGGGCTGAGCCGGGGCGGACGAGGCCGGTGACGTCGAAGCCGAAGGGGACGAAGGGCAACCCGTGCTCGCCGAGACGTTGGCCGTCGAGGTAGATCTCGGCGGTCGGGAAGGCGCCTCCGAAGTTGAGGAAGATACGGGTGTCGCGCCAGTCGTCCGGGATAAGGAGGCGGCGACCGTACCAACCGGTGCCGCGGTAGGTGGCGCGGAAGGTGCGGGCCTCGAGGCGGAAATCCCAGACGAGGTCGTTGCCGTCGCCGCCGAAGCCCTGCCCCTGCCATGACCCCGGGACGGTTATCGTGTCGGTGAGGCGATCGGGGTCGGCCTGCCAGCCCTCGCCGAGGCCGACGTCGTCGGGGTCGAGACGGAAGCTCCAGTCGCCGTCGAGGATGAGTCGGCGCTCACCTGGATGCACGACTACCGGATTGACGCGGACGGGTGTGAGCACTGGCGATCGGCCCCCTGGGAAGGGTAAGGCATGGGCGCGGCTTCGGTGTCAGCTTGGCCGCGCGCGCGGGGCTTTCTCCTCGGCCAGGCGCTCGAGAAGGAAGGCGCGGAGGGCGCGGATGCGATCCATGAGATCGGTGGTGGCCGCGTCGAGAACGGCGCGAGTGAGTCGGCCGGCGGCGTCGGGGGTGACCGTCATCGGCTCGCCGAAGGCGATGGCCGTGCGGTGGTGATGGAGGAACTTGGCGCCGCGCGGGAGGACGCGGTCGGTGCCAACGATCGCGACGGGAAGGATGGGCACACCCACTCGTCCGGCGACCATGGCCGGGGCGATGCTACCCTTCTGGACCTCACCGTCGGGGCTGCGGCCGCCCTCGGGGAAGATGAGGAGAAGCTCGCCACGGCTGACCAGGTCGATGCCATGGCGGAGGGCGACGTGGTCGGCGATGCTGCGGTCCACCGGGAAGGCGAAGACCGAGTGGATGATCCAGCCGAAGATCGGGGCCTCGAACAACTCGCGCTTGGCCATCGCGTAGACGCGGCGGTGGACGCAGGCGCCGATCCAGGGAGGGTCGGCGAAGCTGACGTGGTTGGACGCGAGGACGGCGCCACCGGTGCGCGGGAGATTTTCGGCGCCGTAGATCGAGCAGCCGCCGGTCAGCGGCAGCAGGATCCAGCGGAAGATGAGGTCCTTGCCGAACCACTGGAGAGCGCGACGCCACCAGGTGACGGCGCCGGGTTCGGCATGAGGCCAACGCCAGCGAGGGTCAGAGGGAGGCGTCACGCCGAGCGCGCGCCTCCTCGACGATGCGCACGGCCTCTTCGAGGACCTCGGCGCGGCTGAGGTCGGTGCAATCGAGGACGATGGCATCCTCGGCGGGCTTGAGCGGGCTGACGGCGCGGCTGGAGTCGCGGCGGTCGCGCTCCATGGTCTCGCTCTGCACCATCTGGAGCGGACGGGAGGTGCCGCGCTCGCGCTGCTGACGCCAGCGACGGCGGGCACGCTCGTCGGGGTTAGCGGTGAGGAAGATCTTGGCGTCGGCGTCGGGCATGACGACGGTACCGATGTCGCGGCCTTCCATGACGATGCTGTGGGCCTGCGAGAGAATCTTCTGCGCGGCCACCAGTTCTTCGCGGACGCCCGGCAAGGCCGAGACGGGTGAGGAGAGCTTCTCGACGGCGGGCGTGCGGATGGCCTCGCTGACGTCCTCCCCATCGATGAAGAGCTTCAGGGTGTCGTCTTCCCACTGGAAGTGAAACTCGACCTGGCGGGCGATGTCGATGATGGCCGCGTGGTCGCTCTCGTTGGCTGGATCGAGGCCGGCCTGTATAGCCTTGTAGGCGATGGCGCGGTACATGGCGCCGGTGTCGACGTAGAGATAGCCGAGGGCGCGGGCCAACTCGCGGGCGAGAGTGCTCTTGCCAGAGCCTGCGGGGCCATCGATGGCAACGCGCAGCTCGTCGGTTTCCTGCAGGTACTCGGTCATTGCATGGTCACCTGGGCCCCAAGACTGGAGAGGACGGCGGCGAAGCCCGGGAAGGACGTAGCTACCGCCTGCGCGCCGTCGATTATAGTCTCGCCGTCGGCCAGGAGGCCAGCGACGGCGAGGGTCATGGCTACGCGATGATCGAGGCCGGCGTGGAGGGTCGCACCGTGGAGTGGCGTCGGGCCCGATACGACCCAGCCGTCATCGAGGACGCGGATCTTCGCGCCCAGGGCTGACAGGCCTGCGGCCATAGCCTCGAGACGATCGGATTCCTTGACGCGAAGCTCAGCGGCATCGCGGAGAACCGTCTCGCCGTGGGCCTGAGTCGCCAGGACGGCGAGGAGGGGGAGTTCGTCGATGGCGCGCGGGATGATCTCGCCGGAGACCTCGGTCGCACGGAGGGGACCGGAGAGGATAGTCACGTCGCCGCGTGGTTCACCGCCGGCGCTGACAGTGCGGCTTACGCGAACATCGGCGCCCATGTCCTCGAGGATTTCGAGGAGGCCGCTGCGGGTGTGGTTGAGGCCGACGTTCTCGACGAGGACCTCGCTCGACGGCACGAGGGCGGCGGCGGCAAGAAAATAGGCGGCGGAGGAGAAGTCGCCCGGGACGGAGATCGAGGCGGGGCAAAGATTCTGAGGACCGTCGATCGAGACGGTGAGGCCCTCGATATTCAGTCGGGCGCCGAAGGCAGGAAGGAGGCGCTCCGTGTGATCGCGGCTGAGGGAGGGCTGATGGATGACCGTCGTGCCGTCGGCCTGGAGGCCGGCGAGGAGAAGGGCCGACTTTACCTGGGCGCTGGCGACGGGAAGGTCGTAAGTGAGGCCGCGGAGGCCGCCACCGGTGATCGTGATGGGCGGGACGCACTTGTCGCCGGTGCCCTCAACCTCGGCGCCCATGAGGCGGAGTGGGCCGACGACGCGGCCCATCGGACGGGTGCGCAAGCTTGCATCGCCGTCGAGGGTGGCGCTGAAGGGGCGGCCGGCGAGACAACCGAGGAGCAGGCGCATGGCCGTGCCGGAGTTGCCACAGTCAAGGACGTGGGCCGGCTCATGCCAGGCCCCGACGCCGTCGCTGTCGATGCGCACATCGGAGCCGACATGCTCGACGCGGCAACCGAGGGCCTCGACGGCGGCGAGGAGGCTGAGGCAATCCTCGGCCATGAGGAAGTTGCGCGCCTCGGTCACGCCGGAGGCCATGGCGCCGAAGAGGGCGACGCGGTGCGAGATGGATTTATCCCCGGGGACGTCGCAAACGCCATGCAGCGGGTTGGAGCGGCCGACAATCAGGCGGCGGGAAGGGCGCTTCATGGCCGATCCCTGCCGGCGTCGAGAGACAGGCGAGCAGCGCGGGCGTCGCGAAGAAGGTCGGTGAGACGGTCGGCATCGCCGGTGGCGATGGCTTCAGCGAGAGCATCGAGGGAGGCAGAGGCTGACCGGCACCCGGCGACGACCTCGGCGGCATTGGCGAGAAAGATGTCGCGCCAGACCTCGGGGCTGCTGGCCGCGATGCGCGTGGTGTCGCGCAGGCCGGAGCCGGTGAAGCGGACACGGGCGTCGTGATCGGGCACGAGTTCGGCGACGGCGAGGGACAAAGCCATCGCGACTGCGTGAGGCAGATGGCTCGTCGCGGCGACGAGGTGATCGTGCAGGCTAGCGTCCACGACCGAGGGTACGCCTCCGATCGCGTCGACGAGGCAGGCGACCTTCGCCAGGGCCTCGTCACCACCAAGGCTTGTCGGGACGAGGAAGTAGGCGTGGCCGCGGAAGAGATGCTCGCGGGCGGCCTCGGGACCGGAACGCTCGGAGCCGGCCATGGGATGACCGCCGACGAAGGCAACCGTGGGCGGAAGGACGGCCTCGGCGGCACGGCAGACGTGGGCCTTTACGCTGGCGGCGTCGGTGATGAGAGTGCCGGCGCGGAGAGCCGGGGCCATGGCGGCGAGCATGTCATCCATCACGCCAACCGGCACGCTGAGGTAGACAAGGTCGGCCTCGGCGACGGCGGCGACGGGATCGTCCGTGACCTCATCGGCCGCGCCCCGATCGAGGGCGATGCGGCGAGTCTCCTCGCGCCGGGCGACGCCGATCACTCGGTCAACCAGGCCGGCGGCTTTGGCAGCCAGCGCAAAGGAGGCGCCGATGAGACCGACGCCCAGGACGGCGGCCGTGGCAAAGTGAGGCTGATCGGGTGACTGGCCCGACATCGATCATAGCTCCCGCCCGGCAGCCCTGGCGGCGCCGGCGAGGGACGCCATCAGCGCCTCGAACCGTCTGGGCGTCAGGGACTGGGGGCCGTCGGAGAGGGCACGGTCGGGGTGCGGGTGGACCTCGATCATCAGGCCGTCGAGACCGGCGGCGAGGGCGGCCATGGCGAGCGGGCCGACGAGGCGATGGTTGCCGGCGGCGTGGCTCGGGTCGGCGATGATGGGCAGGTGAGTCTCGAAGCGGGCGTGGACCGCGCCGGCGAGGTCGAAGGTGAAGCGGGTGGCGGTCTCAAAGGTGCGGATGCCGCGCTCGCAAAGAATGATCTGGAGGTTGCCGGCGGAAGCGATATACTCGGCGGCCTGGAGCCACTCATCGACGGTCGCGGCGTAGGAGCGCTTGAGGATAATCGGCTTGCTGGTGCGGCCGACCTCGCGGAGGAGGTCGTAGTTCTGCATGTTGCGGGTGCCGATCTGGAGGCAGTCGGCGAAGTCATGGACGACCTCGACGTGGCGGAGGTCCATGACCTCCGTGACGACGGGCAGGCCCGTAGCGGCGCCGGCTTCCTTGAGAAGCTCGAGGCCCTCTTTGCCCAGGCCCTGGAAGGCGTAGGGCGAGGTGCGGGGCTTGTAGGCGCCGCCGCGAAGGGCGATGGCTCCGGCGGCTTTGACCTTGGTCGCGACCTCGAGAATCTGCTCGCGGCTTTCGATCGAACACGGGCCGGCTATCACCCCGACGCGATCACGCCCGAAGGAGAAGCTGCCGATGTTGACGGTCGTCGTGTCGGCGTGATGCTCGCGGCTGACGAGCTTGTAGGGGCGAAGGATGGGCACGACACGCTCGACGCCGGCAAGCTGACCGAGCTGTTCGGCGACGGCGCGCTTCTCACCGTCGGGAGCGCCGATGGCGCCGATGATGGTCCGCTCGACACCCCGGGAGATATGGTGGCCGTAGCCTCGATCCTCAAGACGGCGGAGTACTTCGAGGACATTGTCCTCGCTGGCTTCGGTGGACATTACGATGATCATTTGCGTCTAGCCTCCGGCCTGAATGCGCGACCCCAGCGCAACCAGCGCCTGCTCCAGGGCGGTGGTGAATTTCGTCATCTGCTCCGGGGTCCCGATGGATACCCGGATGAAGGTGGGATAGCCAAAGATGTCGCCGGTGCGAACCGTGACACCACGGCGCATCAGCTGATCGAAGAGGGCGCGGCTATCGACGCCCGCATCGAGGAAGACGAAGTTCGCCTGGGACGGCACATAGAAGATACCCAGGCGGTCGAGTTCTCCGTAGAGGCGGAGGCGGCCGTCGATCACCATGCGGCGCGACTTCTCGACATGTTCGCGATCGGCCAGGCCCGCGACAGCCGCGACCTGGGACATGATCGAGACGTTGAAGGGCTGCATGACGCGCTTGAGCTGGCGGGCGATCTCGGGCGTGGTCATACCGTAGCCCACGCGCAGGCCGGCGAGGCCGTAGGCCTTCGAGAAGGTGCGGAGGACGGCGACGCGGCGTCCCTGGCGAACATACTCGAGGGCGTCGGGATAGCTCGGATCGTCGACGTACTCGTAGTAGGCCTCGTCGAAGACGACGACGCAGTGGTCCGGGACGCGATCCAGGAAAGCCGCGACTTCGGCGGCGGTGTTGATCGTGCCGGTCGGGTTGTAGGGATTGGCGATGAAGATGAGCTTGGTGCGCTCGCTGATGGCCTCAGCAAAGACATCAAGGTTGTGGCGGAAGTCGGGCGCCGGGATGGCGATGTGGTTGGCGTCAAGCTCGCAGGCCGTGAGCGGATAGAGGGCGAAGGGCGGGTCGGCGTAGACGACCTCGTCGCCGGGATTGAGGAAGGCGAGGCCGAGCATGTGGATGATCTCGTCGGAGCCACGACCGCAGACGATGCCGTCGACGGGGGCATTCCAACGCTCGGCGAGGGCGGCCACGAGATCGGTCGACGCCGGGTCGGGGTAGATATGGACATCCTCGAGGATGGCGCGCATGGCCTCGACTGAACGCGGCGATGGGCCGAGCGGGTTCTCGTTGCTGGCGAGCTTAGTGACCTCGATGGGACCGATCTCAGCCTGGACCTCGGCGGACGACTTGCCGGGCGAGTAGGGCACGATCTCGAGGGTGCAAGGACGACAGAGTTTTTCGATGGGTGTGGACGACACTGAGCGGCACCTCCTGGGCGCGGCAACGAGTTTTGTACCATACGGGGGCGGTAACCGCAACGTTAGTTGACAGCGGACGGCCCATATCCATAATAGGTGAACGTATGTCCACGGCTGATCGTCCCGCGCAGGTCCCTGATCCACAGGCTGTTTCGGCGGGTAAGACCGAGCGCCGGAAGCCTGCCGTCACAACCCGCGCGCTCGTCCTCGGCGCCGTCCTCATCCCCTTCCACGTCTACTGGATCGTCACCGTCGAGGGCATCTACCACTGGAGCCATTGCACCGCCGTCTCCCTCTACTGGAACGTCATCTTCAACCTGCTCATCCTCCTGGGCATCAACTGGGCGCTCAAGCGGTGGGCGCCGAAATGGGCCCTCACGCAGGCCGAGTTCGTGACCGTCTATGTGATGATCGCGGTCGCATCGGCGCTGGCCGGGCATGACAGCCTCCAGCTTGGCGTGCCGGATGTGGTCATCCCGTTCTACTACGCCAACGACGGGAACCACTACCAGGACCTCTTCTTCAAACACCTGCCCCAGTGGCTGACGGTGTGGCAGCCGAGCGTGTTCATGCCGCTCTTCGATGGGCACACGACCCTCTACCGGGCCGATCGGATCGAGGCGTGGCTGCAGCCGACGCTGTGGTGGTCGGCCCTGGTGTTCGCGGTCGGGCTCGTGATGATCGGGATCAACGTGCTCATCCGGCGGCAGTGGACTCAGCGGGAGAAGCTCGGGTTCCCGGTCGTGCAGCTGCCGCTGGAGATGACGCGCGAGGGGCTGAACGTGAAGTTCTTCGCCAACAAGACGCTGCTGATCGGGTTCGCGGCGGCGGCGTTGCTGGACCTCTACAACGGCGGGCACTTCTTCATCTCCGGGCTGCCGCTGATTGATGTGCGCCACGACGGCGGGCACTTCATCGACACGTGGATGTTGGGGCGGCCCTGGTCGGCGCTCGGGAGGATAGGCATACCGCTATACCCGTTCTGCATTGGGCTGTCGTTCCTGCTGCCGGCGGACCTGAGCTTCAGCATCTGGTTCTTCTACCTGTTCCGGCTGGCGCAGAACGTGCTGGCGGCGGCGGTGCCGATACCGCTGGCGCCTCAGCTTCCCTACTTGAACGAGCAATGCATGGGCGCGTGGGTGGCGCTGTTCGTGTACGCCATGTGGGTCGGACGGGGATACTTCGGGGCGCTGGCCAAGTCCATCTGGCGCGGCGAGTTGTCGCACGAGATGGATACCGGCGAGCCCATGAGCCACCGCGCGAGCTTCTTCGCGATCGTGGCGGGGATGGCGTTCATCGTGTTCTTCTGCCTGCGGGCGGGGATGAATCTGGCCGTGGTCGTGGTGCTGTTCGGGTTCGGGTTCGTCATCCACATCGCGATCACGAGGATGCGGGCCGAACTTGGGCCGCCCGCGCATGAGGCGGCGGGCGGGCTCAACTCGCAAACGCTGATGCGGGACATCGTGGGCACGAAGGCTATCGGGGCGAACAACCTCGCGATGTTCGGGATGTTCTGGTGGTTCACCGGGCGCGGCTATCGTACGACGCCAATGCCCGTGCAGCTTGAGGGGCTGAAGATGGGCGAGGTGAGCGGGGCTGAGCCGCAAAGGCTTGCGGTCGCGATGGCCATCGCCTTCGCCATGGCGCCGCTGCTGACCTTCTACTTCTTCGCGCACCTGACCTACATGCGCGGGAACAACCCGATGATCGGGCACAATGTCGGGATCTGGGACCAGTACGCATCGTGGATGCAGAACCCGCTGGCGCCGAATGTGCCGGGCATGATTGGGATGGGGTTCGGCGGACTGCTGGTGGCGGGGATGACGTACATGCGGACGCGATTCATGTGGTGGCCGCTGCATCCGGCGGGGTACGCGCTGGGGATGAACTTCGGGGTCGAATACTTCTGGTCGTGCACGCTGATCGCGTGGATCCTCAAGGTACTGATCACGCGGTACGGCGGGCATAAGACACATCAGAAGGCGCTGCCGTTTTTCTACGGACTGATACTGGGCGAGTTCCTGGTGGGGGCGTTCTGGTCGGCGATGATGGTGGTCCTGCAAAGGCCGCTGTATGATTTTTCGCCGGGGTAGCGGTAGCGTAGGCGCGAACGAAAGAAGGCCACAGCCTGCCACCCCCGCGGGTTTTACAACCCGCGGCTACAAAGGCAACCGCCACCCCAAACAGAACGGGCCGGGTGGGGCCCCTGCCCCACTCGGCCCCTCCAAAAACCAAGGCCCACCGCCGAGCCACTGCAAAAGCCAAGGGGCCGGACTCGATGACGCACAAAACACGTCATCGGGTGCGGCCCCTCCGAAGAGCAGAAAGCGGTCGACCCTACAGGTCGTCGAGGTTGATGCGACGACCCTCGGCGGCGGACTTGTACGCCCCCAGGATCATCTCGATCGACACTCTTCCCTCGTTCGCCGGACAGCGCGACACACCCGCGCGGTAATCCTTCAGGAAGCCTGCCGCGACCGCCTGGATCCGCGAGCCGTGGCCCGGAGGGATCGGGATGCCCTGATCCTGCCAGCCCTTCTCCGCCTCGGCCTCGAGGAAGAGCTTGAGGTGCTGGGGCGAGGGCGGGAGGGTGCGCATCGAGACCGCGTCGTCGAAGTTCTGGATGAGCACGCCCTTGCTGCCATAGACCTCGACAGTGTTCTCCCCTACCCAATGGAGCGAGGAGTTCAGCAGCGTCGCGAGCTTGCGGTCGGCCCACTTGTAGATCGCGATGCCGGTGTCGTCGGGCGTGATCGAGATGTCGCAGAGGACGGCCTCGACCTCGGCCATGACCGAGACCGGGCGGCCGAGGACCCAGTAGATGAAGTCGGCGGCGTGGCTGGCGTCGTCCATCCACATGCCCATGTTGTACTCGGGCTTGACGTGCCAGGCCTTGAGGAAGTCCGGGCTGAAGAGCGCGTTGAGGGAGTGGCGGCGGCGGAGGTTGACGATGTCGCCGAGCGTGCCGTCCTGGACGAGTTCGCGGATGCGAAGGTTGGCCGGGTCGAAGCGCATTTGAAAGGCCATGGAGAAGTACTGGCCCGTCGCCTTGACGGCCTCGATGATGCGATCGCAATCGGCCAGCGAGAGGGCCATGGGCTTCTGGAGCAGGACGTCCTTGCCGGCGTGCAGGGCGGCGACGACTAGGTCGGCGTGCTTCGAGGTCTCGCTGCCGACGGCGACGAGGTCGATGGCCGGGTTGGAGAGGACGGCGTCCACGTCGGCGACGAAGTCCATGCCGAAGTTCGTGCAGTTGGCCTCGCCGCGGGCGGGGTCGTCATCCCAGGCGGAGACGAGCTTCACCTCGTCGGGCATGTTCTTCCACTCGCCACAGTAAGAGCAGACGTGGCCGTGGGCAAAGCTGAGAACGCCAATACCGATGGTGCCTGTGCGCATAGTAAAGCCTCCCGTGAAGCTCAAAGAAAGGGCGATTTGTCCGGTGCCCGGAAAGACGGATGGGCGCGATTGGCGGCGGGTTCGCGGGGAAAGGGGCGGGACCTTCTCCGACGAAAAGGGCAATTGAGGTGCTGGAGATGCCGCGAGGATTGGCCACCATGGCCGAGTTCTTCGAGAACGCCGCGAGCAAGTGGCCGCGGAAAGCTGCCGTCGTCGCGGATGGTCGCGCGTGGAGCTATGCCGAGATCGATGAGGCCAGCCGTCGCATGGCCGGATGGCTGCGCGAGCATTGCAGCGTCGGGCCGGGCACCCGCGTCGCCGTCGCCATGCGCAACCGCGCCGAGGTCGTCATCGCGTACTGGGCGGCGATGAGACTCGGGGCGGCCGTGCTCCCGGTGAACTACAAGCTCAATCCGGAGGCGCTGGAGCATGCTCTGCGCGAGGGTGAGCCCGCGTGCCTCGTGGCGGACGAGGTCGGGGGCGACGCGGTCGGGCGGATAGCGGCGGAGATGGGCGTGCCGATGCTTAGCACGGGCGCGAACTGGGGCGATGCGATGGCCCATGCGCCGGCGGAAGATCTGGGCGGGGCGACGCCTGACGCGCCCGCGGTGCTCCTCTATACGTCGGGGACGACGGGCCTGCCCAAGGCCGCGGTGATGACCCACGAGGCCCTGGTGTTCAACGTGCGGATGGCGATCCTGGCGCACTCGCTGCGGCATGAAGATGCGCACCTGCTGGCGATACCGTTCTTCGTGCCGACGGCGTGCTACTCGCTGGTGAACGCGGCGGCGTATCTGGGCGCGACGTTGGTGATGGCGCCGGATGCGGAGATGAGCACGGTCGTGCCGCTGATCGAGCAGTGGCGCTGCACGACGTATTTCGGCGTGCCGACGATGTTCTTCTTCCTCACCGCGTACCCGCGCATCGGCGAGCGGGACCTGCGGAGCTTGCGGCTGATCGCCTACTCGGGATCGCCCATGCCGGTGCGGACCATCCGGCGGCTGCGCGAGCTTTTCCCCGGGGTAATGACGCACAACTTCTTCGGGCTGACCGAGACCATCGCGATGACCCACGTCCTCGCCAGCGCCGATGCAGAGACGCGGCCGGAGAGCATCGGCAAGCTCCTGCCCGAGGTGGATGCGCGGATCGTGGGCGAGGATGGCAGCGAGATGGCGCCGGGCGAGGTGGGCGAACTGGTCTTCCGCCGCGATGTGATCATCCCGGAATACTGGCGGCGGCCGGGGATGCTGGAGGAAAGCATCCGCGACGGGTGGTTTCATACCGGCGACCTGGCGTCGGTGGATGCGGACGGGTACTTCCAGGTGCACGGGCGGAGCAAGGAGATGATCATCGTCGCCGGGCAGAACGTGTACTCGCTCGAGGTCGAGCAGGCGATCATGCGGATGGAGAAGGTGCGGGAGGTGGCGGTCGTGGGCATCGAGGCGACGGGAGTGCGGGCGCCGCTGGGCGAGTGCATCCTCGCGGTGATCGTGACGCATCCGGGCGAGGTCGTCAGCGAGGCGGAGGTTAAGCGGCATTGCGCGGGATGCCTGCCGACGTACAAGGTGCCGCACATCGTGGAGTGCAGGGAGTGCCTGCCGAGGAATGCGGCGGGGAAGGTGATGAAAAGGAGGTTAGCGGGGGCGGAGGAGGAAAGCTAGACGCGGGAGGGTACTGGCGAGAGGTGTGGAGAACTCCTGCGTCAGCGGGAGGGAGTTCCGGGGTCTTGTCGTAACAGTAAGGGAGGTTATTTCCCACGGGCATACCGCCCAGGGGGCGGCGTCCGGGGAGTGCACGGTACCGCGGGGGTGTACGGTATCATGAGTGCGCACAAGGGCTTCACGCTCATTGAGCTGCTCGTCGTGATAGCGATCATTGCTATCCTGGCAGCCATCCTGTTCCCCGTATTCGCCAAGGCTCGCGAGAAGGCGCGGCAGACGTCCTGCTTAAGCAACCTGAAACAGCTAGCGCTCGGAGCACAGATGTACGTCCAGGACTACGACGAAACGATGCCTTTGGATACAAACTGGCCCCAGCCTACCGGCCAGTTCCTCCTCCCGGACGTCCTCAATCCCTACATCAAGAACTACCAGGTATGGATCTGCCCCTCGGATCACTACACCGTCACCCAGTCCGCGACAGTACCGTCGTCCAGCGCCTACTGGAGCCCGAACTTCAGCCAGATCAGCTATGCCTACAACTACGCGCTTGGGAAGCGCGATGGCCCCCTCCGGATAGGTAAGGTCAGAAGGCCGGCTGAGTGCTGCGTATTCGCCGACGCAGAGAACTACGACTTCTGTGGCCAGCCCCGCCGGGTGGCGCTGGCCGGCATATGCGGCGGGGGCAACTGGAGTGGCACGCCTCTCGGCAGCCAGTGGGAAACCGACGACAACACCCGGCACAACGGCGGGGAGAACCTCGCTTACTGCGACGGCCACGCGAAGTGGCAGAACTTCCACACGATCCTGCAGGCTACCGGACCCAACGTCTGGACGAACTGCCAGAACGCCTTCTGGCTGGGCTACTAGGCTGGCACGGGAAGGACGAAACAGACTGCCGCGCCCCCGGACAGAGGCGCGGCCACTTCGTTTCGTGTAAAGAGCATGGCCGGATGCGAAGGCGCCCTGCGCTAGTCGGGGAGTAGCGGGGCGTGGAGGGTGAAGGTGGAGCCGCCACCGGGGGCGCTATCCATCTCAAGCCGGCCGCCCAGGTACGCCAGCCGCTCCGAAGTGTCGAAGAGCCCATACCCGCCCGCTACTACCCCGGGCTTGTGCGCCGATGGATCGAAGCCGACCCCGTTGTCCCGCACAGTGACCTCGATCTCCTGCCCGAGCGACGGCGTTCCGACTCGGCGAAGTCGGCGCGCAGACGTTCCTTCCCGGCCAGGAGTTGGGCCTTGGTAACGCTTCCGCTGCTCCTAGGCGATCATCCACGACAACAGCCACTTAACAAGAGCCGCAGCGGCTCGCTTACGAGGATAAAACCAACCGAATTAGCGTTCGGCAGGCGAAAGCATAGTCCTCTGTGGCCGGGAGGGGCGAAGACGGGTTCGTCCCAGGCGAAGGAGGAATAGCTTGTGCCAGGGCGGAGGTGACAATTGGCCGCATAGCGGGTAACATTGTTGTGTACCTACGGGCTAGCCGGCCTGCGGGCTCTGGTCCGAGGAGATTGCGGAAGCACGGAGGTGTTGTTCGATGGGACGCAAAGGCTTCACGCTCATCGAGCTGCTTGTGGTCATCGCGATCATCGCGATATTGGCAGCGATCTTGTTCCCCGTGTTTGCGAAGGCGCGTGAAAAGGCGCGGCAGACGAGTTGTCTCTCGAATGAGAAAGAGATCGCTCTGGCCATCCTAATGTACGCTCAAGACTACGATGAGCGCTTCCCGATCTGGCAATCGGGCAACTACTGGGCACAGAGCCTCGACTCCATCTGGACCGTCGACGTCCAGCCCTACATCAAGAACACGCAGATCTTCGACTGCCCGAGTTCCAACCTTGGGACGTACCACATCAACACCGGTAAGCTGGCGGGGCAGGACCTGCACGTGTCCTACTCCTTCAACTGCGGGTGGATGAACCAGATCGCCATCGCCCAGATCATCCGGCCGTCCAGCAAGGTTCTCATCGGAGACGCATGGGGCGCGGACCCGCGGCTTAGCCCGAGCAACGGCGGCGGCGGCTGCAACGCCTGGGCCGGGTCGTACGCGTCGAACGCCTGGCATAACGGCGGGGCCAACCTGGCCTTCTGCGACGGGCACGCGAAGTGGCTCCAATACCCAACGTACTTCTTGACTAAGACGGGCTACTGCCCGTATTTCATGAACGACGACACCTCCCCGTAACAGCGGGAGGCGTGGCTGGGATTGCCGGAATAGACAACGGCCCCGTCGAAGGAGACGGGGCCGTTTTCGTTGCGCGGAAGCATGGCGAAGTGACGGCAAGATAAGGGGCTGGATGGTGAAACTGCCCGGCGCGTGGTACACTACCAGCAGACCGCGACGTCGGCGTTGCCGGCTAATCCATACGGAGGTGAGCTGCATGACGCTTGGGAGGAAGGGCTTTACCTTGATTGAACTCCTAGTCGTGATCGCCATCATTGCGATTCTCGCCGCAATCCTTTTCCCCGTCTTCGCCAAGGCCCGTGAGAAAGCGCGGCAGACGAGCTGTCTCTCGAATGAGAAAGAGATCGCTCTGGCCATCCTCATGTACACGCAGGACTATGATGAGAAATTCCCCATCTATATGGTGGCCGCCGACTACTTTAACGGCCATGTTGACTCCATCTGGAAGATTGACGTGATGCCCTACATCAAGAACGCGCAGATCTTCGACTGCCCGAGTTCCAACCTTGGGACCTTGCATGTGAGCGTCGGCAAGTTGGCGGGGCAGGACATACACGTGTCCTACGCCTACAACTGCGGGTGGATGAACCAGGTCTCGATGGCCCAGATCATCCAGCCGTCCAGCAAGGTCATCATCGGGGACGCCTGGGGCGCGGACCCGCGGCTCAGCCCGACCAACCCCACCAACTGGAATACCTGCTACGGATCGAACGCCTGGCACAACGGGGGGGCCAATTTCGCCTTCTGCGACGGGCACGCGAAGTGGCTCAGGTATCCAGTGTACTTCCAGTGCGCAGTGGGCTCCTGCCCGTACTTCATGAACGACGATACCTCCCCGTAACGGCGGGAGGCGTGGCTGGGATTGCCGGAATAGACAACGGCCCCGTCGAAGGAGACGGGGCCGTTTTCGTTGCGCGGAAG
>PMZA01000355.1:0-15599 GCA_003170595.1 Armatimonadota bacterium
AGCGACGCTCTGCGTCGCCAGGATCTGCGGTGGCATCTGTTCTCCCCCCTCCTTCGCCTTTGCCTTCCGCCCTTCCCCCCTCACCGGTCCGCCTCCGGCACGATCCTGAACTCGCGCAGGTCATGCTTCTTGATCGCCAGCGCCAGCTTGTTCCCCTCGACCTTCTGCTCCTCGCCGCTCTCGAGGTCGATGACCTTGTAGCCCCGCGTGAACCCGAGCGCCACGGGATCGATGGTCAGCGTCGTGTTGGCGTCGCCATCCACATAGCTCACGACCGCGAAGACGGCGTGCTTCCCCTTCACCGAATACACGATCGTCGGCAGGTCCTTGTTGTCGGCGACAACTGGCTGCGGCCGCTCATCCCAGTACCGGTAGACTTCCAGCCCTGGCTCGCCGAGCATCTCGTCGATCGGCTTGAAGAGCGCAAGCTGCATCTGCCCCGTCTTGCTCCACGGCGCGTACTGGCCGTCGAGTTCGTGCACCATCGCCACCGCCGCGAAGGTCCGGCAGGTCCACGGGTCCTCGGCGAGCTTGCCCTGGTCGCCCAGCAGCACCGGCCACGTCCCGGCGAGTTGCCCGTCGGTGACGAGGAGGATGTACTCGCGCGGGAAGCGGTACTGAACGTCGCCCTCCCCGTAGTGCCACTCCCAGTCGTATTGCACCGTCGCGAAGCTGTGCATCGGCAGGATGTTCGTCGACGTCATGTGCGGCATCGTGATGGGCAGCATCCCGCGCTCGTTCTCGTACTGAAAGGTGCGCTTGGCCAACTCGCGCAGGCCCCAGATCCCGGTCGACGGCATCATCGTCCCATCCGCGCGCTTGTACGCCGCGGTCATCATCGTGTTGAGCGATCCCATCTCGAACCAGTTGTCCCAGTACACGCCCTGGTTGCGCCCAACGTCGAAGGACTTGCCGTACCAGTACAGCGAGTAGTCGATGTGCGACGCGCTGGGCACGATCCCGATCTCGCCGATGCCGTTGCCCGGCCCAACGGTGCGATAGTCGGTCGTGCTCCACTCGTCCTGGAAGGTCTGGAACTCGTCGGCCGCCTGGAAGCTGGAGCGGTTGTAGTAGAAGACCATCTTCGTCCCGTACCGCGCGCGAAGGTTGTAGCGGACGTGGGCGATGAAGGTCTGCAGCCAGTCGGGATAAGGCTCGTAGTACTTGCGCCCGTGCTCGATGGTCGCGTTGATCTGGTCATCGGTCAGATGCTCGACGTTCCCCTTCGCGAGCATCTCCCACAGGTACATGTCCTTCCCCGCCGGGTAGACCGAGCCGCAGTTCCCCAGCGCGAACCAGTTGATGTCGGTGCCCAGCAACGAGTAGTTGTCCCGCCGCCAGCGATACCTCCACGGAGAGAGGCGCGGCTTGATCGGTGCGGCGAGGAGGCCGAAGGTGATCGTCCGCGGCGCATCGATCGCGACCGGCTTGTTAATGAGATGCACCCTCAGCGTCAGCACGCCCGCCTTCCGCACGAGTTCGAGGTTGGGCGTCTTCGCGTCCCACGACCATCCGCGATCGTTCTCGGCGAACCAGCACAGCCCGCGGTTGGGCGAGCCAATGTAGATGTAGGTGCAGAAGTTGCGCGGGAAGTCGTTGACCGCGACCTTCTCGGCGGTCCACACGACGCCCTCGCCCTCGGGGATCTTCTGGTAGAGGGTGTTGCGGATACCGTCGCCCATCGCGTGGAGGAGCGGCGCCCCAGCATCCTTCACCGGTATCTCCAGCGTGAGCGCGTCGACGGTCTTGCCCGCCGTCGGCTGGAGGGTCACGTCCACACGCTCGGTGCCGTCATAGTCCCACTTGCACTGCACGCCCGCCTTCAGCGCGCCCGCCTGCAGGCTCGTCTGCGCCGTGGCGTCGTAGCCATCGGTCTTTGCGAACACGAGCTTGCCGGCTTGCACCTTCTGCTCGACGCCGCCCACGCTCGCGGTGAATCGCATCGGCGCGGCGAGGAGTGGCTGATTCGTCGCGACGACCTGATCCCACAGGCCCTCGTTGTTCACCGTGTGATCGCGCAGCACCGTCGACAGCTTCATCCCCGCGATCCTGATCGGCGTGAAGGGCGCGTACACGACCCTCTTCGCGCCGAGGCCGAGATGCTCCCAGGGATAGACCGTGCGGTCGAAGGGCTTGACCAGCTCGCCCGGCGGCACGGGATTGCCATGCGCGACCGCCGCGATCTCATACTTCCCGTTCAGCGGCGGGAGGTCGAAGGTCAGCTCCTCCCGCCCCTGGACGAACTTGTCGAAGACGACGGTCTTGATCGCCTTCCCTCCGCCGCGTGGGCGGATGATGCACGTGAGGTTGTCGAGCTTCGACCCCTCGGGCAGGTTGGTCACGTCCGCCAGGATCCGCATCCGGTTCAGGTACGGGTAGTAGGCGAACTGGATGTCGATGGGGAGGACTTCCTTACGCGCGATGGTCCACTTCCACGGATCGCCCTTCTGCCAGGTGTAGGCGCGCTCGTAGTAGACGCGCTTGCCGTCGGGCGAGGCCACGCGGATCGCGAGGTCGAACTTGTGCGTCGGGTCGGATTGCGCCGAGAACGCCAGCTTCTTGGTCTCGCCGGGCGCGAGGGTCATGGACCCGCCGTCCTTCAACTCGGGCATGGTATCGCGCTTGAGAAGCATCGACGCATCGAGTGCGACCGGCGCCCGCGTCGGGTTGTTGATCGTCACCGCCATGTCGTAGGTGCCGGTGAACGGGTCGCCCGTCACGTGAGGCGCCACGGCAAGAGCGTCGTCGGCCGCGAAGGTGAAGGTCATGTTATCCGGCGCGTAGCCACCGCCGCCGATCGACGAGAACGCCCACGGCTCCTTCCAGTTGCGGCAGAGGTTGATGCCCCACGAGCCCTGATCGGCCGTGCGTCCGGGGGCGAGATCGGCCACAGGGATGGCGATCTCGATGTCCCAGTAGCCGTTGTGGAAGCCGTTCGCGATCTGCCAGTTCCCGCGCCAGGCTGGGTCTTCCTGAACGTTGCCGCGCGAGTGCTCTAGGTAGCCGGCGCGTCCGGCGGCGTTGGCGATGAGCTGGTAGGTCTTGCCGTTCCCCGCGCCGGGCGTCGGGTCGATCCATACCTCGACGGAGTCGTCGAAGACGAGCTTGGCGGTATCCTGGGCGACCTGCGCGAGGATCTGGCCCTCGTCGGGAAGCTGGGTCTTGATGGCGAGGTAGAGGTGCGTCGCGTCTGCGCCGACGAAGGCCTCACCGCGGCGGCGTTCGAGAACGTTCTGCCAGACGAAGCCGCTGAAGCCGGCGGCGGACGCCCACTCGGCGGGCTCGATGTTGCCGTCGATCTTGGGTGCCTGGGCCATGAGCGGCACTCGATACTCCCCAGCCCACGATCCGGCCGCCAGAACGATAGCAAGAATTGAGATCGCGGCCCTCAACTTCATGCACGTCACACTCCCGGAAATGTATAACCTCTCTAGATGTCACGCATGCGTGACATCTAGTCATGTTACCTATTCCAAAGGCCCACCGCGCATCCACAGCCGCAGGCTGAAGCCTGCGACTACTCCTGCGACGCGTACTGGCTTTCCGGCCATCTCGTCGACTTGCAGAACGGCAACGCTCCTGCCACGGCAGAGCATCGAAGAACCGTAGTCGCACCCTTCAGGGTGCGGCTGCGGCCGGTGGTGGGCCTTCCCACCCTCACACGCTACTACCCAGATGCTCCTGTTCCTTCCCGCTGTCGCCAGGCTCAGGCCTGCGCGCTGCCCGCGCCGCCGCTGCGGCGCCAATCACCCGGGGAAGGACGGTGATTACGATGCCCTCCGCCCCGATAACGAGCACGAAAAGTGCGTGTTGGGGCCACTCCACGCCGTGCCTCGGGAACCGTCGAGAGAGACCGTAGATCAGGCAGATCATCGCCGCCAGAAGCACAGGCAGTCTCGCGGCCCGCGGCCAGGCGATCCACGTGAAGACCGCAGTCCTCAGTGGACTGCCGAGCGGGCGATTGCGCTGAGCCCAGAAGCCGATGTCGTACTGGACGGGCCACCATAGCGAGGTCCACATGAACGCCCAGACCACGGCCCACTCCCAGCCGCCCTCATGTAAGCGCTCGAAACCCACCTTCCAGAAGACGATGATGACCAACAGGCCCACCAGCGTGATGGGGAGGACCGCCCTGAGAATGCTCCCGGAGCAGCTATGGCGCTGGTTCCAGTCCCCGCCCACTTCCTTGTCGGCCTCGCGCTCGATCTCCTTCGCCAGCCTCAGTTCGTCGAGCAGTCCCATGAGGACACGCTCCTCACCGACGCCCATCGATACGTAACCTCTCTAGATGTCACGCTAGCGTGACACCTAGCCACCTTACCTATCCCGCTCGCCCTTCTCCTTCACTTCCCGTACTTCCATACCTGCGTCTCGCCCTCCTTCACCACGACCGCCCAGCCCGCCGCCAACTCCTTCCCCGTGGCCTTCGCGGTCTTGCCGCTCAAGACTTCCTCCAGCTTGTACATCGTCGCCTCATCCAGCCCCGACAGCCTCACCTGCGCCGCCGAGTACGGCGAGCCCATCTGCCGGCACACCGCGAAGAACCCCTCCTGCCGCCCCGGGTCGAGGAACTGCCATCCCGCCCACGTCTGCTCGCTCGGCGACTGGGCGAAGAGGGGGTAGTAGTCGTCGTTGATGAACTCGCGCACGCGCTTGTACGCCGCCACGACGTGCTTGATCGCCTCGGTTTGCTCGGGCGTGAGCTTGCGCAGATCGAGCCCGAAGCCCAGCGGCCCGGCGAACAACCCGGCAAGCTCGCCCGCCGAGCGGAAGGTGCAGTAGTTCGTGTTGAGCAGCCCGCCTGGCAGGAAGACGTTGGCGCCCGTCTCATGAAAGCGCATGAGCGCGCCCCCGTCGCAGGCGTCGCTCTTCCAGAAGCTGTGGCCGTGGCGGATGGTCTCGAGGTCGATCCTCCGCCCGCCCCCGGCGCACTGCTCGATGAAGAGATCGGGGTGGCGCTTCATCAACTCGTCGAGGACCCAGTAGAGGCCGTCGATGTACTGGATCTGGCGCAGACCCTGATGGTCGGCGTCCTCCATCCTCTGCCACGCGCCCATCGGGTCGGTGTTGAAGTCGTAGCGGATCCAGTCGACGCCGTTCTCCGTGACGGTGCGGTCGAGCATGTCGAGGACGAGCTTGCGCGCCTCGGGACGGCCGAGGTCGAGGAGGTCGCCGACGATAAGGTCGGGATGCTCCTTCGCCCACCTCGTCCCCGGGGCGACGCGCTCGGGCTCGAACCACAGGCCGAACTTCATCCCTAGCGAGTGCACGTAGTCGACCACGGGCTTGAGGCCGCCGGGGAACTTCGTGCGGTTCACCGTCCAGTTGCCGACGCCGTCGGGGAAATCGCCGTCGAACCATCCGGCGTCCTGGCAGAAGTACTCGATGCCCAGCGCGGCGGCCCTCTTCGCGAGGTCGCGCAGGAGCGCCTCATCGACACCGTTGGTGAAGGTGAACCATGAGTTGAACGACACCGGCGGCGGTACCGGCTTGCCGCCGAGCCTCGCCTGATAGTGCTCGCGGAGAAGGCGGCGGAGGCGGTTCGACCCCTCGCTCTCCGCGCCGTGGAAGGGGATCAGCAGCGCCGTCGGCAGCGTGATCTCCTGCCCCGGCTCGAGGCGGAAGTGGACCGGCTCCATGCCCAGGCGGAAGGTCACGTGGCTAGCCGCGCGGTCGAACTTCGCCGAGGCCGCCCAGTGGCCCGACCATCCGAGCCCCATCGCGAAGCCCCACGGGCCTGCGCCGTTGAGCATCATGAAGGGCAAGTCGCCCTCGCTGGACCGACCGCCCCCGACCGTGAGGGTCTTCTCGCCGAGGGGTGTGCGGGTCAGTTCGAAACCGGTGCGCTCGGGGCGCCCCTGGAAATCGCCGATGAGCCCGCCGGAGCAGGACGTCAGCACGGCCCTGCCCTCGCCTGCCGGGGCCGCGAAGCCGAGACTCGCGAGGTTGGTGATCATCTCGCTGGGCGCGGTGCCGCGATTGGCCATCCGCCAGCCAAGCTCCATCGCGGCGGGATTCTGAAAGAGGGTGGCCGTCAGCGTCGCCTCGAAGCCAGTGCCCGGCTGCTTCCAGGTCCTTGAGTATCGCGTGCCGCCTGATACCGCGACGGGCGCGGCTTCCTCGTGCTGCCAGCCCTTGAAGAGGTCCCAGCACGGCTTGCCCCCATAGTCGAAGGACGTCGGGATGCTGTCGATGGGGAGGCGGGTGGCGGCGTCGGAAAGCGCGTCGCCCACGTACTCCGTCTTGCCGTCCGGCGTCGAAAGCACCGCGTCGGCCCAATCGGCTTGATCGAAATAGTACCCATCGCCGGCGTCGGTAAGGAGAAGCTCGAGCCGCTTCACACCCGCCAGGTCCACATCGATCCGCACCGGTTCATCGCCGCCGCGGAGAACCTTCGTGTGCACGATTTCGCGGCCGTCGGCCTTGACGATGAACTCCACCGAGCCCTTGCCGCCAGCGGTGTCCCAGTTGTTGTCCACGCCCACCCATGCGGCGAAGCGCTTGTAGGGCTTGTCGAGGTCGACGACGATCCTGCCGTTGGCATGCGCGCCAATGCCCTTCGCGAAGGTCCGCCCGCCAATCTTCAGGGGAGTCTGGGTGTGGACGGCCAGATCACGCGTCGGCTCGCGGTAATCCTGAACCGCGGTCGTGATACTGAACCCCGAATGTGCAACCGCTTTCATATCGGCCGGAACACTGAAGCCAGAGGACGCGAGAATCTGCTTCAGAGAGGCGAATATCACATCGTCGCCATCGGATTCGGCGGGGATGGCGATGAGCGCGATTGACACACAAAAGGCAAATACAAGGGCGTGCTGCAAAGGTAATCCCTCCGGTGGAATCGAGCGATGATGGGTGGCCACAGACGAGGCGGTTGCGCGTCAGTGGGCAGGTGGAGGCACGACGCCCCGCATGGTCATCGGCTGCCAGTCCTTGAAAGCCGCCGCGTGCATCCAGAGCGCCGGGTAGGCCGTCGCGACCCAGATCAGCCCGGCCAGTATCAGCACCAGAGCGCCGGCATAGCGGACGATCTTGTTGTCGCGGAACCAGGCCAGCGTCGGCAGTGCGGCCACGCCGCCCAGACCTGACAGGAGGAATCCTATTCCCGTCATGACCGGATGAGTCGTCAGCTTGAGGTCGACAATCCGCACGGCAAGAACCATCGCCGCAAGCCCCGCGAAGAATCCATACAGCGCCACCGGGCGCAGGTCCCAGCCTTTCGCCAGGGACACCGACGCCCCGAGGAAGGTGATCCCGAACAGCACGGACATCTCGCCGTAGATGCTCCCGTAGGGGCCGGGCAGCGGCCACGTGACGACCATGGTGCCACCGAACACGAGAGCGATCAGGCCCACCATTCCGAAGGCCGGGGCCCAGCGTTTCTGGTCGGCCTCGCCGAGGCCCACGGCAACGTACCATGCCAGCAGGAAATAGCCGATCAGCATGTTCAAGAGCAACAGCGCTACCCAGTCGATGAACACTCTGCATCCCTCCACCGTGCGGGCACGGAAATTGCAGGACTACCCTAGAGAAGTTCGCTCTCTGCGACGATTTTCCTGCTTGCGAGTCACTGTAGTCCTAAGAAAGCGGTTCCATAAGGCAAGAAAAGCTCAGCGTGATATTGGACAGTTGACAAAGAAAACTCTGCCCAAGCTCAAGATAGGCTTGGGAAACCATAGGGCAGAATTTACATTCATCTTGTCTGAAAGCATTGACCGATGGTGTGCCTTCTGGTAACCTTCGTCATGGTAGCGAGGTAGGCGCACAGGACTGTATCATCAATGGGTTGGAGGGTTGGGCCGGACCGCTATCACTCGCTTGAGAAGGAAGGCAGGTGCAGCAGCAATGGCCACTGAACTCTGGGCTCTAGTAGGGATAGGAGCGGTGGTTGGGGTAGTCGGCCTGCTGTATGGCATCATCATGGTCGTGACAGCGCTCTCCCGGGCGGTTTCCCCTGAGGTTCAGGACGCCCCTTACAAGGACCCCTCGAGGTTGCGCGAAGAGTTTCGCGTTGCGCGTTTGATGAGGGACTCCAGATACGAACCCGTCGCGGCGCGTGGACGCCGGCTGCGAGTGGCCTCGGCCGTGGCCCAGGGCAGCCCCACTGACGACTCGGATAACCTTCCGGCTGACAAAGATCGCGAGGCGGAGTTCGTCCCCGCTTCCGCCAAAGCGCTCTAAGCCCCGAAGAATCCGAACTACCGTGCCGAAGGATGCATCGAGCGGGCCGCAGTGCTCAGAAAGCGCTGCGGCCCGCACTCTTTCCGGGACCTGTATTCCTCGCTTCTCTCCCGCCTCGACGGGGCCCCTGGCGTGCCCTGAGCAGCAGGCGGTGAGTCGCTCCAGCCCTGCGTGTACGTCCCGTCTCCGCCGCATGAAGCCCCGGGTGCGGCCCAGGGCCTAAGCCTCGGTGGCGCCTTTCACCTTGGTACAACAAACCGGTGCACCGTAACGATGGTGCACCGGTTCCGTGATGCCGGAGCCCGCGAGTTATGTCTCTCCTAGTCGTAAACCTCAAGTTCGGCTATAGCCATCTGCGCGCCTTCCTGATCGGGGCCGTCGGGCTTGAGACCCAGGATGCGAACGTATCTTGCGCTCACCGGAGCGAAGGAGTGCTCCTGCCGGCCGCCTCTGCAACCGGTTACATGAGCGACCTCCCGCCAGTCTTGTCCATCCTCGGACAGCGCCACCTTGTACTCCGTCGCCCAGGCGGTGGCGGCGAAGTTGATGACGACTCGCCGCACGCGGTGGCTGGCCTGCAGGTCCACATGGAAGGCCCAGGGGTACTCGTAGGCGCCCTCGGCGGAAGTGCTCATCCTGCCGTCGACGCCGTAGCGGGCGAAGGCGTTGCCGCTGGCCACCAGTTCATGCGAGCCGTCGAGGCTGAGGAGCTTAGCGGGCTTCATGAAGGCCAGGTTGCCGGGCGGGACAGGTGTTGTGGCCGCCGCCCGGACCTCGATCTTCGGGTGCGGCGAGGTTAACTCGATCTTGAGAATCGTGTCGATCGGGTCGGCCTCCAGGCCGTCGAGGTGCACAGTTAGGTTGTCTCCGTGCTGCTCGAAGCCCACCGGCTTGTTGTGGTTCATCCACACGACGGCCCGCGCCTTGACCTTAAGTGGACCCACGACAAGGCTCGGCGTCGTTGGCATGCCGGTCTTGCCGAAGGGATTCTTGAGGAAGTGGAGATAGATCACGTCGCGCGGCAAGTTGATGGTGTTGTATCCCCACTCGCCGTTCGTGAGAGGGCCGGGATCGACCTGCGTGTAGGATTCGTATAGCGGCGGGATCCCGCCCGGGTCCGTCCAGTCGGCCATCTTCTCGTGAGCCTGCCAGGTGACCGAGTCGTCGAGGCTGGTCAGGTGGTGGTCAACAACCGCCGTGGCGATAGTCGGGCTGTGGTCGATGTTGGGCACGCGGCCCTCGCCTACGAGGGATATCTGCGCCCGCAGGTACTCCTGCCAGTCGGGGACGACGCCCTTGGAGTACTGGAAGGCGGGGTCGGCGATGAGGCGCCAGGTCTCGATGGGAGCCTTCTTCGGCCACTGCACGTCGAAGGGCCACAGGCCCCAGTGGTTCTTGCCCCACGCGCCCCAACCCTCGAGGCAGACGACGTCCCAGTCGCCCTGGTACATCGTCTGCACGCCGTTGAGGACGATGACCGTGTCGGGGCTGAGGGTGCGGATCATGCTGTAGAGGGCGTCGAGGGAGACGTAGCCGTCGGGGGTCGGGCTGGCCCAGTCGAACCAGAAGGCCGTCGGATGATAGCGCCGCAGGGCCTCCTCGACCATGAGGATCGCGCCGTTGTCGCCGCCGTGATTCGGGCCGATGAGGTTGCCCATGTACATGCCGAACTTGATGCCCTCGCCCTCGATCGCGGCCTTGAACTTGCCGATCACGTCGGGGTCGTTGGGCTCATACATCGACGGAAAGCGGTACTTGAAGTCGCCGTTGTTATAGGAGATGACCATGCCGACGCCGTAGCCCTGACGCTTCATCAGGTGGGCGAAGCGGGGAAGCTCGGCGGGGTTGAGGACCTCGGGACCGTGGATGAGCGCGGTGAGGCGAGTGGCCTCGAACCAGCGGTTGGGGCGCTCCTTGAGGGTCATGGTGAAGCGCTTCGTGGCGGAGTTACCGGCGCCGTCGGTGGCCTTGATCGTGAAGGCGAAAGCCCCGAGCTTAGCGTCCTCGCTCACGACGCCGATGATGGTGCCATCGCTGCGGAGAGAGAGGCCCTTGGGCAGAGCGCCGTCGGCGATGGACCACTTGTACGCCGGCTGCCCACCCGTGGCGAGGAACTGGAAGTCGGAGGCGTGGAGGGCCAGCTGGGGCTTCCATAGCTGGCTGTGGTAGAAGCCCGACCAGTCGGGGCTATCGGCCATCGTGTCGCCAGGTCTGGCGCCGACGTAGGGCCATTCGCGGAAGGCCATCGGCAGCGCGCCGGTGGCTGCGTCTTCCATCGCTTTCGTGGCGACCGAGAGTTTCCCCGTCGTCGCGAGGGAGTAGGTGAGGCCCGGGACGCGTCCGCCGTCGGCCTCGCACAGTCGCGCGTAGAAGCCCAGCCGCCCGTTCTCCTGATTGGCGATCTTGAGGAGAAGGCGGTTCCAGCCCGCGCGCAAGGAGACGTCGGCCACGACCATATCGCGGTGAGGATTGCTCTTGGTGCTCGCGGAGACCTGAAGGCCGTTGAGGAAAGCCTTGAACTCGTTGTCGGCGCCGACGCGAAGCTGGACGGCGTGGTCGCGCTCGCTGTAGGCATAGACGAAGGCGTAGACGACCTTGGCGGCGACGGACTTGTCGAGCTTGATCTTGTAGTAGCTGAAGAGGTCCTGGTAGTCGTCGTAGTTGCGCGAGAAGAGGCGGTCGTCGAAGTAGCGCCACGCGGCGCCCCCGGCGTCGGCTCCCTCGATAGGGGCGACCTTCCCCTCGCCAACGAAGTCGCGGTCGTAGCCGCTGTTGGCGGCGTCGTTGTCGAAGGTGCCCGCGACTAGCCAGGTGTTGATGAAGGGCGCCTCGTCGATCTTCGGCGGCGCGGCATGGACGGCGCCCATCGTCAGAACAAGCAAGCCAAGGCCCAGCGCTGAGGAAGTCAGGGTCATGCGCGAATCCTCCGTGGTGAGGCGAAGTCTGAGGCGACCAGCTACTTCACTTCGGCAAGCGTGTACGGTCCGTCAGGCATGACTGCGGCGCGGACCGGCCCATCCCCGGGGATGTCTTCCTTCGCGAGGAAGGCCACCGCGTCCTCGATGCTGTCCACCGTCGGCACCGGAATCGCCCCGCGCAGGGACGGTGGCGCGTCGGGGCAGACGTTGACGATGCGCGCCTTGTACGCGGCCTTGGCAAGCTCCTGAAGCTGCCATTCGTCGACGATCGAGGCGGCGTCGGCCTCGAGGTCCGGCTGCCAGAGGGCGGGATCGCCGCAGGTGGCGAGGAGGTCGCAGATCTCGGGGCTGCCGACGCCCTCGGCGTTGCGCTCGACGACGATGATGCCGCCACCAGGCCGCACGATGTCGGATGCGGCGACGATGCCCTTCGTGCCCTGGTAGAAGGTGAGGTCGAGGGGGTACCCGCCCGCGCTGGTGACGACGATGTCGGCGGGCGCGTCGAGGGTCACGCCGAGGGAGGCTCGCGCCTGGGCGATCGCGGCCTCGTGGACCGCGGCGATCTCGCCCGCGTGAACGCCGACGACCTCGCGCTCGAGGCTGAGGACGAAGTTGATGCACAGGTCGGGCAGGCCGGCTGCTGTGGCGATGGCCCAGGATTCCTCGAGGACGGGATTGCCCTCGGTGGCGTCGGCCATGGCACGCGGATGAGCCAGGAGCCGCGGGCCGTGAAATCCTAGGATCGTCTCCTCGCCGGCGATGCCCGGGCAGAGGGACTTGGGCCCGCCGCTGAAGCCGGCCATGAGGTGCGGCTCGACGAGGCCGAGGGTGATGCGCAGGTCGGCGTCGATGTAGCGGCGATCGATCCAGACGGGCACGCCGTGCGCGGTCTGGCCGCGATGGACGTGCTCGCTGCGCTCCTTGGCGTGATGGGCCTCGACGTTGACGCCCGCGGCGAGAGCTTCAGAGCCGACGATCTCCAAGACCTCGCCTGTCGTCGGGGGACGATGCAGACCTGTCGCGACGAGAATCGTCACCGAGGAAGGGGCGATGCCGCCCGCCTGCAATCGTTCGAGGAGAAGAGGTAGGACGAGGCTGTTGGGCACCGGGCGCGTGATGTCTGACACGACGATGACGGCCGATGCCTTACCGCGTGCCCTCTCCGCTATGGGCTCGCCGCCCAGCGGATTGTCCAAGGCTGCCGCAACTGCCGCGGCAGGATCCGCCACCGCCGGTGCTCCCTTCGGCGCGAGGACTTCCACCTGCCAGTCCCCGGGCAGGTCGCCGGTCAGCCACTCCTTCCCGTAGCGCAGGGCCACGTTCATCAGATGCTGACCTCGGCCCGGGCCTTCGCGAGGAGGTCCTGCACCTTTACCGCCTGGCCGGTGTGGCTGCTCTCGATGGCCGCGAAGACGAGGGCGACCGACTGCAGGTTGTCCTCGACGTTGGTCTCCATGGGCTTGCCGCCGGAGATCCAGCGCACGAACTTGTCGATGAGCCACGCGTTGGCCCACTTGCGCTGCTCGAGCATGGGCAGCGTGGTCCCATGACCCTCGCGCTTCTCGACGCCCTGGCCGCTCTTGTCGTAGTGGAAGGCTTCCAGGTGGCGATGGTCGAGGATGAGGGTCGCCCCCTCGCACTCGGCGCGGATGTACTCCTGCGCCCAGCCGTTGAGGCCGACGGCGTTGGTCTTGGCGCCCTCGTAGAAAGCCTTGACGTCATTCTCGCAGGTCATGATGACGAGGCCGTTGGAGTCGCCGGCGAACTCGCCCCACGAGGGGTTCCAGGTCTGCGCGTAGATGGTGTCGCAGCGTCCGCCGGCGAGGTCGGCGAGGATGTCGAGGTGGTGGACGGCCCCCTCGATCATGAGCGCGTCGGGGATCTTGTGGCGGAACTCGCCCCAGCTTCCGTACTTGCGGCAGTCACAGCCGAAGCGGCAGATGAGGTAGTCGAGCGCGCCCCAGCGCCCGGACCGGAGCTCGTGGCGGAGGGTTGTCTTGTCCTGGTCGAAGCGGTGGCTCATGGTGACGCCCATCTTCTTGCCGGCGCGCTTGACCTTCTCGGCGATCCGCACCGACGCCTCGAGGGTGTCGGCGATGGGCTTTTCGGAGAGGATGTGGAGGTCGTGGGCGAGGGCTTCGTCGACGATCTCCTCGTGATGGGCGGGCGGGACGACGACGGTGCAGAAGTGGGCCGGGGTCTCATCCATGGCGCGACGGACGTCGGTGTAGCACTTCTCCATGGACAGGCCGAGATGCTCGCGGCAGGACTCCAGCGCGTCGGGGTTCTTGTCGACGAGGGCGACGACTTCGATGAGGCCGTCCTCGACGTTAGCGGGCAGGAAGGTGTTGCACCAGGCAGCGCCCCAACCTCCGGTGCCGACCTGGATGACTTTGTGTGCCATGGGTCAAACCATCTCCTGAAAGGCAACCTGAGTGTGCTGCCTCGGGGTGGATCGATACTCCGGGGCAAGTCGCGGCGATTCTACTCTCGCGGGGCCGAGTCGCCTACTGGCAGCGCGGAAGACAAAGGCCCACCACGCACCCACAGCCGCACCCTGAAGGGTGCGACTACGGTTCTTCGATGCCCATCGATTCTTGATGCCCTGCCCTTCTGCGGATCGGGTCGTGGGCCTTGCTAGGGCTCTACTGCCGTTCCGGCTTCGGCTCCGCGGGGCCGTGGGTGTGCTCCCACAGATGCCCGCCGCGCTTGCCGCCCTCCATCGTCGTCTCGAAGTACACCGCGACCACCGGCTCCCTCGCCACCGGGAAGTCGTGGTGCCAGCCCATCCCAGTTGCCACGCAATCGCCTGGCCCGACCTCGAAGCTCTTGCCCTCGGTCACCGCCACGCCGCTCCCCTCGACCACGATCCAGTACTCGTCGCAGTCGTGGAAGTGATTATCGAAGCTTGTCGTCTTCGGGTAATCGACCGGGTCGCCGCAGTCCTGCGGGTCGGCTGACACGCTGACCGTGAACACCCCCGACCCGCCGACCTCGTCGCCCCATCGTCCGGCCATACGCACGACGATTGCGTCCTCGGTCACGCCGAGGATGCCGAAGCGGTCCCCGGGCGCGTCGATGTCGAGGATCTCGTCCGCGACTGCCTCCACCGCGACCTCGTCGCTCAGGGCCACGGTGCATGCGCCGCGCACGACGATCAGCTTCTCCCTCTCGCCCTCGCGATCGAAGACTGTGCTCGAGCCGACCGGCAGCCTCAGCACGTCGAACCGCTCAAGCTCGCACCACTCCGGCGCCTGGCCGGGCCCGGCTTTGAAAACCGGCATGGTCCTACCTCCGTATCGGGACAGGTTCGTCGAGCAAGGCCTGCAGGATGATGCGCCGGCCGCCGCTGATCGAGAGGATGCGGTCGATGGGCATCGCCGCGGTCGGGCCGATATAGATGATCTGATCGTCGCGGAGGCCGCGGAAGTAGGCCTCGAAGTCGTCGGCCGCGGCATCGTTGAGCTGGACGCCGCGCAGGTCTTCCATCGCGCGCCAGCAGGGGATGTGCTGGGTGTGATGGCCGCAGAGGTGGATCGTCCCGCCCTCGGGGTAGACGGCGAGGACCTGAGCGTCGAGGGGCGCGACGTAGCGGGCGTAAGTCTCTGGCCCGACAAGCTGGGTCGTGCAGCCGCAGATGTGGCCGAAGCCATCGGGCGCATAGCGGCCCGAGGATGCGTAGAAGCGGAGGCGCTCGCCTGGGAAGCGCTCGCGGGCGAGGAGGTGGAGGGAGGCTATGGCATCGGTGATGGCCGCCATGCCGCGCAGCTCACCGGGGCCGGGTGCGCTCAGATCGGTGAGGCACCGCTCGCCGAGGATGTTGACGGCGATGTTCAGCGGCGAGGCGAAGACGGGCGTGGCAAGCTGGACCTGCGGGGGGAGATCACCCATCAGGCGAGCAATGACTTCCATCGCCCAGGTCACGAGCGGGTGGGCGGCGACGTCGATGGGCGAGAGGTCCGCCAGCCCGCCCGGCAGCGGGTCCGACCAGAAGTTGTCGCCAGTCTCATACACCCGCGCGCCGAAGAGGGCGTCGACGAAGTGCACGCCCAGCGGCCAGAACTCGATCATGAGCGGGCGGAAGGTCACGGGATGGGCCGCCGCCTCGAGGCCCGCCTCGATCGCATCAACACTCGCCTTCAGCCACGGCTCCACGCAGGCGGGCTCGGCGTTGAGATACTCGCGCTGGCCGAGGGGGCAGATGACCGGCACATGCTCCAGCCGCTCGCCGTCGAACAGCCGACGGATGGTGTCCGCGTGGCGATGCTGAGCAGCCTCGACTTCCTGCCCGACTGGTATCATCGCGCCGTCGCCTTCCGCGCGACGCTACTCGTCGACGCGGCACAGAACAGCGTACAGCAAAGGCCCACCACGCCGCCACAGCCGCAGGCTAAAGCCTGCGACTACTGTTCTTCGGTACGCTTCAATCATCGAGAGTCCGCCGTTCTGCGGATCGTGTCGTGGGCGTAGTCGCACCCTTATGGCCATTAACAAAATAGA
>PMZA01000355.1:15702-27489 GCA_003170595.1 Armatimonadota bacterium
TCTATTCTCTGCATGGCCATCAGGGTGCGGCTGTGGCCAGGTGGTGGGCCTTCCAGGTCTTCCCCACGCGCCCGCGGTCCGTCAACGGAAGGACCGCCGTGAGGGCCGCCGAATACGACTGGGCGTTGTAGGGTGTTCGTCCAAGCTTGCTTCTGGGGGTCTTCGTCTTGCTCGACTGGGGATCAGTGAAGATAGTCTTCTCCGACGTCGATGGCGTCCTGACCGACGGCGCGGTCTACTTCGGGCCCGAGGGTCAGGTCTTCAAGCGCTTCAACATCTACGACGGCTACGGCATGCGCAAGCTCGTCGAGGCGGGCGTGAAGGTCATCATCATCAGCGCCGACGACACGCCCATCGTCACCGCTCGCGCCAGCCGCCTGCAGGTCAGCGAGGTCCACATGGGCGTGCGCGATAAGGCGACCAGGGTGCGCGACATCCTCGCCCGCGAGGGCCTGGCCGACGTGGAGGCCGTCTTCCTGGGCGACGACGAACTCGACGTCCCGGCCATGAACGTGGTGGGCATCGGCGTGAGCGTTCCCTCGGCTCATCCGTGCGCGCTGGCCGCGGCGGATTTCGTGACCCAGCGGCGCGGCGGAGAGGGGGCCATGCGTGAGGTGTGCGACCTGATCCTCGCGGCCCGCGAAGGCCACGAGGTGTGCCCGTGATCGTCGCGCAGGCCCTCCTGCTCTCCCTCGCGCTGGCGGTCCCGGCCCAGCCCGGCAAGCACAGCATCGACGAACTCGTCTTCCTCATGGGCTTCGGCAGCCTCGGCGACGCCGGCTCCCTCGACACGAGCCGCGATGTCCTCTCGCCGAGCAACCGGCTCGGCTTCTCGCTGAAGTGCTCGATGGATACCCATCCCGGCGGGCCTGGGTACTGGAGCATCCGATCCGGCCTGCCCGAACGGGCGGGCGCCTACGACACGCTGTCCTTCGACCTCTACGTCGAGAGCACAGACGACAAGAGCAGCCTGACCGTCTATCTCTATGAGCCCGACGAGGATCGCTTCGTCTGCTCGCGCACGGTGCTCAAGGACGTGGAGAAGGGGAAGTGGCGACACTTCGACATTCCGAAGCGCGCCATGGACCTCTGGCTTCTCGGCGACGGGAAGGCGGAGTGGGAGAAGGTCAGCGGCATCGCCTTCGAGTGCGGCGGGGGGAAGGCCACCTTCTACCTCGACGGTGTGACGATGACGGGGATGTCGGGCAAGGGCATGCAGGTCTTCAACGTCGCCGACGATGGCTACGCGGCCATCGCCCGCGACTGGCATGAGCCGGTCCACAGCCCCGACAAGCCGGGCACCGTCTTCTTCCCCTTCGACGGCGGTCGCCTCGCGAGCGACGAGGTCCGCGAGCGCATCGTCAAGCTCAAAGATCTCCTCGGACCCGTCGGCGGACCGATCGCTGGCGTCTCATCCGACCTCGTCGACACTATCCACTACCGCGAGTCGCGCGGCGTGCCCAACGTCTACTACTCGCAGTTCGCCCAGGGGTACATGCGGTACATCACGCGGCGACAGGGCTGGGACGTCGGCGGCGACGGCCGGTCGCCGAACTGGCTGACCAAGAGCGAGACCCCCACCTGGGACACCGAGCATGCCATCTGCTTCGCGCACCCGGCCGTCAACGCCGCCCTGCGCGAGAAGGTCGACGCACTCATCGCCGCGGGCCTCGGCACGTGGATGGTTGTGGACTACGTGTTCCCGTGGTGGGAGACGCTCTGGGGCTATGCCGACGCCTACGTCCCCGCCTTTCGCGATGACCTCGCCGGCCGCGATGAGGGCCTCTTCACGCGCGACGGCGGGCAGCGAACGATCGTTCACTTCGCCGATTACTTCCGCGCCTACAACGGCTTCGTCCCCAAGCCCGGCGACCTCGGCCTCACCTCGTGGGATGCCTACTCTCCGCCCAAGCCCGGCGGTGATCAGACCGACCTTGGCAAGCGCTGCATGGCCACCTTCTTCTACCTGCGCTCCTACGAGTGGCTGAAGCTCGCCGACCGCACGGGCCGGTACATGAAGAGCAAGGGCGGGCAGGGGCTTTGGCTCATGCCCAACCCCGAGGACACGATGAATGGCGGCGACTACGCCTTCGCCGTCCGTAGCGAGGGCGTGGGCAACATCTTCCCCGAGTACTTCGGCGCCATCGGCTTCGAGGCCGAGGCCGGCTACGCGAGCCTGCCCTACCTGCGCGAAGAGGCCGACCGTGGGGGCTCGCGGTCGTCGATCGTCCAGGAGACCGGCGCGGGCGGGCACTCCTCGCCGTACCTTGACTGGCGCATCGCCTACGCGGGCGTGTACTCGCTCACGGCGTCGGGCCGGTTCGACGACTTCGACAACGACTTCCTCGACGAAGCCACTTATGAGGACATGAGCGACCCCGGCAAGAACGCATACCAGTTCAAGCGCTTCCGCGATGGGACGGCGAAGGCCATGGCGTTCCTCCAGGCGCGGCAGGAGAAGCCAGCGCGTCCGGGCCAGGCGCAGATACTGGCCATCAGCGAACGGCCTCCCGCCATGGCAGCCGGGACCATCTTCATGACCCTCGGCGAGCCGCACAGCTTCGCGACCGGCCTCTCGCGCGCGCATCTTCTCTTCGACCTGCGCGGGAGCCTGGATCTCGATCGCGCCCTCGCGCGCGGCTATAAGATGGTGGCGTACGCGCCGTGGGCACCGAGGGTTGGCGACCTCGCGCTGCTGCGGAAGTGGCTCGACGGTGCGCCTGGTCGTGTCCTCGTCACGCACAGCTTCGTCCCTACTCGTCGGACGGATGGATGGTGGCAGCGCGACGATTCGGCGCGGCTGGGCGGCCGCGATGATGCGGGCATCCTGGGCCTCGGCGCGATAACGTCCACCGCGGTGCGCGAGTGCAAGGTGACGGCAGTCGCGTCGGCGTGGAGCCAGTTCATGAAGCCGGGGCAGGCGCTCAAGTTCTCGGCGCCGCTGGTGAATTGCCCGGGCGGTGAGGTTCTGGTCATGGGCGATCACGGCCCGCTCGTCACGCGCCACACCGTCGGCAAGAGCCAGGTCGTCTTCCTCCACTTCACGCCAGGCGATGGCCCCGAAGCCTCGCGGTTTGATGCCGACGTGATGCGAGCGATCGCCGCCGAGTCCGGCGTTCAGCCTACCTGTGATGCCGACTTCGACGCCGTTGTCCAGGTCTTCAACGTGGGTGTCGGCCGGGCGGTCGTGGCCTTCGATGCGCCCGCCACGAGCCGTTGGTCGTGGAGCTACACGCCCGGCATCGCGCCCATGCCCTTCGCCGCGCCGGACGTGAAGCGGACGATCAAGCTCCGGGCGGACTCCGCCGGGCCGTGGATGGTGTATGACTTCTGGGCCGACAAGCTGCAGGTTCTTGCGACTGTGGACGGGTGGATTGAGCTGCCCATGACCGGCACCAACACGTCCCTCTTCTATGTTGCCCTCGATACGGAGGCCCTGGCGCCGTGCATCGTCGGGGCGCATGCCCTGCGCCAGCGGATGAAGGCGCTCCACTTCGACGACGTGGGGATGTGAGCAACCTCTCCTCTTGCCGCGCACGAGGGAAGGGGAGGATGGGCCCCTCCGCTGGAGAAGAATCACGCGCAGGCGAAGGTCCGGGCAAGGGCCCGGGATCAAGGGTTGGGAGGAAAGAGCAATGTTCGGCTTCGGCAACGACAGTGCGGGAGGCCCGGTTGACCTCGACCAGGTGCAGAAGCTCCTGAACGGTTTGGAGCTTAAGTACCGGGTGATCCCCGAGAAGAACGCCATCACGCTCAGCTTCGAGGCCGACAACGGCGACGTGGACCTCGTCATCCTCGTCAACAAGGAAGCGGCCGTGGTCTATATCGCCGCGGTCGAGATGATGAAGGTGCCTGAGGATCATCCCAAGGTCGCGGACATGATGCGCAAGTTCATGGAGCTGAACTGGGAGCTGTCCCTCGGCAAGTTCGAATGGGACCCCAAAGACGGCGAAGTCCGGATGTCCTATGCCTTCACGACCGAGGACGGCCTCGGCCAGAGCGCTCTCGGCGCGGCCATTGCCTACCTGGTGAAGGTCGCCGACAAGCGCCGGCCGGAACTAAAGGCGCTCCTCGGGTAGTAGCTGGCGCGGACTTTCGGGTTGGCCTCTCTGTTGGGCGGCCCTTCGTGGCCGCTGCCCGGCTGCGTAGGGGAAAGGCAGGGCCGTCCAGATCCGGCCCTCCTCGAGTGCCGGGTAGGCTCTGACGCCCGTCGTGGGGTCAGTTGCAGATAGCTAACGAGTGTATATAATGCGCAGGACATACTCCACCCCCTGGGAGGGAATCGGCATCATGCGCGTCTGCACCATCCTTGTTGCCTTGCTCGTGGTGTTCTCCGTCGCCCTGGCGAAGGACATAGTCAGCATGCCAGAAGTGGACATGATGGGGCCCGGCGGCGTCGAGGCCGCCTACATCTACTGGCGGAATCCCGGCGGCGCCCCCATCGGCCACGCCGACGTGGGCGAACTCTTCTACGGCATCAACAAGTGGGCCGAGATCGACGCGGTCGGCGTCCATCCCTCGGACCTGCTCGACGATGTGCTCGAGTTCAATGCCTACATCAAGGTCGTCCCCGAAGTCATCGGCAAGCATCCGGCGCTGACGGTCGGCGCGACCAACATCTTCCGCGAGAAGTGGTTGCCCTCCAGCGATGCTCCCCCGCCCTCCGGTGACGAGCGCATCTCGCCCTTCGCCATCGTAGGCTGGAGCTTCCATGTGCCCGACGGCCCGCCGACGTGGCGCGATCCATACCTCCGCCTCCAGGTCGGCTACGGCATGAACTACCACGAGGATCAGCTCTTCGGCATCCTCCAGGCAGCCTTCACGCCCAACTTCTTCGCCGGCATCATGCACTACCAGGGCGTGCCCGGTTACCTGGCCGGCTGGAACAGCGGCAAGGGCTGGTCCGCCGCCATCGGAACCCTCGGCGACGACCATGGCTGGATCCACGTGAGCTACGACTGGAAGACCGACTTGCATTTCTAGGCCCGAGCTCTGAACCCGCAGTCAGTAACCTGACCCTCAAGTGCCTCGCTCTCCTGGCCGGGAGCGAGGCACTTTTCTGAGGGAGGCATATCCGGGGAGGTGGACCGCCGTGCGCTTCGCCATCTGCAACGAGGTCTTCGGTGACATGCCGCTGGCCGAGCATTTCTCCGCCGCGGCCGAACTCGGCTTCGATGCCGTCGAGGTCTCGCCCTTCACCCTCGACCCGTACGTGACCAACATCTCGTCCGCCCGGCGGCAGGAACTTCGTCGCATGGCCGCCGACAACGGCGTCGCCATCGCGGCGATCCACTGGGTCCTGGCCAAGACCGAGGGCTTCCACTCGACTCACCCCGACGCCGCCATCCGCGCCAAGACCATCGACTACCTGCGCGCGCTGGTGGACTTCGGGGTCGAGATCGGCGCAGGCGCGATGGTCGTGGGGTCACCCCTGCAGCGTCGCGTCCTCGAGGACGTGACCTATGCCGAGGCGTGGGGGCGGTTCGGCGAGGCGATGGCCGCCGCCGGTGAACGGGGCGCAGCCACGGACTTCAAGATCTGCATCGAGCCCCTGGCCCCGGATACCGACAACAACTTCATCATGAAGACCTTCGAGGCCGTGAAGCTCGCGCGAGAGATCAACCTGCCCAACGTCGGGGTCATCGTCGACACCTACAGCGCGACGCGCACCGAAGAGGACGTGCCTGGCGCCATCCACACGGCGGGCGACTTGCTCTTCCACTATCACTGCAACGACCTCAACAAGCGGGCGCCAGGCTTCGGGCGCGTCGACTTCGTGCCCATCTTCGAGGCGCTGCTCGACGTGAACTTCGAGCGGTACTGCTCCATCGAGGTCTTCGACTTCAGTCTCGATCCCAAGGACCACGTCGGCCGCGGCCTGCAACACCTGAAGGCCGCCCTGGCCGAAGCGAAGATGCTGAGGACTTAGAATCTCCTATCTTTGCGCTTGCTGTAGGGCGGCCATTCATGCCCGCCGCGCATCGTCCCCTTCCCTGGCGGCGGGCATGAATGCCCGCCCTACAGAAAGACTCATCCCCGCCTTGCGCTAGAGCCACTTGCGCCGCCGGAAGTAGGCCACCTGGGCGACGACGACGAATACCATCACGCCCCACAACGCCGGGTACGCCCATGGCAGATCGTACTCCGGCATCCCCTTCAAGTTCATCCCGTACACGCCCACCAGGAAAGTCAGCGGGATGAAGATGGTCGCCACGACCGTCAGCCGCTTCATGATCTCGTTCATCCGGTTGCTCACGCCGGAGAGGTAGATGTCGACCAGGTTCGACACGATCTCCTGATAGGTCTCGATGGCGTCGATGAGCTGGATGGTGTGGTCGTAGACGTCGCGCAGGTACACGGTCACCGACTCGCCGATCATCACCGCCTCGCCCCGCGCCAGACAGCTCATCACCTCGCGCAGCGGCCACACGCACTTGCGAAGGTAGGAGACGTCGGTCCGCAGGTCGTGCACAGCCTGGAGCGCTGAGGGCGCGGGATCAGTAACGATGGCCTCCTCCAAATCCTCGAGGCGCTGGCCCAGCCGCTCGATGACCTCGAAGTAAGCGTCCACGATCGCGTCGAGGAGAGAGTAGACGAGGTAGTCGGCGCCCATCTGTCGGCCGCGGCCCTTGCTCGTCCGCAGCCGCTCCTTGACGGGGGAGAGGACGTCCACGCCGCCCTCCTCGAAGCTGACGATGAGGTTGTCGAAGACCACCAGCCCCACCTGCTCGGACTCGACCGCCGTGCCCCCCTCGTCGGCGCGGAACACTCGGGCCACGACGAAGATGTAGTCATCGAAGAACTCGACCTTCGATCGCTGGGTGGTGTCCAGGAGATCCTCGATCACCATCGGATGCAGGCCGAGGCCCTCGCCGAGCTTCTGCAGCATCTCGACATCGTGGACCCCGACGACGCGCAGCCACGTGGGCGTCGCAACGCCCTTGAGCGCCGCGCAGTCCTCTACCGCCTCGACCGCCTTCTCGTCGAAGTGCGTCTGGTCGTAGGTGATGAGCGCGATCTCGGTGTGCTCGACCTTCTTCTCGCCGGTGGGAACCGGCGTCTCCGGCGGTAGGCCGGGCTGGGGCGTCAGCCGTCGGTGTCGCCTCATGTCGTCTCACTCCTGGTGTTGTTGGGCCTGCCACCTACTGGACTGCGAACAGGCGAGTCTGGTTGGGCGCGAAGTCGGCCTCGAAGGAGTCGATGCCCTCGCCGATCGTGGTGCCATCGTAGAGATCGCGCACCTTCGCCGCGCGCGGTAGATGGATCGTCCGCTTGCCGCCCTCCCTCACGCATACCCCGACCAGCTGCTTCGACGCCCAGACCACATCCGGCGTGTCGATGTAGAGATGTACGCCCGCCGCCTTGGCGATGTTGCGCAGAAGTGGCGTCGGTAGCATCGGCGCCGACGAGTGGATGGCCGTCCAGGTCGGATACTTCTTGACGACGAGGCCGGGATGCCCATCCGCGAGAGTGCCCAGAACCGTCGCGGCGGGGTCGTCGGCATAGACGACGGGGAAGGCCCGATGATCGACGCCGTAGGTCACGCCGTCGAGGCCGTCGGTGATCGGGTTGCCGCCGCGCAGCTTCACCTGGAACGCGCCCGGCCCCATCGACGCATGCAGGCGGATTCCGGTGAGGTCGCTCATGCCCTGCTCGTCGACCTTGCCGTCACGATAGAGACCCGGCGCGTACATGAAGACGAGGATGTGGCCGTCGCGCTTGAGGGCGTCGATGGCCTTGCGATCGGCCGCCGTCGGCGCGAAGCTCGTCATGATGAGGAAGACCTTGTGGTCGGCGATGAGCGGCAGGTCGGACACGAGGTAGTGGCCCACCGGCGCCCCGATGCGCCCGAGGGCCGGAAGCTGGCTCACCAGCAGCCACGCGCCCATCGGGTCGCCCACGCCGAGGTAGCAGAGGCTGCTCTCGTCGACGACCATCGCGACCTCATCGGCGGGCGTGCGGTCGAGGTCCTGAACCTGGCTGGCGACCTTGACCAACTCGCCGATGCGACCCATCAGCTTTGGGTCGTTGTACTTGTTCGCGCCCACGTCGAACCACCATTGCGCCGTGCCGTCGACGAAGCATCGCCCCAGCTCCTTGTTCTGCTGGATGATGTCGCCGTCCACATCGGCCGGGCGGCCCCACTCGCCGACCGCCCCGCCCGATAGCGATGTGCGGATGTCGTTCTCATCGAACCAGAGCTTGCCGTGCCGCTCGACGCTGCCGAGGAGGGACATGATGTCGCTCGTGCCCTCGCCGCCGAGGCCGCGGAAGGCATAGCTCGTCGGGCTGCAGACGAAGTCGACGTCTGGCGAGGCGAGGACTTTCTCGAGGCCGAGGTGCCCGGCGTTCTGCTGGCGCTGCTCGCCGCAGAGCTGGAGGATGTAGCCGTAGAACGCGCCGGCGATCTTCTGCCCGTGCGTGATCTCCTTCACCGCGTGGCAGAAGTAGGTGATCGTGTCGGCGACGTCGTCCGAGTTGTAGAGGTAGTAGTCGATGACCGCCTGCTCGGTGGCCGGATCGCGGAGGGTGTTCATCTCGCTGTGCTGGCGCTTCGTCTTGGGCGGGATCTGCGCCGTCGCGAAGGTGACCGCATGGTTGCCCCACGCCGCCTGCAGCTTATCGACGGTGCCGTACTTCTTCTGCAGCCACGCGCGGAAGCAGGCGAGGTTAGCGGGCGAGTAGTCGACCCACTGGTCCTCGTTGGCGCCCCACATCATCCACTCCTCGGTCGAGCCAGAGGCGATGTGGTAGCCAAGGCACCGATCGGCGTAGGGCGATGCCTCGACGTGGGCGATGAGTTGCCGCAAGCCTTCGACGGTGTCGCGCCGCCACTGGTCGGAGCACCACGACGGCGCGGGCTTGCCCTCGGCGTGGAGGAACGGGATGTACTTCCCATCACCCGGGTCGAAGAGGACACACTGGTCGGGATGCTTCTCGCTCCACCAGCGCGGGGCGTGGATGTACAGGCGCGGGAAGAAGTAGGCGTTGGGGTTGGCTTGCAGGACCATCATCACGCGCTCGTCGAGTTGTGAGAAGTCGTACTGCCCCGGCGCGGTCCAGGCGGTTTTCGCGAGGCCGTAGCCCGACTCTGTCGGCGTCGCGGCGAAGGTGTAGAGGTTAACGCCGGCCTGCGCGAAGTCGTGGAAGACCTCGACCGACGGCCCGTAGGCCGCGTAGGTCATGCCGTTGTAGGGCTTGCCGTTGATGAAGAGCGTCGGCACCCCGTTGTGCCGCTTGACCTCGGCGACGGTCTTGCCGCCGCCCCGCGCCTCGATGCTCACCTGGCATACCTCCCTGTCGTCGGGATGGCCCGCCTGTCGGACATGGGCCTCCGCGATATGCAGCGCCACCGTGTACTGCCCGCCCCACGCGAAGTCCGGCACGCTCACCGGGAAGTTGTCGATCGTGATCTTCTGCCCGGCGGCCACCTTCGTCAGCGGCGTCGGCAGGGGGATCGGCGTCTTGAACTGGTCGACCCCGCCGCGCCGGAACTGCAAGTACGCGCCGTCGTCGATGCACGGCTTGTCGAGGGTGAAGCTCAGCGACGCCTGGACTGTCTCGCCATGGCGCAGCGTCGTCGGCAGCTTGATCGACTGGACCGTCGCCACGGGCCGGTCGGGCGACACGACCTCGACGCGCGAGACCCGGAGCTTGTACTCCGTGCCGTTGGCGATGTCGTAGGCGATGAGGGTGAAGTACTGGATCGGCAGGTCCATCTTGCCGTCGGGGTCGCTCGACCACGATGCGACGCCCCACTTCTCGGCCGGGAACTCGACCCACTGCCAGTCGGCGCCTGCGTCGAGGTGCACGGTCTGCGCGGTCCATTCGCTCATGTCGGCGTCGGCGAGCTTCGCCGCGAGGGTCAGCGCCGGCCCCTCGTTCTTCACCCGCACCCGGATCGCGCTGAACCGCACGGAGAATTGCTTGTGCAGGAAGATGTCGTTGAACGCCGCGTCCTTGGGGTTGAAGCGCCAGAGGATCGATGCCGGATCAGTGGCCGGTGTGATCTCGTCGACGTTGAACTCCTTGTCGAGGCGGGCCTGATCACGCGACCGATCCCAGGCGGCTGCGTTGTTGCCTTCGAAGAGGACCTCCGTCTCGTCGGCCATCGCCGTGGCGCAGAGAGCGAGAAGCGTGAGGCCGAGAGCGAGAAATCCAAAGCTGCGGTTAGCGGGCACTGTGGTATCCTCCGGCGCGTCTCAGTTCGCAGGACCCTCTTCTCCGCCTCATGCCGCCCTTCCTGCCCGGCGCGGCGGCAGGCAGGGGTTGGCCGTCGTGAGGCGAAGACTACCTGCGATGGCTCGGACGACGGCGGTTACGCTGCGCGGGATCCCGGGCTGGAGGTCTGCCATGATGGCAACGATCGCGATTGGTCTCGCCTTGAGCGTCTCGTGCGCGGAGGGCGATCTGAAGGTCTACGTTTCGCCGAAGGGCAACGACGCCTGGTCGGGTCATATCGCCGCCCCTAACGCGGCCAAGTCCGACGGCCCCGTCGCGTCCTTGCAGGGCGCGCGTGATGCCGTGCGCCGGCTCAAGGCCGCGAACGGTGTGGCGAGGCCCGTCCACGTGATCATCGCCGACGGCGTCTACTCGCTGACCGAGCCGGTCATCTTCGGCCCGGAGGATGGCGGGACGGCCGACTGCCCGGTCACCTACGAGGCTGCGCCGGGCGCCCACCCGATCTTCTCCGGAGGCCGCCGCCTCGCAGGCTTCAAGCCCGGTCCGGGCGGCGTATGGACGACATCGGTGCCAGAGGTCGCCGCCGGCAAGTGGTGGTTCGAGCAGCTCTTCGTCAACGACAAACGCGCGACCCGCGCCCGCCTGCCCAAGAAGTTCTACTACTACGTCTACAACAAGATTGCCCCCTTCACCGACCCCGCGACCGGCCAGAAAGTGGATGAATCCGCCAGCGCCTTCGTCACCAGGCCCGGCGATATCCAGGCATGGCCCGACATCGCCGAGGGCACGCTGGTCTTCTACCATTCGTGGGAAGTCTCGCTGCACCATATGAAATCCTACGACCCGGCGACGCGTACCCTCCGCCTCACCGCCGGCGTGCCGTGGGGCATCAACCAGTGGGGCGGCAGCCAGCGCTATCACGTCGAGAATATACGCGAGGCCCTCACCGAGCCCGGCGAGTGGTGCCTCTCCCACGACGGCACGCTCAGCTACATGCCCCGCCCCGGCGAGGACATGAGCAAGGCGGAGGTCTACGCGCCCATCTGCACGCAGTTCCTCGGCGTGATGGGCGAAGCCAATCTCGGCCTCACGGTCGAGCATCTCACCTTCCGCGGCCTCTCCTTCCGCCACGGTCAGTGGCTCATCCCGCCCGGCGGGCAGTGCGACGGTCAGGCGGCCGCCAGCGTGTCCGGCATGATCGTCCTCGACGGCGCGCACAACGTCGCCTTCGAGGATTGCGAGATCGCCCACCTCGGCGGCTACGGAATCTGGTTCCGCCGCGGCTGTAGCGATTGCCGCCTCGTCCGCAGCTATATCCACGATCTCGGCTGCGGCGGAGTGCGCATCGGCGAGACCGGCATCAGCCCCGACCTCGCCAGCCGCACCGGACATATCACTGTGGACAACTGCATCATCCACAACGGCGGGCGCATCGACCGCGGCTGCGTCGCCATCTTCATCGCCCAGAGCGGCGACAACAAGGTCACCCACAACGACATCGCCGACTTCTTCTACACGGGCATCTCCGCCGGATGGACGTGGGGCTACTCGGAGAACCTCGCCAAGCACAACACCATCGACTTCAACCACATCCACAACATCGGC
>PMZA01000237.1 GCA_003170595.1 Armatimonadota bacterium
GTGCTGGGAGGAGACCGACTGCCCTCCGGAAGTGCGCGACGAGTGCATCGCCTACCGCTCGCGGCAAGGGCATCTGTGCTGGTTCCTGGCCGGGACGCTTTGCGGTGGCAAGCGCGTGCACGACTGGGACGCCAAGCAGGAGATATGCAACGGCTGCGCTGTGTTCATGAAGCTCATCGGGCAGGTGGCGGAGGAAGGGCAGGAGTAGGCGCCTCGCAGGTCCCGTGCTTGCGCAGGCAACTTTGGTGGGAACCCCTAATCCTAGTCCACCTGCAATGCGAGTTTCCAAGCATGGCCCGGGGTCGACCTGCGACCCCGGAACGAGACACACTTTGCGCGCCGTGGCCACGCCACCTGTGTCATGCCGCACTGGTCAGGGTCCATCAACACATAGGGCGTCAGACGACACCACGCCAGGGCTCAGTCAACCCTCCCGTTGGCGTAGATCTTGGGTGATCGGGGCCGACAGACAAGCCCTCCTGGCCATGCCTCACGCCCCCTTTGGGTTGGTCCCAGGTAGGGCTTATACTGACATTCAACCTGAACCCCTCCCCGGGGGCAAGGTCAACCTCGAAGCCATCGAAGGCGTCAGGGTCAAGTCCATGATGCTGGGCTTCGGCTAGGAGATAGCACATGAGGCAATCGGAAAGCATGGAGATGTGGCGGTCGCTCGGGTTGGACCTGGAAGCCCACGACGGCCTTCTGCGGGTGCTCGGGGATGCCTATAAGCAGATCTATCTCTCGCAGCAGAACCGCCCCGAGCGGATGGACTACTTCAACTTCGTGATCTCCGAGATCCACGGCCTGCGCGTCAAGGAACTCCTCGACGCCCGCGAAGAGGGTCGGAAGGTCATCGGCAGCTTCTGCCTCTATGTGCCTGAGGAACTGGTGCTCGCGGTCGATGGCATCGCCGTGGGCCTCTGCGCCGGCGCCGATGTGGGCACGGAAGCCGCCGAGAAGATGCTGCCGCGGAACACCTGCGCGCTGATCAAGTCGTTCTTCGGCTTCAAGATCGCCGGTCTGTGCCCCTACACCGAAGCGTGCGACCTGGTGATCGGCGAGACCACCTGCGACGGCAAGAAGAAAGCCTACGAGATCTTCTGCCAGCTCAAGGACACGTACGTGATGGAGGTCCCGCACACCAAGTCGGCGGCGGCGATGGCCCTCTGGCGCAGCGAGATCGGCCGGCTGGCGGCGAAGCTGGAGGAAGTGTCGGGGCGGGAAATCACCGCGGAGAGCCTCCGCGCCGGGATCGAAACGGTGAACGCCAAACGCAGGGCGCTGCAGCGGCTGAACGCCCTACGGCAGGCCAACCCCGCACCGATCTCGGGCCGCGACGCCCTGCTCATCAACCAGATACAGTTCTATGATGACCCCGTGCGCTTCACCACGAAGCTCCACGATTTGTGCGACGAGCTGGAAGAGCGGGTGAAGGCGGGCGTGGGCGTGGTCCCCGCAGACACGCCGCGAGTGCTCGTCTCTGGCTGCCCGATGGCCGCCCCGAACTGGAAGCTGCCCTACGTCATAGAGAGCAGTGGCGCGGTCATCGTCGGCGAGGAGTCCTGCGTTGGCGAGCGTGGCACCCGCAACCTGGTCAGCGACGCCGGGAGCACCGTCGACGAATTGCTCGACGCCCTGGCCGACCGCTACCTGCAGATCGACTGCGCCGTTTTCACTCCCAACCCCGACCGGCTGCGCCACATCACCGAGATGGCCCGCGCCTATGATGCCGCCGGCGTGGTCCACTACTGCCTCCAGTTCTGCACGCCCTACTCGATGGAGGCCACCCTCGTCGGCCGAAGCCTCGCGGAGGCGGGCATCCCTCTGCTCAAGCTCGAGACCGACTACAGCATGGAGGACGTGCCGCAGCTTCAGACGCGCGTGCAGGCGTTCCTGGAGGTCCTGCGGCAGTGAGGTCGGCAGGCCTGGACATCGGCTCGCGGACAGTCGAATTGGTTGTGCTAGAGGATGGGGCCGTCGTCCACGCCCAGCGGCTCGACACGACACCGGCCGTCGAGCAGGACTGCGAGCGACTCCTCGCCGAAGTCGCCTTTGATCACCTCGTGGTGACGGGCTACGGGCGGGCGCTGGCTGAGGTGAGGTTCGAGGCGCCGAGCGTGACCGAGATCCGCGCCTACGCCTGGGGTGCGCAGGCTCTCCTGCCAGGCTGCCGCACCGTGCTGGACATCGGCGGCCAGGACACGAAGGCCATCGCCCTCGACGGGCAGGGCCGTGTGCTGAAGTTCGAGATGAACGACCGCTGCGCCGCGGGGGCGGGCAAGTTCCTGGAGATGATGGCACGGGCGTTGTCTTACGACATCGGCGACTTTGGCGCGGCCGCGCTGTCCGGCGCCGAGGGCATCCGCCTCAACAGCATGTGCGCGGTGTTCGCCGAGTCGGAGGTCGTGGGGCTGGTCACCCGGGGCGAGCGGCCGGAGGACATCGCTCGCGCGGTGCATCACTCCGTAGCACGACGAAGCGCTGCGATGCTGCAGCGGGTTGGGGTCGAGGCCCCGGTTGTCTTCGCCGGAGGCGCCGCACTCAACTCGTGCCTCGTCGCCATGCTGAGTGAGGCCCTCGGCACCAACGTGTTCGTACCTCCTGATCCACAGATGGTGGGCGCTCTGGGCGCGGCGCTGCTGGCGGCCGAGGCGTCGCCGCCGAAGATCACTGCCGGTTGTGCAACATAAAAGGATGGTTGGGCGACGTTGCGTCCGGGCTCGGTCAACCCTCCCGTTGGCGCACCTCCTCGGGGCAAGCAAGTCTTCTTGTCCCTCCCCCATGCCTCCCTTGGGGCGCACCCAGGTCGGGTCTATGCTGACGTTCAACCTGTTCGCGTTCTTGGGGAGCAACATCAAGTTCGGTGGGAAAGCAAGGAAGCCTGCCGGGCGGGCGAGGATTGGTGGGGAAAGCAAAGAGCGGGCCGAATGGAAGCGCGAGTAGGCTCGCGTCCGCTCGGCCCCCCAAAGGCCATGCGAGGGTCCGTCGGCTCAGTAGTGCGTCGGGATGGTCAGGGTCTTGTCGCTGCCGGTGAAGCGCTTGTAGCCGTTCCAGCCAATCTGCTTGTCGACACCGTTGCCCTCGGCCAGGATCTGGACCTGACCCATGTTCCAGTTGTCGCCGCCCATGCCGCCGCCGAAGGTATCGCTGATCGTGACGGAGGCGATGTCCTGCGGGCGGACGGCCGGGTTGAGGGTGAGGTTGACGGTGGTCTGGGTGTTGTCGGCCCAGCGCTGCGAGGCGTTGACGTTGTTGAAGGTGCGATGCTGGCCGTTGGTCAGGTTGACCACCACGTTGATGTTGTCATTGCCACCGCGGAGGTCGTCGTCGGTGGTCCAGAAGTTGAGCTGGAGGCGGTTGGCCAGACCGGCGGGAGTCGGCGGGCCGGAATTGACCGCAATGGTCAGTGCCTTGTCGTCGCCGGTGAAGCGCTTGAAGCCGGCTCGGGCGAAGTTGCGGTTATCAAGGGTGCCACCCCCTCGGGCGCGGACCTGGACGTAAAGCATGTCCCAGTTGTCTCCGCCGATGCCACCGCCGAAGGTGTCCGCGAGGACGAGATTCTTGATCTGGCTCGGCGGAACGGCGGGGTTGAGGAGGACGGCCTCGGTCTCCTGGTAGTTGGCGATCCAGCGACCGCCGAGGTTTACGTTGGGGAAGAACTGGTGGGTGCCGTTGGTGAGGTTGACGGTGAGGTTGACGTTGTCGTTGCCGCCGCGGAGGTCGTCGCCGCCGGTCTGGAAGGTGGCGATGAGCTGGTAGAGCTTGCCGTCGTTGGGGAAGTTGGGGTTGGGGAGGTTGGGCGGCGTCTTGGCGTGGTAGTTCTGGTTCACGAAGTAGGTCTGCCAGCCGGTGCCGTTGACCACGTTGTCGCTCTCGTCGCGCTCGACCCAGATCTGGGCACCGAGGTCGGGGGCGAGGCGCATGGTCCTGGTCGGGTTGTTAGGGTCGCAGATGAAGATCCTGAAGTCGCCCTGGTTGGGGCCGAGGTTTCCGGCGTAGCGGCCCATGTCGTAGCCGATGGCGAGGACCTGGTGGCTTTCGGACTTGCCGCTCGCGCCCTGCAAACCGAGGGGCACAGGAACGCCGCGGTCGATGAAGGACTTGAGCTCGGCGATGCGGCTGCCGGCCTTGGTCTCCAGGCCCCAGTGGAAGAATTCGCTGTTGCGGGCGCCGCCGGGATTGAAGCCGACCTCGCCCCATTTGTCCAGGTTCGAGGTGATAGCCTCAACCTGGCGGTCGTAGAGATAGTGCTGCAGCGGGGTTCCGTTGGCCGGACGCCAATCCTGGTTGGGGATCGGCATGTGGGCGTTGTAGTAGTCGAGCACGGCGTAAGTCATGCCGCCGCACAAGCCCCCGGTGTGCACATCCAGCGCGGGGACGAAATCGTTGACGAAGGTGTTCGCGAACTTGAAGCCGTGCACGGCGGGGTTGAACGGCGTCATGACCGGGGCCGCCAGGGCCGACACGGTGAGACCAGCAGCCAGGAGCAAAGCAATCGCGGTTCTCATGGAGCATCCCCTCCTACCCGAGTAAAGCGCGGCTCTTCCGACCGCGGCGCGCGACATACGTAATGCTATAACATATTTGTCCGTTCTGGAAGACTACCCCCGGGCGAAGACGGGGAAACGCGGGAAGATCGGGCGGGCGGAAGCCGTCTTCTCGACCCGCTTTCCCCGCCAGAGCAGGCCCATCGGCAGGCCCATCAGCAGCAGCGCCATCGTCCCCGGCTCTGGCACCTGTCCCTCCCCCGGCTGCCCGAACCTCGCCTTGAACGCCAAGTCATCGGCGCCCCAAGCATCATAGTCCCAGTTCGTCGTGGTCCAATCCGCGGGGGTGCTGCTGCCGCCGAAGTACACGAAGTTTCCGCCTCCGTAGGTATCCAGACCCGTGAACCCCACCGCCCCGGCTCCCGATCCACCATCCTTCGCGGTGGTCACGAAGAGCACGTATTGCTGCCCGCCGGTCAGGGCCAATCCACCCGTGTCAAACTGAAACTCCTCCAAGCCGGTGTTGGTCGTGTGCAGGGGGCCGCCTTCCCACAGGTCCGACCCACTCGCCTTGGTCCCTCCCCACGCATATACCTCTCCACGGAAGACAACCGTAGTAGGCAACTGCATGTAAAATGTGAAGCTGTACAGCTCGGGATCCGAGGGCGGAGCAGTGACTGTCTGCCCAAACACCTCGTCGCCGGAAGGCGCGACCCCGAAGGGTCCGATGGTCGTGCCAGGCCACCCCCCCGTCGTGTCGATCAGAACGTCCGCGACTGCGAGGTATCTACCGAGGCAAAGCACCAGCACCGATATCACAAGAGCTTTCCGAGTCACGCTGAAGCCCCCTGATACTCTCTAGGCAAGCCGCCCGCCTGCAGGTACTACTAAGTGATAGCACGAGCCGCGCGACGTGTCAACCATGACCGCGCCTGTCCTACCAGCCCCGCCACCTCGCTCAGCGCCGAGATCGTCTCCCCGTCCCACTCCTCCGCATCCAGCCTGTGCGCATCCTCATCCTGGTACGCCACCCGTATCATCACCGCCCGCATCCCGGCCGCCGTCGCCCACGTAGGTGCATTCCTCGGGCTCGACCCCCAACCGCTCGCACGCCATCCGATAGATGCGCACATCCGGCTTCTTGCACCCGCACTCCGGCGAGAACCGGGATTACCCATATCAAATGGGTCTCGTTGCTTCGTAGGCTGAACAACCGCCGAACTCACTTGAAGGTTCGGGTTGGAGCCACAGGCACCTCCTATCCCGGTCTCGAAACCCCGACGAACCTGATCTATCAGCACCCAGGACGCTCCGAAGGGCTTGAATCTGCAGCAAAGCCCGACACCAGTCGTGCCCGCACTCGCGTGTCGGCAAAAAGCACGGGGTTCTAGCGATGATGGCGGCTTTCCTCCGACTTCGAAGCCTCGCTCCTGTGCGACCAAGGAGGTCTTCTCGTGACCCGATCTGAGGTCGGCAAGGTCACCGAAGCCGCCGCCGATTCCGAAGGGCAAAACAGCTATTTTGTACTGTTTTGCCTATCATGGGGGTTGACACCCCTCTACTTTGTACGTAGAATACGCATACTCCGAACACAACAGGGGTTTTGCCCATGCCAAGACCCGCCAGACCCAAGAGATTGCCGAAGGTCCTCACCGAACCCGAAGTGGAGGCCCTGCGAGGGCGCTTCAGAGGCAAGAGCGTCACCGGCCTTCGAAACCGAGCGATCGTGGAGGCGATGCTCGGAGCCGGCCTGCGCGTCGCTGAAGCGTGCGGCCTGATGGCTTCGGACGTGGACCTCACCGAGGGCTCGATCCGGGTCAACCTGGGCAAGGGCGGCCGGGACCGCGTTGTGCCCATCGATGGCGAGACCTGCGGGTGGCTGCGAGCCTGGGCCGAGAAGCGGGGGCGACTGGGCGTGAACGGGCGCAAGCCGTTCTTCTGCGCCGTGAGGCAGGGGGCGACGGGCTCGGCGCTGCGAACTGAACAGGTCGAGAGGATGGTGCGGAACGCAGCGGAGGAAGCCGGCATCCAGGAGCAGGACCCGGTGACACGGAGGCACAAGGTGACGCCCCACGCGTTGAGGCACACCTACGCCACTCGGATGCTGAGGCAGGGCTTCGATGTTTCCGAGGTGCAGGCGCTGCTCGGGCACGCCAACCTGGGGACCACGAGCGTCTACCTGCATGCCGATCCGGTGCGGCTGCGAGAGAGGGTCCAGGGGCGGAAGCCGGCGGACCCGCAGGTGGCGAAGCTGGCGGAGGCGCTGAGTAAGCTCACGCCCGAGGCGAGGGCGGCTCTGTTGGAGGCATTGCAGGAGGGTGGCGAGTGATGGCGAGCCGAAAACTGGTGGACACAGCATACCACGAGGCTGGTCACGCTGTAGCCGCCTATGCTATGCGGAAGCGGGTTGAGAGTGTGACGGTCATCCCCGAGGATGAATACCTCGGCTGTGTGCGCTACCACGGTTTCCCCGAGTGGTTCCGGCCAGACATTGACTCTGGCGGGACCGCTGGCGAAATGCACACGCGACGCTACAACCGCGTCGGTGCCTCCAGCGACATGCAGTTAGCCTTCCAAATGGCCTCCTACATGGTGGGCGGCGTCGAGGACCTAGAGGACTATATCGACCGGGCTCAAGAACGGGCAACGGCGATCTTGGAGGAGAACTGGCCGGCGGTAGAGGCCCTGGCCGAAGCGTTGCTTCTGCATGGCGAGCTGAGCGGCAGGGCCGCACGGAAGATCATGCGGGAGGCCATGAAGAGCGCAAAGAGCGTGGAGCTCGGCTCGTGGGCCGCAACAGGTGAAGGTGCAGGGCCGGAAGCCGGCTGAGGCGAGGCTGGCGGCGGCGCTGCTGAAGGCGCTGTAGGAAGGGAGGATGCCTCGCCCTGCGCAAACGGCCCCCAGGGCCCACAGGAAGGCGGGAGGGGCGTGAGGCAAAGCCGGGACCAGTCGGAAGGCCGGGAGGCGGTCGAAGTGGAAGCGAAAGGCTGGAATAACGGCACGCCTAGAGCAACGGGCGCAGGCTACGGCATTCGCATCTCTCGTGCGGATCGGAACGCGCACTTCGAGCACGCATGGCGCTCCGTCACGTTCTCACTTGATGGCCAGTCTGAGGTCGAGGTTTCCCTCACACCCTCGTTCTGGCGGCAGTGCACGGAGCTACGCGGCGCAGAGATCGGCCGGTGGATGATTGCTCGAGGCCTTGCGCCGTGGCCGGCTGGCCAGCCGCCAACGTTCGAGCTCACAAGGGTCGGGGACGCACGCTTTGTCCTCCGCCCAACTGCAGGCACCGGACGACAGCGGAATTGAACGGTGTACCTGCGCGCCGGAGACGCTGTAGGCCCGCCAGGACGCAGCAACGGGCCTTCGGGAGCAGGTGACCTCGCCGCCAGGGACGCCGACGAGGTGGGCGGGATCGTGGGGCGAACGTCCGCTTCACATCGGAGGCCATCCGTCGTTGCCGGGGAGGGCGCCCATGCCTGAGGAGTCGAAGCTGATCGTGCACGTGTTCCTCGCCGAGAAGGAGGAGTGGCAGACGGTCGTGCTTGAGGGCTATGGCCTCGATGTCCAGCGGCGACCCGACTCCCACGCCGCTATCCAAAGCGCTGCAATCGACTTCATCGCGGCCCTGGCGCAGCTCGGAGTCGAAGCCCGCTTGGAGCTGCTGGCAATGCCGCGGCCCGGCGGCGCCTGTGAGCTTGCGCGTGCCATGCAGATGCGCTTCCTGGTGGCGGACCTGGCGGAGGTCTACTTCGAGGGCCTTCAGGACCAGATCGGGCGTGCCGCGGCTGCAATCTATCACGCAAGCGAGACCGAGGTCGGGTTCGGCCCGGCGGCTGACTTGAGTGCCACCGTAAACCGTATCCCGCCGGAAAGCCAGCTCTGACAGGAGGTCGCAATATGGCCCGCGCCAGTAGCGAGAACCCGTCGGCAGGCCGGGCTTTCGAGCGTTTGGCTTTCGACTCAGTGTCTCGGTACTTCGGGGTGGAGTTCGAGTCGGACTGCCGGCTCTCCATCGGCAATCCGCCCAAGCAACACCGCTTCGACCTCGTATCGACATGCGGTCGGTACGTTGGGGAGTACAAGAATTACACATGGACGGAAGGCGGCAACGTCCCTTCAGCCAAGATGGCATTTCTCAACGAGGCCGTGCTCTACTTGCATCAGGTCCCCGAGGATACGGTGCGGTTCGTCGTTGTCCGGCGAGACAACCGCGGCCGACACAGCGAGACGTTGGCCGAGTACTATTGCCGCACCTACAGCCACCTGCTGAATGGCATGACCATCTTGGAGCTGGACCCGGACACCGGCGACATACGAAGGATTGACGTTCAGATGGGACAGGCAGAGCCGTACGCGCCGGCCGGAAACACGATAGCCGCTCACCCGGACGCAGGGAGGGGGCGATCGATCGTACCCCGGACAAAGACCGAAGTGAGCCCGCCATCTGCCGCAGATTTCGAGCGAGAACTGGCCGCTTGGTTCGCCGAGGAAACAATCAATGGGGCCGGATCCGTGGTGGTCCGGGCCGGCGATCTCCACAAGAGGGTCGGCGGGTATCCGGGACCGGATCACCGCATGCCAGTGTGCTGCGGGGCCATGCGCCGGGCGATGGGATCGGGTGACGAGGTGCTGGCGGGCCACCCAGCGGCCGAGGCGCCAGCTTGACGATCCGCTACAGGCTCCCGCGGTGACACCCTCCTGACCTTACCTCGGAGGAGTCCTGAGCTTGCCCCCTAAAACGCGTCCAGGTTGACGGTAAGTATAGACGGGTCTTGGGGCCCAACCCAAAGGGGCGAGAGGCCTGGCCAATAGGTGTTCTCCGTCGGTGCCTATTACCCAAGAGCCACGCCAATGGGAGGGTTGACTGAGCCTGGACGCGGCGTGGCGCAACCTGCCCTATATTTCTATGGGGCTGGAGCACTGTGGGCCGGAATGGCCAGCACCTAGCCCGGTCTATTCATGAAG
>PMZA01000181.1 GCA_003170595.1 Armatimonadota bacterium
TCGAGGCCGCCGACTTCGTGGAAGTGGACGTCCTCCACCGCGACGCCGTGGATAGCGGCTTCGGCCTCGGCGAGGCTGCGCAACATCTCGGCGACGCGATCGCGGAGGGCGTGCGGGAGGGATGAGGCGGCGAGTATCGCGGAGAGTTCGTGATAGGAGCGCGACGGGCCGTGGTGGTGGCCGTGGTGGGCGGCGTGATGCTCGTGGGCGTGAGCTTCCTCACCGGCCGGGACGATGTGGAGGGAGGTGGCGGAAATGCCACTGCGCATCGCCGGCTCGGGGTGGAGATCCCAGAGACCGGGGGCGAGCGACGACAGGGCGGAGCGGAGTGCCGCCGGGTCGGCGCCGGCGTCGAGAAGTGAGGCGAGGAGCATGTCGCCGCTGATACCGCAGAAGATGTCGAGATAGGCGATGCGCATAGTTGTCCCGTGCGGGCGAAGGCTGGCCCGAGCGGGGCAATTATGCTATAAGGCCGCCCGTCATGTCGATGCTCAGGCGGGCGTTCGCGAGAAGTAGTCACCGGGCGATGTATGCGCTCATCGGTGGGGCAGCGCTGTTCGTGTGGATGGTGGCGCGCGGAATACCGTGGTGGGTGGCGATGCCGGCGGGGATATTGTGCGTCGTCGCGCTGTTCATGGTGGCGGTGGGGGCGCTGTATACCTACACGAAGGTGCAGTATCCGTCGCGGGCGGAAAAGGCGAGGGAGAAGGTGAACAAGGGGAGGGGGAAGGCGAAAGGCTAGGAAGTGCGACTTTGGCCGGAGGGCCTGCGGGGGATCCTTCGCGCGGCGACGCTTCGCGTCGCTTGGCGCTCAGGGTGACATCCAAGGGCAGAAAGCCAAGCAGAGGCTCCGTTGGGAGGTTAGTGGTGGCTTGGGGCAGCTGGGGCGCGGGCGGCCGAAAGGGGCTTGCCATCCCTCTCGATGACCCCGTTTAGTTCGGACTGACCCGCGTAAGGCCCGCGGTCAACGCGCCACAGAGGCAGGTAGGAGCTCTCCCCCGTTCGCGTCCGTGCATACCGCACCGTCACCAGCGCCGAGTCCGCCGTGTCCGCCGTGCAGTGCATGGGCCTCACGCTTCCATCGCAGTAGCCCACGTTGCAGAACCCGCCATGCCGCGGGGATGCCAGCCAGGTTATCGACTGGCCGTCGGTCGCGAGAAGGGCGTCGTACCAGAGCGCCGTGTCGGGAGGGCGGGCGAGTTCGTCGAGGAGATAGGGCGGCCGGCCGGTGGGCGCCACGATCGCATGGTTCACTCCGTAGCTCACGCTCTCGATGGCGAGGGGCGGGTACGAGGGATCACCGTGACGCCTGGCGATCCAAAGGAAATCATCGCGGGTCGCGGGGAAGGGATCGGAGGGACACCGCCAATACTCGGACCGCTGAGCATAGGGCGCGAGAAAATGAAGGATCGAGTAGGTCTGACCGCCGACGCGATACCTGGCGGGCGGGAAGCGGTCGTCGTAGTCCTGGGCGTACATGAGGCTCGCGAGTCCGAGCTGGTTGAGGTTGCTGACGCAGGAATTGCCGCGGGAACGGGCGCGGACGGTAGCGAGGGATGGCATCGTCATGGAGGCCATGACGATGAGGACTGCCGAGAAAAGCACAAGCTCAACTAGTGTCGGACCTCGTCGCATCGGATGGTACGCAAAAACTAAGGAATGGTGGCCACTTGTGGCGTTATTGTACCCCTTCGCCTGGGGAATACGCGAGCCGGGCCAAAGTAAGTCGGGGAAAGATAGCGAGAGGGCGAGCGCCTGACATGTGGACCCGCCCGGGCCAGGACTCAGGCGAAGAAGGCGTGGACCGCCTTCAGGGCGTCAAGGTCCCTGTCTCGGTCACGATGCCCTGAAGATCGGTGCGGCCGTCGTAGGGACTGCCTCCGACTACCCAGGAGTCGAAGTGACCGCCGTTGATGGCATTCCAGGCGTTGGCCGCGCTGAGGGTGCAATGGACGGCCTTGGCGTGGCCATCGACGTAGACGGCCTGAGCGGTGTCGTTGTGGCGAGCGCGGACCGGGGCTCCGAAGGGCGCCGCGACGCCGGGCAGCGTACCGTTGGTGGCGAGAACGCCATCGTAGAAGGCGATGGTCTCAGAGGGGCGGGGGATCTCGCCGAGGGTCCGGACGTTGACGCCGAGGGGCGCGAGTCCGAAGACGGAGAAGTTGGGATTGTAGGTGATGGGACCGTAGCCGGCGGTCGGGCAGGCGGGGAGTTTGAGGCCGCTGAGGTTGTTCGCGATGTCGGTCATGGTCTGCGAGTTGGCGTCGGAGGGGCAGATGTAGATCTGGGTATTCTTGATGTACGGCTGGAGAAGGTGCCAGACGGTGTAGGAGCCGGTAACGTTGGAGGTCAGGGCCGGGGGCATGGTCTCCTCGTAGTCCTGGGAGTACATGCTAGCGGCGAGGCCAAGCTGGACGAGGTTGCTCAGACAGCTTGTGGCGCGGGCCTTCTCCCGGGCTCTGGCGAAGACCGGGAAGAGGATGGNNGCGATGATGGCAATGACGACCAGAAGCTCGATGAGCGTAAACGCCTTTCGCATCGCTGGGATGCCTCCCGGGAAAGACGAGTATCTCCCCTGACAAGATAATACTACCCCCGAGCGGGGCTGCTTATTCGGGCGCGTCAGATCGAGTAGTCATTCTGGACGGCGGGGTCGTCGGCAAGGCACTGGATGAACTCCCACATGTTGTTGTCGAGGTCGGTCACGTAGAGGCGGAAGCGCTAAGGGCTCTCGTGGATCCACTGGCACTTGAAGCCGGCGGCTTCGCAGAGGCCGTGGAAATGCGGGAAGGCGATGCGGAGGAAATCGGTGGCGCGGTCGATGCTTACTACAGTGAGGTCCATGTGGTCGAAAGGGAGAGCCCTGATGCCACCCCCTCGCGCAAGGCGGGCGCCGAAAGGGGCAAGGGAGAGGCTACGCTGGAGGGGGAAGGCAGTCCAGAGAAGGGGGCTAGTGCCGAGAGGAAAGGAAAGGGAAAAGGCAACGCAAAGCCCCGCGGACGATTGGTTGAGACGCGGCCACCCCAGGTCCTTCGCGGGGACGTCGTCGGGCGTCGTCAGGCGGTGCGCTCAGGATGACATCGTAAAGCGGAAGGATAAAGGATAAGGAAGGCCACGGCGCGCCAGCCCCAGCCTGGGAGCACTACTTGCGCATGAGGTCGCGGAGGGGGCGGTAGCTGATCAGCTTGATCCCCAGGTCATCGATTAACTTGCGCGTCGAGGGCGCGACGAGCCAGTCGTGATCCGCCTGCCGCCAGGCGTGGCTGCCGCAGACTGCCTCGAACTCCGGGCTGTCGATGCCTACGTGCAGGTACAACTCGGTGACCGTGCCGGGCTGAAGGCCGCGGAGGATCTTCTCGTAATACGCCGGGACGTCGGCAAGGGTCTTCGGCTTGGGATACATGGAGCTATTCGGGAAGATGAGATTGTCGGGGCCGAGGATGCCGGCTTTGTCATACTCCTCGNNGCTGGCCGGGCGAGCCGAGGTGGTCGTACATCGCGGCCGAGGCGAGGCGGAGGGGCAGGTGGAATTCCTTCGCGAGGCGGAGGTAGACCCGCCAGAGCTTGGAGTGAAGCTGGAGGCTGCCCATGTGGTTGTCGAGGTGCGTCGGGTCGAGGCCGAGCTTGATCGCATACTCGACCTGGGCGCGGCACTCACGGTAGGCGTCGTCCTCGCTCACGTGGGCCCAGAGAGGCTCGCAGTCGTTCCACAGGTAGCCGCTGGGGTCGAGGAGGCTGGGGACCGTGGGGCCGAGAAGCGGTCGCCAGCGGTAGTGGCCCCACTCGCAGTTGAGGGTCAGGTGGACGCCGAGGTTGGCCCCCGGGTGATCGTGCTTCCAGGCGACGACTTCCGGGACCCAGGAGCAGGGCATCATCACGGTGGAGGAGGTGGCGACGCCGTGGAGGAGGGCGTCGAAGGTGCCCAAGTTCTCGGCGTGGCACATCCCGAAATCGTCGCAGTTGATGATGAGGACGCGGGCATCGGCGGGGAAGCCGAGGCGCGAGACGAGGTTTGCGCCGTGGGCGGGCGCTGATATAATCGTGGAGCACAAAAGGAAAGCGGCGATGGGGATGATCGGGTGCATGCAGCGGCGCCTCCTGAGGTGGGGTCGCGGCATTGTAGTTGTGGCGATTCTGTGGTGTCAAGATGGACGGAGGGCGGGACGGGGGGAACGTGGAGCGGGGGATCCTTCGCAGCTGCAGAAGGCGCAGCTCACTCAGGATGACATCGTAAGGCAGAAGGGCCCAGGCACAAGGCAAAGAGGGCCACAGCGTACCACCCCCGCGGCCTAGAAGGCCGCGGCTACAGTAGACGTGCGTAGGGGCATGAGCGAAGGG
>PMZA01000494.1 GCA_003170595.1 Armatimonadota bacterium
CCCTACTCGGCCCCTCCACATGCCGTGCGCGAGAAGGGGTCAGGAGAGTTCGTAGACGACCATGCCCTCGAAGGGGATGTAGTCGTAGAGGCGGCCCCTGGGGTCGGTATTGAGACTCGCGCCGTCCGAGAGCCGCTTCACGTGCATCCCGACGGGCACCTGCATCGCCAGGATGTGGTCGCGCTCGCCGTCGTTCGTGACGAACACGTACGTCTTTCCCTCGGAGGCCTTCACGAGACAATGGAGGTGGACGCCCTCCGCTGTCACCGCCGCCGGTTTGTCCGTCGAGAGGAGCACCGGCGACCATTGCTTGATCTCCGCGGCCATGCGCTTCACGCGATCCCACTGCACGTCGAAGGGCGTGTCCGGGTCGCGACGGACGTCCTGGAAGGAATAGAAGCACAGGCCCGTCGCGCCCTCGCAGATGCACTGCCACGCCATCGACCGCATCTCATCGAAGGTGGGCGTGCGGCCGTTGCCCTTCGGGTCGTAGCACTTCCAGCTCATGATCTGCGGGACCATCCACACCGGGCGCGAGCCGGCGACCTCCTCGCGAGTCGTGCGGGCCCAGGCGCCGGCCATCTGCGGCGGGTTGGGGATCGGGTACGGGTCGGTGCCGACCGCGTCGAAGGTGGGCGTGTAATCGCGGACCTGGTTGAACTGGTAGAGGACGACCCAGGTCGGGTGGTTGGGGTCAAGCTCCTCGACAATGCGCTGGTGGGCGGTGAGGCGGTCGAGGAGGTCGAGGCCGAGTTCGTCGTTGAGATACCAGCCGAGGAGGGCCGGGTGATCGCGGAACTGCTTCACGAAGGACTCGATGTAGGTGCGCTCGTCGGCGATGGACTTGATCGAGGGCGGGCACCAGGTCGAGCCGAAGTACGAGTCCTTGATCGAGAAGAGGATCTTGAGGCCGAGCTTCTGGGCGAGGTCCATCTGCTCGACGCTCATCTCGCCGTAAGGCATCAGGCAGTTGAAGGGGCTGTCGGCGTAGAGGGCGGCGAGGTCGGGCTTGAAGATGCCGGCGTCCCAGTAGCAGCCGAGCGGGAAGAAGGGCTTGCCGTCAACGATGAGGCGGTTGTGCTCGTCGATGAAGCTGCGCGGGTGGAAGTCGGCGGCGAGCTTGACGAGGCGGTCGGACTTGGAGGAGAGGATGGCGCCGGTCGCTTTGTCGACGAGGGCGAGACGGGCTTCGTAAGGACCGCGCGGGAGGGTGGATGGGACGGCGAGGGAGACGGTGGGCTCGGTGGCGGTGACGGGGAAGGCGTGGGTGGCGAGGACGTGCTGATCGCCGTCGACGACGGAGGCGACGAGGGCGAGGCCGGACATCTTGCGCTCAATGTCGGTGAGGTCGAGCCAGGCTTTGAAGGAGACCTCGCCGGGGCCGGAGGTGGGCAGCCAGCCGCGATAGTTGGGCTTGGTCATCACCATCGCGAGTGGGTCGCCGAGGATGCGCTTCACCGAGACGTCGTCGAACCAGGCGGTGCCGACCATGGCCTTGCGGCAGTAGACGACGACGCTGCAGTGGGTGCCGTCCTTCGGGATGCGGCCGCCGACGCCCTTGACGAGCGTCCAGTCGTTGTCGCCCTTGAAGCCGGTGGGGTAGGCGCCGCCGAGGTACTTGCCGTCGTCGGAATACCACTCGAGGCAGATCGTGGCGCCGGTCTCCTCGCCCGTGAGACCCTTCGTCTTGACCCAGACCGAGAACTCGTAGAGGCGGCCGGCCTGGAGGGCGACGGGCTGCGTGCAGAGGACGTAGCGGCCGGGGTCGGCGTTCACGAAACGGAGGGAACGCTTGCCGGTGTGGGCGACCTGGTCGTCGACCTGGTAGACCGCGGGGTTGGCCGACCAGGCGGCGGGGCGGCCGTCGGCGGTCACGTCCTCGAAGGAGGGGTTGGCGATGGGGACGGAAAGGTCGGGGGCCGCGGGGAAGGCGGCGGTCGAAAGCATAAGGGCCGAGAGGAAAAGGCAAAGGCGCGTCATGGGAATCACCCGGAGGAAGGTTCGGCGCGGAGGGGCGGGGTCCTGCTGGGGGCAGGCGGGTGCCGGGGATCCTTCGTCGGGCTTAGTTCGCCCTCCTCAGGATGACAACCAAAAGCGAAAGAACACGCCGAAGAGCCGAGTGCGGGGGCCGGAGTCGTGCGCTCGCGATGCGAGCGCTTGAAGATTCGGCTCCTCCACAACCCCCCCCGGGCACCGCGTCGCCGGAACGGTTCCAGCAGGAGCGGCGGGCATGAAGAGGCGAGGCAAGGCCAAAAGGAGATCCTTCTGAGCAGCACAAAGCGCTGCTCCATCAGGATGACAACCCAGTTCAAAGGCAAAGGCACAGGGCCGGGTAGGGGACCCAGCCCAGCTTCGCTGCGCCACCCTACTCGGCCCCTCCACAAGCCAAGCAAAGCGCGGCGCGGGTTAGACCCGCGCCCTACAGAAATCTGAAAGGCCAAGGGCAAGGCGCGGCGAAGGCGGTTGGCATGAAGATCAAGATACTGCTCATGATGGCGATCGTCGCGTGCGCCGGTGCGCAGGCGGATGGTGGAGGGACGATCAGCCTGCTGACGTGCGAGCCGAGTGGTGGGCATGCGGTGAGGCTGAGGCTCGTCATCCTCAACGCCGGGCGGACGTTCCCTGGCGATGAGGCGGCGAAGGTCAGGTTCGTTGATGCTAGTGGGAAGGCTGTCGAGATTGCGGCGCCCGGGCCGCATGCGATGGCCGTGCCGCTGCCGACGTCGCACTGGGAGGGCGATCACGTCGAGGTCGTCGAGATGGGCACCGTCGACGTGAGCCCGCCCTGTCCGGCGGAGATTGATGCGACCGGCGGCGTCGGCGATGAGGCGACGGTGCTCGGACGGATCAAGCGGCTCGATCAGGCGCCAGGCGTGGAGTTCACGCGTGCGTGGCCCGGACCTCAGCCGCCGGCGGGGAAGGTGAAGCTGGTCCTCGTCGCGACCTATGAGGCGATGGAGGCCGGGACGTTCAGCGTGCGGGTCGCGTGCTTCAGTTGCGGTGAGAAGCTCGCGAAGGACTACGACGTCTTCCTCCACTTCGAGCCGGCCGCGACGAGTGAGGACCTCAAGCCGATGAGCGCGATCGGCCTCTATCCGTCGGGGCAGGCGACCGACTCGAGCCAGTGGGCGCCGGGCGATGTTTTCGTCGCGCGCTTCGGGCCATACTCGCTCCCGGCGAACCGGCCGGAGAGGATATACCTGCGCGCCGGGATGTATGACCGCGCGGGCGGTGGCGCGCGGCTGAAGATCGTGAGCGCTGATGACAGTGACCGCGCGTATGTGGGGTGCATCGTGACGAAGGGCGGAAGGACGTGGTTCGAGCGAGCGGAGGTCGGGCGATGAGTAGATCGCTGAAGGTGGGCGCGGCAATCATCGTGGCGGCGTGGGCATGGGCGCAGGAAGGGCCGCCGAGCGTGATGGTCGTCGCGTCGTGCGAGCAGGTCGGGGCGCGGGCGATGAAGTTCTCGCTGACGCTGCACAACCTCGGCGGAAAGTATGCGCGGGACTACATGGCGTTCCTCCACTTCGACCGGCTGGCCGATCGTGAGAGCCTGTACGCGCAGGCGGCGCCGGGGCTGAGGCCGGTCGTGGCCGCGACGGGGTCGGACAAGTGGGGGCCGAATGAGACGAAGACCGTGAGCTTCGACGCGGTCGTCGTGCCGACGGACGTGAAGCGCGAGGTGTACGTGAAGGCAGGGCTGTGGGACTCCGGCGATGGGTCGCGGCTGCCGCTCGTGGGCGAGGATGCGTCGCGGCGGGTGGTGGTCGGGAAGATCGTGGTGGAGGGCGAGAAGTGCGCGTTCGTGAGGCTGGCGCCGGCGGAAGGGAAGGGTGGGGCGACGAAGATCGGCGTGCGGCCGAGGGCGATGGTGAAGGCTCCGAGGGAAGAGCCGGCGGTGAGGTTTGGTGAGGTGGACCCGGCGGCGTGGAAGGTGGAAGGCGTGGAGGGCGGTAGCGCGACGGTCGAGCGGACGCGGGAGGTGCTGTGCGCGTCGGAGTCGTCGATGAAGGTCACCTACCTCGGGAAGGCGCCGGAGAGCGGGTTCGTGCTGAGGCCGGCGAAGGCGATGGCGGTCGGGGCCGATGCGAACGTGGCGTACCTGTGGGTGCTCGGGAACGCGTTTGGATGGGCGGAGATCGGGAGCACGGAGAGCCCGATCCTGCAGGGGTACCTCGAGATCAAAGATGCGAAGGGACAGGCGCACAGGCTCGTGTTCCCGGTGACGGTGAACGCGCCGTTCTGGTTCGTGCACCGGGTGAGGCTGCCGGAGGATTGGCCGCGGCCGCTGGTATGCGAGGGCGTCGGGTTCTGGGGATGCACGAATAAGATCGCGAAGTGGCTGGCGCTCGATACGCTGAGCTTCGCCAAGGAGACGGCGGCGGCAGAGCTTGCGACGACGACGCGGATTGAGGATGCGCCGATCCCAACGACGGCGGATGGGCCGCTGCCTGCGTCGGCCGTGGCGGGGGCCTACAGGAATGCGGTCGAGGCGGGGAAAGATGAGTGGCGGCTGACGTATGAGGGGAAGGATGGGCGGCTGACGTATACCTATCGGCCGGCGGCCGGGACGCTGGATGATGTCGAGGCAAAGTGGGAAGGCGGCGATGCGGTCAGGATCGCGGCGGAGAGTGGGCCGCTGGTGGAGGTGGGCGGAAAGGTCGTCGGGCCGCCGAGGCCGGGAAGGCCGGCGACGCTGGTGAGCGCGAAGGCTGAGGGCGGGGCGATCGTGACGCGATGGAAGTGGGAAGGGGTCGAGTATGCGCTGACGCTGAGCATCAAGGGGAAGTCGCTGCTCGTCGATGCGGAGGCCGGGGCGGATGGGCTGGCGGGGTTCACGGCGGGAAGGCTCGGGCGTGGGGCGAAGGCGCGGTTC